>CP064999.1:4391333-4705000 GCA_016700115.1 Sphingobacteriales bacterium | reverse complement strand
TAGAGAAAAAATAAATACTCAAAGGAGGTCAGGCGGATAGATTGAGGAGACGAGGAGAAGCAGGAGGAAGACTACCTATTACCCATGTTATAATAATGCAGATATTTGAGGAGGAGGAGAGAGAGGAGATGATAGAGTCTCGTAGCTCAGCTGGTTAGAGCACTACACTGATAATGTAGGGGTCGGCAGTTCAAGTCTGCCCGAGACTACCTACAAGATAAAGAAGTGGGAGTAACGGGAGAGAGAGAAGAAGAGGGGGATTAGCTCAGCTGGCTAGAGCATTAGCTTTGCAAGCTAAGGGTCATCGGTTCGACTCCGATATCCTCCACAGCAATAAGCGAGAAGCAGGAAGTTATTTTGACATTGTTGGCAGAAGTAAGAAAACAGTAAAGGTGAAGATAGGATACAGACGTTTTTGAGTAATCATAAGCGGCGTATTAGGAATAAAGAGACGAAAGCGAATAAGGGCGCATGGGGATGCCTTGGCTCTCAGAGGCGAAGAAGGGCGTGGTAAGCTGCGAAAAGCTTTGGATAGCGCGAACGGCCGTTAGACCCAAAGATACCCGAATGGGGCAACCCGTTCCGATGAAGTCGGAACATCCGTAAAGGAGGCAAACCCAGGGAACTGAAACATCTAAGTACCTGGAGGAAGAGAAAACAACAGTGATTTCCTAAGTAGTGGCGAGCGAACGGGAAAGAGCCTAAACCGCTTTGCTTAGCGAAGCGGGGTTATAGGGCTTAACATGATGCAGGTTATCTGGAATTGGAATTACCTGGAAAGGTAAGACGAAGAGGGTGAAATCCCCGTACAAGTAAAGCGATAATTTGTAGTTAAGTACCTGAGTAGCGCGAAGCCGGTGGAACTTTGCGTGAATTAGCCGGCACCATCCGGTAAGGCTAAATACTCCTGAGAGACCGATAGAGAATAGTACCGTGAGGGAAAGGTGAAAAGGACCCCGCACAGGGGAGTGAAAAGAACCTGAAACCATGCGCCTACAAGCGGTCGGAGCCAGTAAAATGGTGACGGCGTGCCTTTTGCATAATGAGCCTACGAGTTACTGTTCACCGGCGAGGTTAAGTTACAGGGAGTAACGGAGCCGTAGCGAAAGCGAGTCTGAATAGGGCGGTCATAGTCGGTGGACGTAGACGCGAAACCTGCGTGATCTACACATGGTCAGGATGAAGTTTCGGTAAAGCGAAATGGAGGTCCGAACTGATTAGCGTTGAAAAGCTACCGGATGAACTGTGTGTAGGGGTGAAAGGCCAATCAAACTGGGAGATAGCTCGTACTCCCCGGAAATGCCTTTAGGGGCAGCCTTGAAGTAGAGTGTTGCAGAGGTAGAGCTACCAATTGGGCTAGGGGGTTTCATCGCCTACCAACCCCTGATGAACTCCGAATGCTGTTACATATACTCAGGAGTGAGGCACAGGGTGCTAAGGTCATGTGCCGAGAGGGAAAGAACCCAGACCATCAGCTAAGGTCTCTAAATGTGTACTAAGTTGAAATAACGATGTGAGACTGCATAGACAGCTAGGATGTTGGCTTGGAAGCAGCCATTCATTTAAAGAGTGCGTAACAGCTCACTAGTCGAGTGGTTTTGCGCGGAAAATAATCGGGCATCAAGTACACTACCGAAGCTATGGTATTAACGGAAGTTAATAGGTAGGGGAGCATTCTGACTGCGTTGAATGGCAAGTGTGAGCTTGTTTGGAGCGGTTAGAAAAGCAAATGTAGGCATAAGTAGCGATAAAGCGGGTGAGAAACCCGCTCACCGTAAGACTAAGGTTTCCTGATCAACGTTAATCGGGTCAGGGTTAGTCGGATCCTAAGGCAAACCCGGAGAGGGGTAGTTGATGGGAAACGGGTTAATATTCCCGTACCGGCTTATACTGCGAAGTGAGACGGAGAGGCGTAGCGGCTGCGTACTGACGGAATAGTACGTTGAAGACAGTAGGCGATGAGACTTGCAGGCAAATCCGCAAGTTGAGCTGAGCGTTGATAGTACCGAGAGTCTTTGGACGATTGGATAATGCCGTGAAGCGAACTTCCAAGAAAACCCTCTAAGCTAAAGGTATAAGGCGCTCGTACCGTAAACCGACACAGGTAGTCGAGGAGAATATCCTAAGGTGCTCGAGTGATTCACGGCTAAGGAACTCGGCAAAATGGTCTCGTAACTTCGGGAGAAGAGACGCCTACCCTCTCAAGAGGGAGGCCGCAGAGAATAGGTCCAGGCGACTGTTTAGCAAAAACACAGGACACTGCAAAGCCGCGAGGCGCAGTATAGTGTCTGACACCTGCCCGGTGCCGGAAGGTTAAGGAAGGGGGTTAGTCGCAAGGCGAAGCTCTTGACTGAAGCCCTGGAAACGGCGGCCGTAACTATAACGGTCCTAAGGTAGCGAAATTCCTTGTCGGGTAAGTTCCGACCCGCACGAATGGTGTAACGATCTGGACGCTGTCTCGGCCCGTGAGCTCGGCGAAATTGTAGTAGCGGTGAAGATGCCGCTTACCCGCAACGGGACGGAAAGACCCCGTGAACCTTCACTATAACTTTGCATTGGAACTGGTTAAATGATGTGTAGGATAGGTGGGAGACTGTGAGATAGTGTCGTCAGGCATTATGGAGTCGTCCTTGAAATACCACCCTTTGTTTAGTTAGTTCCTAACTTTTTGGATAAGAAGGACATTGCATGGTGGGTAGTTTGACTGGGGTGGTCGCCTCCAAAAGCGTAACGGAGGCTTCCAAAGGTACCCTCAGCACGGTTGGTAATCGTGCGAAGCGTGTATTAGCAGAAGGGTGCTTGACTGCGAGACAGACAGGTCGAGCAGGTACGAAAGTAGGGTAAAGTGATCCGGTGGTTCCGTATGGAAGGGCCATCGCTCAAAGGATAAAAGGTACTCCGGGGATAACAGGCTGATCTCCCCCAAGAGCTCATATCGACGGGGAGGTTTGGCACCTCGATGTCGGCTCGTCTATCCTGGGGCTGGAGAAGGTCCCAAGGGTTGGGCTGTTCGCCCATTAAAGTGGCACGCGAGCTGGGTTCAGAACGTCGCAAGACAGTTCGGTCCCTATCTGTTGCGGGCGATAGAAGTTTGCGGAGATCTGACTCTAGTACGAGAGGACCGGGTCGGACGAACCTCTGGTATGCCGGTTGTGTCGCCAGGCGCACCGCCGGGTAGCTATGTTCGGAAAGGATAAGCGCTGAAAGCATCTAAGCACGAAACCAACTCCAAGATGAGACTTCTTTTAAGGGTCGTGGAAGATGACCACGTTGATAGGTTGCAGGTGTAAAGCTGGAGATAGCAAAGCCGAGCAATACTAATAACCCGTAAGCTTTCATAAATAAAAAAGAGCCTTTTAGGCTGCTAAAGAAAAGGAGAAGATGTCTGTAGATAGAGCGAAAAACTTACTTCTGCCACAAAGTCAAAACTAAATAAAGAGCATAAGGTGGCTATAGCAGGGAGGTCCCACCTCTTCCCATTCCGAACAGAGAAGTTAAGCTCCCTAGCGCCGATGGTACTATTCGAAAGGATGGAAGAGTAGGTCGCCGCCAACCTTACTAAAAACCAAAGCCGTTGTCAGCCCACGCTGCAACGGCTTTTGGCTTTTTATCCCATCCAAAACCAAAACCCTCTAAACTAATCTAAACTCACGCAGCCAATTAATTTCTATCGCGTCTTGTTGAATGCTCAAAAAAAATGTGGACGCAATTTTAAATATAAAATTAACTGAGTTCATGATGATACAGGAACTATTCAACTCTCTGCCAAAAAGATTTAGGGCTGATTATTCAAAAGACTTTAAAGGAGTATTTCATTTTGATTTGTCAGGTAAAGAAGCTGCTCAATTTACAGTGTCAATAGAGAATTGTAGTTGTAAAGTTGAATCTGGTTTAATTGGGCAACCTGACTGTTATGTAAAAACAGATTCAATGTTGCATATTGCTATTGAATCAGGGAAAACTAACGCACAATGGGCATACATGACAGGTAAAGTAAAAGTAAGTAACATTGCGAATATGATGAAGTATTTAAAATTGTTCAAGAAATACGACCAAAGCCAAACTGCATCCATCGAAGAAAGTGAAAAACCACCTTTGAAAGAGACTCAAACAGAAACTAATAAAGAAAATAAAGGGCCTCTACTGGGAATTCGAATTTTAGATTTAAGTCGCTTATTACCGGGTCCATTAGCAAGTATGTTATTAGCAGATTGGGGAGCAGAAGTAATTAAAATAGAAGACCCTGATTTCCCGGATGAAACAAGAAACTATCCACCTTTTGTTGGAAATCAGTCGGTCTATTATTTAGCAGTAAACCGTTCAAAAAAAAGCCTCTCACTAAATCTGAAAAGTGCTGAAGGAAAAGAAATTTTTTTCAAACTAATAAAATCTGCAGATATTGTTATTGAATCTTTTCGACCGGATGTATTAAAAAAAATAGGAGTGGATTATGAAGTTGCCTCAGCTTTAAATCCTCAAATTATATATGTATCTGTTACTGGATACGGTCAGGATGGTGAAATGCGATCCAAAGCAGGACATGATATAAACTACATTGGTCTTTCTGGCATCCTCGATGAAAACAAATCTGAAAATGGTCAACCTGTAATACCTGGATTTCAAATTGCTGATATTGCGGGTGGGTCATACATGACAGTTATATCATGCCTTTTAGCTTTACAAAACAGAAAATTAACAGGAACTGGAGATCAAATAGATGTTTCGATGTTAGATGCTTGTTTGCCTTTAATGAGCTTAGCATTCGCAAATTACTTTGCAGACACTAAAAATAGTACAAAAGATAGTTTCGGCTTTTTAAGTGGACAAATTCCAAACTATAATTTATATCAATGCAAAGATGGAAAATGGTTGGCTTTAGGTGCATTAGAACCTAAGTTCTGGGCAGAGTTTTGCAGGTTTATAAATCGTCCTGATTGGGTAAATGCAATTTTACCAAATTCTGAAATTTCAAAAGAGGTTAAAACTGCTTTGAAAAAATTATTTGAATTGAAAACAAGAAAAGATTGGATTGCAGAAGCCTCAGAATTTGAAATTTGCTTAACTCCTGTACAGTCAATACCGGAAGTTGTAAATAATGTTCAATTTAAGCATAGAAATATGTTTAGGCAACATTTTCATAGTGAGTATGGCAGTGTTACCACTATCAATCAGCCACTAAAATTTCAAACCGCTAAATTGTCTGACGGGTGGGCTCCGCCTTTATTGGGTGAAGATACAAATTCAATTTTAACTTCGATAGGACTTTCAATTGAACAAATTGAGCTTTTAAGGAATCAGGGAGTTATTTAGGCTTAAATATAGATGCAAACTTTTAGTTGATTAAGAAGTTAAGGTTCATCCATTATTTATATATTCTGCACATTTATACATTTCTTCAATAATTTTGATTACTGCTTTTCCTTCTTCACCGCTTGTAGCAATAGTTGCTTTTCCGCTTAAGGTGTCAATTACATTTTGAATAACTTTATCATGATTTGACATAGAACCCTTATAGGTGCCATAATCGTTTTCTGAATTCCCTTTTGGAAGGTTAGAAATTTCATATCCTTCGATGCATTGATAATCAATGGTATTAAGATATTGACCTCCAATTTTAACGGTTCCATTTTCACATAATAAGGTTATACTCCCTTCCATGTTGTGTCTATAAGCAGATGTGCTGAATTGAAAGCTGATAATTGTCCCAGTTTCAGATTGCAATAAGAAAGCACCGGAGTCTTCAAACTCAGTTAGCGATTGATGAGTTGCATTTTGGATAATTCCTTTAATACAATTTATATTTCCAGCAAGATATAATAAAATATCAATAAAATGGCTGCATTGTGTAAACAGGCAACCCCCATCTTTTAATTTTTTACCCCTCCAGTCTGATTGTAAATAGTAATCATCATTTCTATTCCAAAAACAGCAGACAGAAATTTGTAAAACTTTTCCCAATTTGCCAGAATCAATGAGATTTTTTACAGCTACTACTGGCGGATTATATCTGTTTTGCTTAACAACAAATAATTTCTTATTAACCTCTTTTGATGTTAATATCATTTTATCGCATTCTATACTCGATATTGCCATTGGCTTTTCACATAATACATTCATGTTTGCTTGTAAAGCATCAATAGTCATTTGTGAATGTAAATAATTAGGTGTACAAATATTTACTACATCTATATTTTGAAGTTGAAGCAACTCTTTGTAGTTATTAAAGAAGTTAATATTTGGATAATAACTTCGAATAATTTCCTCATTTTTTCTGCTGATATCACAAACGGCAATTAAGTTTGATTTTGGGTTTTGATAAATATGCTTAGCATGTCTTGTTCCAATATTCCCAATTCCAATGATAGCAAAATTAACCATGTTTTCTCGTAGTTGTAAATAGTTTAAAATTAAACTTTAAGAGTGAGGTCTAAGTAAATAGGTTGTATTTAGATGATTACATTAATCAATCTTTAGCTAAAAGATAGGCTCAATAGTCCGTTTTTATAATTGATTTGCCCATTATCCATCATCCAACGTATTGTGGTTAGAACTTCTTTCTCTTCATATTTATCAAGTTGAGAGACTAATTCAAATAGGCTCAATGTTTTTGTTGATAGTGTTGTTTTTATGTCTTTTGTAATATCCAAGATTCTGCTTTCCAATGAGTTTCTATTTTTTTTATGTAGGCAAACATCACAAATTAGGCATGGCTTACTTGTAAATTCTCCAAAATAAGAAACCAATTGTTGGCTTCTGCACACTAAATCATTTTGAGCATATTTTATGGCAGCTTGGATATTTGATAACCTAACTTTTTTTCTGAATTCAATGAGTTTGGTGTCAAAAAGAAGGTTTTCAGAAGCAACCCGTGATCGAGTAAATACTAGTTGAGGTTTATCGGTTTGTGGAATATAATTAATTATCTTGTTATTATGTAAAGCTTTGAGTACATCTATAACCTGATTAGTGTCAACATTAAGTTGTAGTGCAATTTGACTTTCAAAAATATCTTTGTAGTGGCTAAAAATTCCTCCATAAGTACGAAGAAGTGTTTTAATATATGGTTCTATGTTTGGATTGCGATTTTGTACATCATAAATTTCCTCTTCATTAACTGTTATAATTACTCTCGATGGACTGAATACAGCATCTGATGTCTGTATATATCCGTTTTCTTCTAAGATTTTTAGTGAATAATAACATTGTGATGCTTTCAAATTATTTGTCTCTAAAAATTTAATCAAATCAAAATCCACCCTAATTCCTTCTCCAGCTCCAATTGCTAAATTAAAATAGGATGACAGCAAATAGTAAAACTTACGTACAATTTCTAAAGGGGGAAAACTATCATCAAGGCTTTTTTTTAAAGTAACAGAATCTGTATTGTTATAAATAAGAACAGCATAGGAATTGATATCATCTCTGCCGGCTCTACCTGCTTCTTGAAAATACGCTTCCAAGCTTTCAGGCAAATCCAGATGAATTACTAACCTGACATTGGATTTATCAATACCCATTCCAAATGCATTCGTGCATACAATTATGCGAATTTTATCTTTTAACCAGCCATCTTGTTTGGTTGACCGTGTTTTGGGATCAAGCCCTGCATGATAAAAGTCCGCACTAATTTTGTGTCTGTTTAGGATATTGGCAACATCTTCAGCTCGATTTCGACTACGTACATAAACTATTCCGCAACCCGGAATTTTTTGAAGAATTTTTATTAACTTTCTGAATTTATCTTCTTCATGAAGCACTGAATACGCAAGGTTTGCACGGGTATAGCTTTTTTGAAAAACTTTTGAATTTTTACCAAATTTTAGCTTTTCTTTAATGTCTGCCCTTACAATTTCAGTTGCAGTAGCTGTTAATGCTAAAAACGGCACATTCGGCAAATGTTGTCTGATTTCTGCAATTTTTAAGTACGTTGGCCTAAAATCATAACCCCATTGAGAGATACAATGTGCTTCATCAACTGCAACAAGGCTAATCTTCATTTGATCAAGGCGAACTTTAAATAGTTCAGTTTGTAGTCTTTCCGGTGCTATATATAAGAATTTTGTTTGACCATAAATACAATTGTTAAAGGCTCGTTCAATTTCATTACGGCTCATCCCTGTATAAATGGCTTCAGCCTTAATTTGACGACTTCTCAGGTTTTGCACCTGATCTTTTATTAATGCGATTAGTGGAGTAATGACCAAACATAGCCCTTCTTTGGACATTGTTGGGACTTGAAAACAAATTGATTTACCCCCACCGGTAGGTAGTAATGCTAAAGTGTCGAACCCATTTAAAATTGAATCAATAATTTCTTCCTGAAGTGGTCGAAACTCATTAAAACCCCAATATTTCTTTAAAACTTCTTTGCTTGTCATTTCTACACAGATACCCAAAGGTAACTATATAAAGTTAAACAATCCTATACTTAATAATCACTCAGGTAATATTCCTCAAAAAATACTGATAACTCTTCTATTTTTTAGTAGAATTAACTTTGGTTTAGAATTTTTTTTGCAATTTTGCCCTTTAATATAAAAAATTGTAAAACTTAAATAGAATAACTATGAGCAAATCAATACATGCTCTTTTAGTAGGGTTATTAGTAATCATTTATGCTATAAGCGCAACACCGGCTTATGCACAATTACAAGTTGATGGAGCTGTAACTGCCGAAGAACTTGCCCAGTTATTAGTTGGAAATGGTGTAACTATCAGTAATGTTGATTTAAATTGTCCGACAGGTGCATTTGGTACTTTTAATGGAGAAAACACTAATCTTGGCTTAGGCTCCGGAATTCTGTTAACATCGGGAAGTATTAATAATGCAGTTGGGCCAAACAATGTAGGTGGAGCCTCTACTTCATTAAGTACACCCGGCGATGCAGATTTGGAT
Organism: Sphingobacteriales bacterium; assembly: GCA_016700115.1. NCBI lineage: Bacteria > Pseudomonadati > Bacteroidota > Sphingobacteriia > Sphingobacteriales > Sphingobacteriales bacterium. Next base: position 4,696,104 of record CP064999.1, on the reverse strand, counting down.
GCTATAACTTTAGGCGGCACACAGGATGCCTGTGTTTTGGAATTTGATTTTATACCTTTTGCAGATGAGGTAACGTTTAATTATGTTTTTGGATCTGAGGAGTATTTAGAATATGTCGGAAGTTTTAATGATGGCTTTGCTCTGTTTATCAGTGGGCCTGGTATCACAGGACAACAAAACATCGCCTTAATTCCAGGCACTCCGACTCCGGTTACCATTAACAACGTGAACAATGTTTCAAATAGCGCTTATTATGTTGATAATGGCAGTGGAACACCTGTAGATCCCGAATCTACAGTTCAGTACGATGGATTTACGGTTGTTCTAACAGCATCTGCTACTGTTATTCCTTGTCAGACATACCATTTAAAAATTGCAGTTGCTGATGCTTTGGATACTGCTTTAGATTCAGGAGTTTTTATTGAAGAAGGTAGCTTAAGCACTAACTTTATTGTGGTTGAAGCATCCGCTATTGCACTTACAAGTGCCGGTTTTGATACAGCAGTGGAAGGTTGTGTGAATGGATTGATAACATTTACCTCAACTGAGCCGCTGGTAGAAGATACAGAATTAAGTTTTACGTTAGGTGGAACCGCAGTTCCCGGAATTGACTATGATCCTGTGGTATCTACATTTATAATGCCATCCGGCACTACCGAATTTTCGGTCCCTATTAATGTACTTGAAGATGGGGTACCTGACAGTGATGTTTTGGAGATCATATTTGCGCTTAATTTTGCTTGTGATACAATAGTCCAAACTGCTTCTTTGAACATAGCAGATGTTTTACCTTTAACGGTTTCTCCAGATGTTACGCTCGAACCAGGACAAAGTACTGTACTTTCTGTGAGTGGTGGAGTTCCCGACGCACCTGGAGTAGAGCCTTCCTCAGGAAATTATACCTGGTCTCCTTCTACAGGTTTAAGCAATTCAACTTCAGCTAATCCTACCGCTACACCGGTACAAACTACTGTTTATACAGTTACTGCAAATTTAGGCAGTTGTTTAATCACTGAACAGGTAACTGTAACTATACAATCATGTGACCCATTGACAGATGGACAGGCAGGATTAATTACGACTGACACAGATTTTATTTGTGCAGGAGGCAGTGTTACAGCAACTGCTAATGGTGTAGTTTTAAATGTAGTTAATGAAGTTCCTGATGTTTTGGCTTATGCACTTCATAATAGTCCGGAAGGAGATATCTCTATGCCCGGTTTTGTAATATACGATGCAAATGCTACAGGAGTTTTCAACAATGGAAGCTACCCTGTCAACCAAACTCTATACATTTCTTCAATAGTTGCTGATGATGATGGAAGTGGATTTCCGGATTTAGCAGATGAGTGTATTTCAGTTAGTCCCGGCTATCCGGTTGTTTTCCTTACTCCTGTTGAAATAGTTGTTGATGAGTTTTGTGACTGGTTAACCGGGGACTACCATATTATTGTAAGCGCTTTTGGCGGATTACCTGCGTTCAATCCGGCTACAAATTATAGTTTTGCGGGAGATTATTTTGGACCGCTTGCTTTAGGAGAAATTATTGAAATTGTGATACTTGAAGGGGTTTCGACCAGCTATAGTTTCAGCGCTTCAGATGCAAATGGTTGTGTTGCTGATAATGTAAACGAAGAATTTATTTGCTATAAAACTCCAATTGAACTTTTATCATACAATGGCAAAGTTACCGAATTGGGTAACCATCTAAATTGGGTTACAGCCTCAGAGACAGATAATGACTATTTTACACTTTCGCGTTCAACCGATGGTGCTCAATTTGTGGATATTGCCACAATTGAAGGAGCTGGAACATCTTTAATGCCGATTAGTTATGACTATTTAGATAAAGCTGCTCCAACCGGAATTAGTTATTATCGTCTTAGTCAGACAGATTTTAATGGACAGACTAAAGTTGCAGGTATTGTGTCTCTTAATAGAATTTCTGATATTAAAAACCCCTTGTCATTTAACTTTGTTGCTCCTGTTCCGGTGATTGATGCTGCTCAGGTATCTTTTAACAGTTTAAGTGAAGGAGAAATCAACATTCAACTTCATGATGTTACCGGCAGGTTGGTAAATAGTCAGGTTATTATGGCAATAAGCGGCAGCAACAATTTTGTTTTAGATTTAACTGCTGTCAGTTCAGGAATATATTTCCTCACATTGACCAACGACTCTGATATTATCAGTACTAAACTGGTTAAAAGATAAGCATTAGATAACGAAAATAGGTTTGTTAAAAAGCCCTTAAGTATGATTTATCTGAAACCACATTTTGTTTCTTGTTAATTCAGCGCTTTTTAATGTAAGAGGTATATAGGATTTTTAACCAATAAATAATTAATCCCCGAATAGTAAAAAATACTGTTCGGGGGTTTTTTCATTCATTTTAACATGAACTATTATGACTTATCAATGTAAGGTGATTGAATTTGGAACTGTTCAATACGATGAAACTGTAAGCTTAAGAATTGAAATTTTACGGAAACCCTTAAACCTGGTCTTTACTGATGAACAATTAGCTATGGAAATAGATCAAATTCATTTTGCATGTTATGAGTTGAATGAAAATGGGGTTGAAGATTTAATAGCTTGTCTAATATTGGTTCCAGAAAAGGGAGCAAATGATATTCAAATGCGTCAGGTTGCTGTTGATTTAAATAAACAACATCAGGGAATTGGCAAGAAAATAGTCAAATTTGCTGAAAATTGGGCTTTAAAGGCTGGATATAGCAAAGTGTTTTGTCATGCAAGAGATACTGCTATTCCATTTTACCTTAAATTAGGTTATCAGATAATTGGGGATGGATTTGTGGAAGTAGGTATCCCACACGTTCATATGGAAAAGTTACTCTGATTTTAAAAGATTGGAATTATAGAGAAGTCAGATATTCTGATCAATTAGAATAAATTTTGACTTTAGTATTAATCTTTCAATATCAGTTGTTCTATCCTTTCTATTCTTTCTTGCAAATTTTGATTTTGCTGCTTAAGATGGTCAATTTGTTCTTGTTGTTCTTTAATGGCCTGAATTGCTAACACACTAAAGTTTTGATAGGCAATAGCATAGTTATTTCCATTGTTTTTGCTATATACAGCATCAGGAAATTGATTCAAAACTTCCTGAGCAATAAAACCAATACTTTTTCTAGTGTTATTATTATTGTCTAAATAATTATAAGATACAGGGGTTAACTGTAAAATACTGCTCAAAACATTATTTAGAGGGGCTATATTTTTCTTAAATCGTCTGTCAGAAAGTGTTACCCAATTCCCTGTAACATGATCTAAATATGATTTAATGGTGTCGTTATAAGTAAAATTGAAATCATTATTATCGTCAATTCCGATTTGCCAATGATTTTCATTTAACATTCTTGAAAAACGCATTCCTCCACCATGATTTAGAGGAAAAGTATCGTTACTTTGTTTGATATGCAAATCTGTACTTGGGATTTGAAGCCCAATACCGACTTTAACGGAATTAGTATCTAAGCCTCCAAGAACAATTGAGTTACTTGCCCCTGCTATAGCATGTTTTCCAATTGCAATGGCATTAAATAGATTATTTTCTGCAACATCTGCCTCAAATCCTATTGCGATATTATAAGTGCCATTTGTGTTAAAATCTAAAGCATTTTTACCAATTGCAACATTAGAAAACCCTGTTGTATTGGTTATAAGAGCATTTTCACCTATTCCAACATTGTGGTAACCCGTAGTGTTACTATTAAGAGCATCTTCACCTAAACCTGTATTTCCGTATCCGGTTGTATTATTGAGAAGTGCTCTGCTTCCTGCAGCAGTATTGTTAAATCCTGATATGTTATTTAATAATGCATTAAATCCGGTAGCTGTGTTGCTGTCACCAGTTGCATTTGTCATAAGAGATTGTGCTCCTATCGCTGTATTTTGATTCCCGGTTGTATTGTCTTTTAAGGCCGTTACTCCGATAGCAGTATTGAAAAAACCGGTACTGTTTTTATACATAGCATCTGAACCTGTTGCTGTGTTTCCTTCTCCTGAGATATTATTATACATTGAGTTTGCCCCAATTGCTGTATTGTAACTTCCTGTACTATTGGTAAAAAGAGCATTTTCTCCGGTAGCCGTATTAAAATTACCGAAAGTATTGGTATAAAGTGCATCGGTTCCAAATGCAGAATTATGACTACCGCCGGAATTGAAGTACAAAGATCCGCTCCCATTGGCTGTATTGTTGAATCCTATTGTGTTGGTATAAAGTGAATTAGCCCCTGTTGCTGTATTGTTAATTCCAAAAGTAGTTTGAAACAGAGCTTGGTGACCTATTCCTGTATTATTATTGCCGTTTCCCGTAAAATAAGAGGAGGCAATGGCAGAATTGCTGCCCAATTTGTTTAGCCATCTGGAATTTTCAGAATAAAAGGAATAAGGAACTGAAACTAACTGCGTAGTTCCCAGATCTACGTATATACCGTTATTAGTGGCTGAAAGCTCAGTTTTTAGAAACTTGGATAAACCGTCTGACCAAAGAACAGAGGCTAAAGTATTATAAACAATAGTTCCCTGACCAATAGATAATTTGAAAAGCCCAAACTGATTGGTTGTAACTTCGTGTGTTTCGGAATATAAAACATCACCATTTGGGTTATCTTGAATAATACTGAGTTTAACTCCTACTGTTTGGTTTGATAAAACCGCCTCTCCGGTAGTTCTTGCAATGGCTTGAAATGCTACGCTTTGTGGTGTTTGTGCGAATAAAAAATTTTCAAAACACATTAAAACAAAAAGGAAGTATATTCGGACCATGATATTAAAGGTTATTTGTAAGGGGTGAAGTAAATCATGCACAAATATAACGACTATCTGAATCCCTTTTGTTAAGAGAGGTAATCTTGACTAATTCATAACAACCTTATAAAAGATTAAAAAATAATTGTAGAGTTTACAATTTTGAGCTCTATTAAAAGAATATGCCAATTTCCACCAATGAAATATGCGAAAAATGAACTAATCAGACTTCAGGTTTCAATTTGTTGAAGTTGAATGAATCCAGACGATTCAAACTTTCATATCAGTGTTTTATTGATGGCAGTTTTAAATAAAAAAATGTGCCATTTATACAATAATTTTAAGTTAATGAGGTGGGTAATGAAGAATAGATTGATTATACTATCATACATTGCCACTTCAACAACATTTAAAACCAAGACACCGGAATGTTTGTTAGATTGATTGATAGTAAAATATCAACTTACTGAAATATAAAAAGGATTATCCAAAAATGGACAAAGTTGTAGGAAAAAGAACCCGCACAAACTAATATGTAAATTGAGATTACTAAAAACCTCAATAGACACGCTTGAGGCCGCTGATAAACTTCGGTAATCTTCTTGTTAATTGAGCGAATCAAAAAAACTCAGAGTAATTTAGAGTTGAAGCCCGCCCTACGTTATCCAAGCTAACCTCAATATTTATAATGTTAGATTTTGAACCTTCAATTTTATTAGTATGTACGAGTTCTACAAGCAATTATCGGGTTTTTAGAATTAAAAACCAAATTTTTCAAACATTTTTTTTTAAAAAACAACTTTTAAACAGAGGGTTTCAATCAACATATATTTGATGATCATGCTTTTCCAAGGAGTATAAAGAAGATATTACAACTTCTTTGTTTAAAATATTGCCAGTTTAATAATATCGCTTTACTGAAATAACAACTTTTACCAAGAAGTTAATCCCTTTTAGGTTTTATCTACCTTTGCAAATAACACCAATATAAAAACAATGATGTCTATTATTGACCTTCAGCACCTTTTTACTGCCTATTTAAACAAAAATAAGTTACCGGCTTCACCTGAAAATCTCTATGATCCTATACGATATTTCATGGAAATTGGCGGAAAACGAATACGCCCAATACTATGTCTCCTGGGCTGCCAAATGTTTTCTGATGATGTTTCGCCTGCATTAGCACCAGCTTTAGCTGTTGAGTATTTTCATAACTTCTCATTGTTGCATGATGACATCATGGATAAAGCACCTTTGAGACGAGGTTTTGATACTATACATATAAAGTATGGAATTAACAATGCAATACTTTCAGGTGATGCCATGTTGGTTAAATCTTATGAATTCTTGTCAGATGCAGCTCAGGCTTTGCCTCAATTGATCAAAGTATTTACAAGAACCGCTTTGCAAGTTTGTGAAGGGCAGCAATATGATATGGATTTTGAAAACCGACAGGAGGTTAGTATCCCAGAATATTTGTTAATGATTGAACTAAAAACGGCTGTTTTATTAGCAGCATCGCTGTCAATGGGTGCAATTTGTGCCGGTGCTAAATCTCAGGATGTGGATAATTTGTATCAGTTTGGGAAAAATATAGGGATTGCATTTCAACTTCAAGATGATTTGTTAGACACCTTTGGAAATCCGGATGTGTTTGGCAAAAAAATAGGAGGAGATATAGCTCAAAATAAAAAGACCTATTTGATGTTGAAAACAATTGAAATTGCTGATCAGCACTCTCGAGAAAAACTAAACCATTGGCTTAACGTGAAGGAGAATGATACCGAATTAAAAATAGCAAACATTAAAAGCATTATGGAACAGTTAAGGATTCCAGAAGTAACAAAAGCAATAATTCAGGTGTATTATCAAAAGGCTTTCTCGCATCTTAATCAAATAGACATTGAGGATTCAAGAAAAAATATATTAATTGAATTAACAGAACAACTTATGTTCAGGCAGCAATGATCATTAAATTTTCATTCACTCATGCCTTATTTTTTTGTTCAGCATATTGCAGGATTTGGTCAATAAAAGCAAAAGGTGTATAGCCGTTTAGAGCAGCTTGATGAAAGATGCAGGTTGCAGGTGTCATTCCGGGAAGGGAATTTACCTCAATAATGTATGTTTCATGTTGCCCGGTTTTATACATTTTTACAAAAGCGTCCGTTCGAGAATATCCTTCAATTTTTAATATTTGTGCTACTTTTTTTAAGTCCTCTTTCACTTTTTCAGCAAAATGATTGCGTTTTTCAAAATCAATATCAAACCTTGCGGGAGTTATATTTTGACCTTCGCCAGCAAGAAATTTCTCTTCTAAGGTAAGTACTTCATCTCCGGCAAGGGTTTCGCTCGGCTCAAACATCTCATAAACCACCTGTTTGTTATTATCTAAATGTGTTATCAACCCACCTGTAATTTCCATAAAACCATCAGCATTACCTTTTTCTATCAGCGTTTCAATCAGACAGGTTTTTTTTGCAGGAAACTCTTCTTTTAGTTTCAACCCAAGAATTGCCTGATTTTCAGCGGTAATCTGGTCTTCTGTATTTCTGAATATGGTTTGCAGATAAGCATTCATTTGTTTTCTGCCGTTAATTTTTTTAACAGCAGAACTGCATCCGTCATCGTTAGGTTTAGCAATTAATGGGTATTTAAACTGCGATTCTACATCTGACAGAACCTTTTCAGGATTTTCATCCCATTCTGATTTATTCAACAAGAGTTGATTTGCTACAAGACATCCATATTGATGTAACAGCCGGTTAGTTGTATATTTGTCAATTGTGATTTCTGATGTTGAAATACTGGACCCATTATAAGGAATATGAAATTTTTCCAGATGCTTTTGAAGACTTCCATCTTCTCCCGGCCTTCCGTGTAATGCAATGAATATAGCATCAACTTGTTCAGACAATTCCTGAAAAGTTAATTTCCGGGGCGCTTCTTGTTTGTAAAAGCAAAATTTATCAATTATAGCGGCTGCTTTTTGGATGACTTCCAAAGTTATGGGATGTTGCTGGTAATGTTTGATTTTTTCGGCAATATCATCTGCATTGTCTTTTAACAAAATATTTATTGGTATCTGATATAGATCGTAATGTTCGTCAGATCCTGTCAGGAAAACAGGTATCGGTTTATATTTTTCGGATGAAGCGAGTTTTTCATAAACATTGCGTCCGCTTTCGATTGAAATATGGCGTTCAGAAGAATAACCACCTAAAATTACTCCTATTCTTTTTTTGTTATCGGTTTTGGTTTTTAAATCATGTAGTCGTTGATCAAGCCAATTAGCTAATATCTGATATTTTTCAACGAACAAACCTTTATTTAATCTTTCAGAAAAAGATATTCTAATGATATAAGTCAAAAACTGAGAAGGATTTAAACCTATTTCGGCAGCCTGATGAAAGAAAAATGAAGATGGAAGCATCCCTGAAGTAGTATTCGGATCATTCAGAAATACTTTACCATCGTCTGAAAAAAAGCCATCAATTCGAGCATAAGTATTGAACTTAAAAAAAGTAAACAGGCGTTCACATTCGCTTTGAATTTTTCTGATTTGATCGTCCTGAAGATCAATCGGAGTAACTTTGCTCGACAGACCTGCTAAATATTTGGATCTATAATCGAAAAGTTCTTTTCCTTTTCTGATTTCAGTGGGTGGCAGTGCAATAGGTTCATTTTCCATGCCTTTGATGACAATGCAAGAAAACTCTTTACCTGTTAAAAACCCTTCAATAACAACTTCATGTTCTTTATCAAATGATTCCAATCTGATTTTTTCAGGTAAATTTTCAGATATTGCCCAATTGTCTAAATAATCAATCAGTTGGTCCGGATGATAAGAGGTATGTTCCAAATTAGAAATCATCAAAGGAAACCCGATACCTGAACGGATGTCTGAAATATCTCTGACGTATATTTTTCGTTCTTCTATACCAAGTTGCAACCATTCAGTCCTTGTTATTTCTTTAATAAACAAGCTGTTTAATATAGCCTGATTGAATTCTTCAAATCCTGGTTTTTGTAAAATAGTCGCACCTATAGAAGAGCCCTGATTGGATGGTTTTACTACAACTTGAGATCCTATGGTGTTATAAATTTTTCGATAAATATCTTCTTGTTGCTCTTTTGTTGCCGAAAGCCATCGGTTACGCTCAATAACTTCAAAGGGAGGAACTGAGAATCCACCTATTTTCATTATCTGTCGTTGGAAAGCCTTATCCATTCCAATTGCAGAGGGTAATATTCCGGAAGCAGTATAGGGAATTTGTAAAAACTGTAATAGACCTTGTATGCTTCCGTCTTCTCCATTTTCACCATGTAAGGCGAGAAAAGCAAAATCAATTAACTCAGACAATTCGGATGGAAGTATTCTGCGACCTATTTTTGAAATTAGGTTATCCATTTCAGTTGATGTCAGTTGCCCTAAAGATTCTGCATAAATTTGAAACTCATATTTGGAATATGAAAAGTCAGTGGAGGCAGGAGGGTAAAAATCCCGGATGCTCCCTTTATAGATATATTGCCAGTCAACAAGTATAAAATTTCCCCAACTATCAACAAACAGTGGAATAGCTTCAAAAAGCGATTTATCCAAATTATCGTAAACAGTTCGTCCTCCGGCAAATGATATTTCTCTTTCTCTTGACCTTCCTCCAAAAAAAATTCCTATTTTAATTGACATTGATGAATTATTGCGAATGTTTGTTTTATGGGGTGCAAAAATACAGATTTTAATCAACTCTTAAAATCCTGTATTTTCAATTGAGGGCTACGCATTTACAAAAAAGGAAACGAATATTCGATATAAAATTACAATACCCTAAAGTGAAACTGAAATCAGGATTAGAATGAAAGACGGAAGTTAATTTTTTAATAGTATTACTACATTTTTTTTATCCTTTCTAAAACCATCTGAAGTTTTGGTTGTTATTTTTGCTTAAAAAAAAATAATTCTGAGTATGACAAAAGAAGATTTAAGGTGGACCAATAATTTAAAGCATGATTTTCCAGCAGCGTTAGTGGTATTTTTGGTTGCACTACCGCTTTGCTTAGGAATAGCCCTTGCATCAGGGGCTCCTTTGTTTTCTGGAATAATTGCCGGTGTAGTAGGGGGTATAGTTGTTGGAGCTCTAAGTAAATCTCCTTTAAGTGTTAGCGGTCCCGCTGCAGGGTTAGCCGTTATTGTGTTAGGTGCTATCCAAAGTTTGCCTTCGTTTGAAGTTTTTTTGTTAGCAGTTGTGTTAGCAGGAATTTTACAAATAATCATGGGCTTACTTCGAGCAGGAATGATTGGTGATTTTATACCTTCTGCTGTTATCAAAGGGATGTTAGCAGCAATCGGCCTTATTCTAATATTAAAGCAATTCCCACATGCCATAGGTTACGATGCTGATTTTGAAGGGGATGAAGCTTTTTTTCAGGCAGATGGAAATAATACCTTTTCAACAATCTGGTTCTCCATCCTATATAAACTGTCATGGGGAGCTGTTTTAATTTCCTCCATTTCTTTAGCCTTCCTTTTTTTATGGGATAGCACAAAATGGCGCAAACCTAATTGGTTAAAATTGGTACCTGGACCTTTGTTGGTTGTGATTTTTGGAATAGTTTCTGGTTATCTGTTCGAAAACTTTGCTCCTTCTTTGGCAATATCAGACGAGCACATGGTCAGGGTTCCGGTAGCAGAATCAATGATGGGATTTTTTAACCAATTTGCGCTTCCTGATTTTTCTTATATTTTTAACAAAGAAGTTTGGGTTGTTGCAGTTACTTTGGCGTTGGTGGCAAGCATAGAAACTTTGCTATGTATTGAAGCAATAGACAAATTAGACCCCTATAAACGAACTTCTCCAACTAACCGTGAATTGATTGCACAGGGTGTTGGAAATATGACTTCCGGTTTAATTGGTGGGATTCCGATAACATCGGTCATAGTTAGGAGTTCAGCCAATGTTTCTTCAGGTGGCCGTACCCGAATGTCAACGATTTTACATGGGGTTTTTCTATTGTTGAGTGTCATTGCGATTCCCAGTTTTCTCAACATGATCCCGCTTTCTGCTTTAGCTGCCATCCTTATTTCTGTCGGATACAAACTCACAAAACCGGCTGTATTTAAATCAGAATATGAAAAAGGTTGGTCACATTTGATTCCGTTTGTTGTAACTGTAGTGGCTATTTTATTGACGGATTTACTGATTGGTGTTTTAATAGGATTACTGGTTGGAGCTTTCTTTATTATCAGAGGCAACTACAAGTCTTCTATCACCTTGGTTGTAAATGGAAATGAATTTTTAATTCGTATTTACAAAGACCTTTCTTTTATTCATAAATACGAATTAAAAAGAGTCTTTGATAACATCCCTGATGGAGCAAATTTGCACCTCGACCTCTCCAGAATTGGCTTTATAGATTTGGATAATGCAGAAATCATCAATGATTTTTTATCTACTGCAAAATACAAAGACATCACTGTCAGCATTAAATTATCAGATAATAAAAAAGTTACTAAAACCTTAAATGAAGCTGCTTATGAATCAGTATGAAATATTGCTATTAGAGAATAAGGCCTGGGCAAGAGAAAGAAAGATTGAAGATCCGGAATTTTTTGAAAGATTAGTCAACGTTCAATCGCCAAAGTTTTTGTGGATAGGTTGTTCTGACAGTCGGGTGCCTCCTAATGAAATCACTCAAACCAAGCCCGGAGAGATTTTTATCCATCGTAACATTGCTAATTTAGTAGTTCATACCGACCTCAATATGCTGAGTGTGCTTCAATATGCAGTTGAAGTACTTGAAGTTGAGCATGTTATTGTTTGTGGTCATTATGGTTGCGGCGGAGTAAAAGCTGCACTTTCCCGCAAATCATTTGGTTTGATTGACCAATGGCTTCGTCACATCAAAGATGTTTACATAGCCAATAAAATTGAAGTAGATACTAAAAAAACGGAGGAACAAAAACTTAACCGATTGATTGAACTGAATATTATTGATCAGGTTCATAACCTTGCAGAAACTTCAATTATTCAGGAGGCATGGTTTAGGCATCAACGACCACACTTGCATGGTTGGGTGTATGATCTAAGGGATGGCATCATCAACCCTTTAACTGACTTACCTCCAAACACACATCTCGATAGCGAAATTTACGAATACGATAACTTGTCTTAATGCGGGTGTTGTAGATAGATTCAAGGTGTTTCATGTCCCGAATATTCCATAATTTTAAAAATGTGGAGAACATAAGGGAACAAAGCATCCATACTTTCTTGCGCTCCCCGGGTAGAACCGGGGAGTGCAAGAATCAAAGTATTTCCTTTCATTCCGGCAAGGCTTCTTGACAGCATAGCATAAGGCATTTGTGATTGTCCGTAGTTTCTGGCTGTTTCACCTATACCGGGTATTTCACGGTCAAGCAAAGGACGTATGGCTTCCGGTGTTATATCTCTGGAAGTCAATCCTGTCCCACCGGTAAAAATAATTAAGTCAAAATTGCTTTCGCATAAGGATAGCACCTTTTTTTGAATGACCTCTGCTTCATCGGGGATCGTTGTGTATTCTTTGACCTTTAAATTCAGTCCTTCCAACTTTGATATTATAGCCCTCCCGGATTGGTCTGTTTTTTTTCCTGAAGATACAGAGTCAGAACAAACGATAACTGCTATAGTTAAAGCTCGTTTTAACTTGTCGGTATATTGAGATTTACCTCCTTTCTTGCTAAGCAATTTAATATGGTTGATTTCAATTTCTTTATCAATGGGCTTTAACATATCATAGATGGTCAATGCTACGACCGAAGCTCCATGCATGGCTTCAACTTCTACTCCTGTTCTATAAATTGTGTGTACTTCAGTTTCAATCATAATTTCCAGCCCTTCAATGCGATGTCTGATCATTGCTGCTTCAATCGGAAGAGGGTGGCAATCGGGAATCATATCTGAGGTCCTTTTAACGGCAAAAAGCCCGGCAATCCGGCTCGCTTCAAATACATCTCCTTTTGGAACAGTCTTGTTAAGGATAGCTTCAATAGTTTCCTGTTTACTAACGGTAACTATTGCCTGAGCTATTGCCGACCGGTGGGTTTTGATTTTGTTAGTAATATCAATCATGGTGTGATTTTATAAAACGAGAAATGGCAAAGTTATAATCAGGAGTTTTTTTTCCAGATATAACTATGGTCGTGAAAAAGTTCTTTTCCCCAAATAGGCACTTCCTGTTTAATGCGATCAACTATGTAAGAACAAGCTTCAATTGCAGATTTGCGATGCGTGGAAGAGGTGAAAACAAACAGGCTGATTTCTCCCGCGGCTACTATTCCGAGACTGTGATAAATATGTAAGCAGGTTAACTGAAAGCTTTTAAAGGCATCTTCTCTGATTTCATGAAACTTTTCCTCTGCCATTTCAGGATAAGCGGTATATTCAATACCTGCAACTGATTTTCCTTCTATGATATCATTTCTGACTTGCCCTAAAAAAATACTATGTGCGCCAATCTCTTTTTTCGAACTGTGTTTTTCAATTGAATCACCAATAAAAGACGGGGAAATAGGACCTTCTATAAAAGCCTTTTTAATTTTTTTTTCGCTCATGAAGCAAAAAGTTAAGTTAACTAATGGTAAAAATCTATAAGTCCGGAATTTGCAAACCTCTTAAGTTTTTAAAAAAACAGATTAACCCGGGATTTTTTCTTGTTCCCTCAGAAAAATTGGACTTTTTAATAAGAATGAAAAAATTAGGGGCAACCATCTGGATTGCCCCTAATTTTTACCTGATTAAAGTTACATTGCCTTTCATGATTTTTTCTTCACCATCCATAAATCTGACCAGGGCCTTGTATGCATAGGTTCCAATCTCTTGTTGTTTACCTCTGAATGTTCCGTCCCATCCTTCAGACAAGTTTGTTGAAGTTATGAAAAATACTTCTTCACCAAACCGGTTATAAACCCTGAGTTCAAATTCTTCAACATTAATACCGGCTAAACGAAATATGTCGTTAACTGCATCTTCATTCGGAGAAAAAGCATTTGGAATTAAAACTGCATTTTCAATTTCAGGTGGAAGTAACAGTACGGTATTGACAGAGGCGATACCGAAACAGCCAAATTCGTTTGTGATGGTTACCGTATATGTTGTATTGCTTTCCATGTTTGTTGTTGGATTAGGACAATCTGTACAACTTAAGGTTCCGGAATTAGAAGACCATGAGTACGTCAAATCTTCACCACCGGAGTTTGTTCCGGTCGCAGTCAGGTTAATTGTTGTTCCGGCTAAGGCTGTTAATGGGTCGGCAGTTGCGGTTGCAGTTACACCAGAAACATAAACACTTGTACTAACCTGATGTGTGCAACCATTTTCTGTAACTACCAGAGAAATTGATTCATTTCCGGGAACATTCCAAACGACTGACAACGGACCAGAACCTGTTTGGGTTCCTGCGCTTCCAAAATCCCATTCATAAATTGCGCTTGGACCTGCAGTTCCGTTAAATGTAATGCTATTGTCAAGACCCAAACAAGCATTTGCCGGAGCTAAATAAGCCGCAACAGGCACGGGATTTTCGATCAGTAAAAACTCTATCCTTACACTCTGACATCCATCATCCGGATTGTTTACTGCTTCTGCAAAGTATTGGCCTGCAGTCGTGGGAGTAAATGTCAAGCCCGTTCCCAACAAGTTACCGCCTACTGCAGCATCATACCAGTTTACGATGGTATTAGGTGCTGTGGTTACTTCAAAAGCGGTACTGTTTATATCGCCGGCACAAATATTGATATCACCGGCAACAATACTTGGGGTGGGAGGGGTAATACAATTGCAATCTTCTACAGTGATTGTAACCGTTGCAATACTGTTTACACATGGAGCCGTACCATTTACGGTATATGAAAACTCATAAATTCCGGGTGTCTGAGAATCCGGGTTAAAAGTACCTGCAACGGCATTAAACGAACCTCCTTGCGGGCTACCTGACTGTACCGCCCAAGTTCCTGCTAAATCAGCACCTGTCAGCAAATCTGCTAAGTTAACATCATTGCCTGTGCTGTTGCAAACGGTCTGAGCTCCGCCGGAACCTGCCTCAGGTGCATCTTGAACAGTCAACGTTTCAACGGATGTTGATGGACAACCTACCGGTGGGGCGGTATTGAGTGTAAATGTCAATTCATAATCTCCTGCATCAAAGCCGGTAGCATTAAAAATTGTTCCCGTCAAAGTTGCAGGATTAGAACCTACGGGTAATCCGGTCAAACTCCAGGTTCCTGCTTCGGTTGTAACTTGCAGGGTTGACAAGTCAAGGGTTGCGTTATCATTACAAAGGTCAGCAGGTGCTAAGGTTGCGACACTTGGGCAACTGCAATCTTCAACAGTTATGGTTACAGTACCTGTAAAATCAGAACAAGGGGCTGTTGCATTTAAGGTATAGGTAAAGACATAGTCTCCTGATGCAATACCGTTAAAATCAACAGCTGCGAGGTTGGTTAAATTTACTCCTGAACCTCCGGTATCTGACCAGGTTCCGGTTGTAATCCCTGAAGTTATCAATGAAGTGAAATCTAAAATTGACCCGTCTGCACTGAGATTACAAATATTAGCCGTAGAGGTGATAACTGCCTGTTGAGCTGCTGATATGTTTACGGTTATAGTAGCTGCATCGGTGGCACAGAAACCCGTGCCTGTACCGGTGATGGTATATTGAAACTGGAAAGTCCCTGCCGGATGTCCATTTGTATTAAATGTTCCGGCGGCTAAGTTAACAGTTCCAACATTCGGGCTGCCCGACAGTACAGACCAAACTCCTCCGGGATTTGCACCGGCTAAAAGACTGTTCAAATCAACAGGGGCGGCCGTATCATTACAAACATCAAGGCTATTGTCAGAGCCAACAATTACCGCAGCATTAACTACAATATTTTGTGAAGATGAGGTGGGACAGCCTGCCGGAGGAGGAGTATCAAGTGTAAAATTAACTGTATAAGTACCGGGAGTTGATCCTGTAGCATCAAAGTTAGTTCCTGTCAATGTTGCCGGATTGGTTGCTCCGGCAGGAATAGTCGTTATGCTCCAGGTTCCCGGTTGTGTAGTAATTTGCAGTGTTGATAAATTTAGAATTGCCGCAGAGTTGCATAAGGCTGTTGGTGGGGTAGTAGCCACACTTGGGCAGGCGCAGTCTTCGACGACTATTTCAACGGTATATGAAACAGGGAGACAACCGCCACTACCTCCTATGGTATATGTAAAAGTATAGGTAGAAGGGGCAACTCCGTTAAAATCAACAGAGGTTGGGTCGGTTAAATTCACTCCTGATCCGTCTGTATCTGTCCATGTTCCGGTAGTGTTTCCTGACAAAATAAAATTCGAAAAGTTAAGTACAGAACCATCAGCCGAGGCATTGCAGATATCATCACCGGCAACAAGTGTTGAAGAAACAGAAGTACTGACATTTACAGTAACATCGGCAGAAACAGCGTTGCAGTCGCCAACGGCAGGTTGGGTATAAGTAAAAATATATGCTCCTGCCGTCTGACCTGCCGGATTAAATGTTCCGGCAATTGCATTAAAAGATGTTCCACCAGGAGTGTTTGGGCTTCCTACTGCGAGCGACCAGGTTCCACCCAGATCAGCACCTGTTAACTGTGTGAATAAATTAACTGCAGAACCAGCATCGTTACAGACATCTATACTTATATCGGTTCCGGCATTTAATGCAGTGTTAATTGTAATGACGATATCTTCACTGTCATCAACACAAGGTGCTGCTCCACTTACGGTATAGGTAAAAGTAAATATCCCTGCGGAATGACCGTTAGGGTCAAAAGTTCCTGCAATCGGGTCAAATGCCCCTGCATCTGCAACACCCGATGTGTTTGCCCAGGTGCCTCCGGTAGATGCTCCGCCTAATAATCCGAATAAGTCAAGTATGGTGGGAGTATTGTTGCACAACCCTAAACTTCCGCCAACTCCGGCACTGACTGCATCTGAAATGCTGACAGTTACAGTTTCTACATCGTCAGCACATGGTGCTGCTGCTGTAACAGTATATGCAAAAGTAAGGTCACCCGCTGTATGACCATCCGGATTAAAGGTGGCAGCAGCCGCATTAAATGAGCCTGCATCCGGTAAACCTGAAACAACCGACCAAACGCCTCCCGTTGATTCTCCGGTTAAAAGACTGTTCAAATCAATAATAGTTGTTGAATTGTTACAAACTTGTAAATCCGTTGCTGTTCCGGCACTTACTGCATTTACTACCAATAAATTTGCACTTGCTGAAGGCAGACATCCGGCAGGAGGTGCTGTGGTCAGTGTATAAGTGATAGTATATGCTCCGGCATCCGCTCCAAATCCTGCGAAGGTACTGCCTACCAAAAATGCGGGGTTGGTGCTTCCGGCAGGAACAGAAGTAATACTCCAGGTACCTGGTTGTGTTGTTATCAGGAGGGTACTGAGGTCTATTGTACCCAGGTCATTACAAATATCAGGTGGTTGGTTGAATGCCACACTCGGACAACTGCAATCCTGAACCAAAACACTAACAAGGTAAGCAGGATTGGTACATGGTGCGGTTGCCGGCAGGTTATAAGTAAAGGTATAAGTACCTGCTCCAATGCCATTAAAATCAACCGCCGAAGTATTGGCTAAACTAACCCCGCTTCCTGAAGTTTCTACCCAATTACCGGTAGTATTGCCGGCAGTTACTAAGGCATCAAGATTGAGAATAGATCCGTCTGCACTTAAATTGCAAACATTGGCATTAGGAGTAACTGTTGCAGAAGGTTGTGCGAATACCTCAACCTGAACTTCGGAACTTGATGCCGGGCAAAGCCCTGAAGCAGCAATAGAATAAGTGAAACTATACAATCCCGGAGTATGGTTATTAGGCGCAAAAGAACCTGAGGCAGGGTCAAACGCACCGGCATCGGGAGTGCCTCCGGTAATAGTCCAGTTGCCTCCCGTGTCTTCTCCGGTCAATTGAGCGAACAAGTTGATCAAAGCCGGTTGATTGTTGCAAACCTGAAGGTTGGCGGCGGTTCCTGTTGATGGCGCATCAAAAACATTTACGGTTGCTGTGGAAGTAGCTGCAGCACAGGCACCTGCTGCCGGAACCGTATAAGTAAACACTAAAGTTGTTAATGGATGAGAATCGGGATTAAACGTACCGGCAGCGGCATTAAAGGAACCGGGTGCAGCTACTCCGGAACTCAATGTCCAGGTTCCTCCAGTATCCTCACCAGTAAGAATATCTGTTAAAATTATCGGGGTAGTTTGAGTATTACATACATCCAGCGTTCCCGAGGTGCCTGCATTTGGCGCATTACCGACTGTTACAGTAACAGAAGTAGTTGCATTTGCACAGGGCGGATTGCCTGTTAGGGTATAGGTAAATGTAAGCGTTACGGGAGTATGTCCATTTGGATTAAACTGTCCGGTAGCGGCATTGAAAGAACCGGGTTGGGCTGTTCCTGAAGTTAAAGACCATGCACCCCCTCCGCTTGCACCTGTAAGCAAATCGCTTAAAACAACCGGTGTTAACTGTGTATTACAGACCGTTGTAGTACCTCCTGTACCGGAATTGGGGGCTGCCGCTACAAATATGTTTTGAGTGGACGAAGGTGGGCATCCGGCAGCAGGGACAGTGGATAGGGTAAAGGTGATTTGGTAGGTACCGGGTGTTGCTCCTGCCGCATTAAATACTGTTCCTGTGATACTTGCCGGATTGGTCGCACCGGGAGGAATTGAAGTAATCGTCCATGAACCAGGTTGGGTTGTTACCTGAATGGTTGTTAAATCCAAACTGCCGGTGCTGTTACATAAAGCAGGAGGGGGATTGAGGGCAACACTTGGACATGCACAATCTTCTACCGTAACGGTAATATTGGATGAAATATTCGTACAAGGAGCAACAGCCGTAGTCGTTGTATAAGTATAAGCATAACCTCCCGGAGCAAATCCGTCAAAATTAAGATTGGGATTAGACACCGTTACTCCCAGATTATCTGTCCAAACACCTGCTGAAGTTCCAACCGGTAAAAGCGTGTTCAGGTTCAGCGTAGAGCCTCCGGACGCAGTATTACAAACCAAGGGTGGGGTCATTACATTGGCAACAGGCTGATTGCTCACTACCACTGCAATACTTGCTATACTATTGGTACATGGGGCTGAAGTGGTCAGGGTATAATTGAAGGTATAAGTGCCTGCTGTTTGCCCGGTTAAAAACAAAACACCGGTTGCAGCATTAAAAGAACCGGGGTTTGGAACAGGACTAAATCCTGCCAGTTGCCAGGTTCCACCTGAATCCGCACCTATCAGGAGGGTGTTTAAATCCAAAGGAGCAGGGTCATTATTACAAACATTAATCAGGTTGTTTGAGCCGGCAAAAACCGCATCACTCACGATTAAATTTTGCGTCGAAAATGCCGGACATCCTGCCGGTGGAGGCGTGTTTAAGGTAAATGTAATTTGATAAGTACCGGGATCGGCATTTACCGCATCAAGTATGTTTCCTGTTATTGCTGCCGGACTTACTCCGGGAGGAGTGCCTGTAACTGCCCAGGTACCGGGTTCAGCCGTAATTTGCAGGGTCAATAAATCTAAAATTCCCGAATCATTACATAAGGGAGATGGAACTGCAATGGCAACGCTTGGGCAGGTGCAATCCTCTACTACAACCGTAGTAAAATAAGTCGTTTCTGTACAGGGCGGAATAGCACTGTTGGTGGTATAGCTGAAAGTATAGTTTCCGGGTACTGCTCCATTGAAATTTAAAAAGGGCAAGGTGCCCGATGCACCGGAACCGGAAACATCTGTCCAGATACCTCCGAAATCACCTCCGGTAATCAGACTATTGAAGTCTAACGATGAACCCGCTGCAATAGTATTACATATAGTAGCTGTAAGAGCAACCGTTGCTACGGGCCCATTATTGACGATAACAGTAGTTGTAACGGCTAAAGACGGACAACCATCTACCGTAATAATCAGGGTATAGACTCCAGCATTTGCGGCAGTTACCGGATTGATCACCGGATTTTGAACCGCCGAAGTAAATCCGTTAGGTCCTGTCCATGAGTACCCGATACTTGTTCCCGGCGTGGTGGTAGCCCCGTTTAATGTCAGCATCCCCCCTGAGCAGGCTCCTGAATTGGTTGCTGTTGCATTGGGTTGAGGGGTAACCACTACATTCGTGGTAGCTGGAAGCGAAGAGCAACCATTAATGGTAACTGTTACGGAATATGCTCCGGCAGTGGTTGCTGTTACACCTGCCAGCATCGGATTTTGTTGAGTTGAAGTAAACCCGTTTGGCCCGGACCAATTGTAGGTTGCAGTTCCGGGTGTAGTTGTTGTAGCTGATAAAGTAATGGGTTGCCCGATACAGGCCGGCCCATTGTTGCCGGCTGTCAGGTTGGGTGATGGAGTTATAACCACATCAGTTGTAACAGGATTAGAAGCGCAACCGTCCACCGTTACAATTAAAGTATAAGTGCCGGCATTTGCGGCTGAAGCCGGATTGATGACCGGATTTTGCTGTGTTGAACTAAAACTGTTGGGTCCGCTCCAGGCATAAGTAATCGTGGTGCCAGAGGTAGAGGTCGAACCGGTTAAATTTAAAGCTGCTCCTGCACATACCGGGCCATTATTGCCGGCTGTTGCAGTTGGAAGGGTATTAACAACAACATTGGTCGTAGCGGGCAAAGAAGCACAACCTCCGATGGTTACTGTAACAGAATAAACTCCTGCAACAGCCGCAGTTGCCGGATTGATGACCGGATTTTGTTGGGTAGAACTGAAACCGTTTGGTCCCGACCAGTTATAGGTAGCTGCTCCGGGTGTTGTTGTGCTTCCGTTTAGTGTAATACTTCCACCTAAACAGGCAGGACCGTTATTGGATGCTGTGGCTAAAGGAGGGCTTTGTTGAACAATATCTGTCGTGGCAGGCAAAGAGGCGCAGCCATTTACCGTGATAATGACAGTATATGTGCCTAACTGCGCAGCGCTGATTCCATTTATAGTGGGGTTGGCGGTTGTAGAAGTAAATCCATTTGGCCCGGTCCATTGGTAGGTGGCAATACCCGGTGTAGTGGTGGAAGCAGTTAAGTTGACATTCCCACCCGGACAAACCGGCCCATTATTGCTTGCAGTTGCATTTGGTGCAGGATTTATAACAACAGTCGTCGTTGCCGGAGCAGAACTACATCCCCCTATTGTAATGGTAACGGTATAGTCACCGGCCATAGCCGCAGTTATTCCGCTGAGAACCGGATTTTGAGCAGTGGAGGTAAATCCGTTTGGCCCGCTCCATTGATAAGTTGCTACGCCCGGTGTGGTTGTACTTGCCGACAAGGTTATATCATTCCCGGCACAATCGGGACCGTCATTTGTTGCTGTTGCATTTGGTGGTGAACCTATCGCAACGGTGGTTGTTGCCGGGGCAGAACTACATCCATTTACAGTAACTGTAACAGAATAGGTTCCTGCTGAAGCAGCAGTGATTGGAGTGACTACCGGATTTTGTTGTGTAGAAGTAAATCCGTTTGGACCACTCCATGAATAGGTGGCAGTTCCGGGAGTCGTTGTACTTGCCGATAAATCAACAGACCCTCCTAAACAGGCAGGGCGTTATTGGATGCCGTTATATTGGGGGCAGGGTTAATGGTAACAGTAGTGCTGGCGGTATTGTTACAACCGGCTATACTGATGGTAACGGTATAAACACCTGCTTCTGCTATGGTTATTCCATTGATTGCAGGATTCTGAACATTGGAAGTAAAACTATTCGGCCCGCTCCAGGTATAAGTAGCGACTCCCGGGGAAGTTGTGGAAGCAGTCAGGGAGATATTGCTGCCCGAACATACCGGGCCGGTATTGCCTGCTGTCAGATTGGGCACCGGCAACAAAGTAATATCAGTGGTAGCGGCTGCAGAACTGCATCCGTTGGCATCAGTAGCTATAACAGTATAAGTGCCGGCTTGCGCTGCTCCTACACTATTTAATACCGGATTTTGCTGATTTGAACTGAATCCGTTTGGCCCGGTCCATTGATAGCCGGTAATATTAACCGCAGTACTGCTTGCTGATAAAGTAATATTTCCTCCCGGGCAGACTGCTCCGCTGTTTCCGGCAGTCATATCGGCTTGTAGATGCAGTTGAACCAATGTAAACAAAGGAATTGAAATACATCCATCCACGGTAACAATCACGCTGTAATAGCCGGCGTTATTGAGCTGTATATTCGGCAGGGTAGGGGCTGCAGTAGTGGCAGTAAAACCGTCCGGGCCGCTCCATTCGTAAGTTATCGTGGTGCCGGGAGTGGTTACATTTACCCCTAATTGCAGAGTTTGTCCAATACAAAGCGGTCCGTTATTGGTTACAGTTCCATTGACATCACAACAATTGAGAGTAGCAAAAAAGTCAATATCGGGGTCGTTCACACACCCGGGCAAGGTCCAACTTCCCGTTTCAGAATCGGAATAGGTTTCTACATAAACATTTAAACTTGCTTCGTCAACACAGGCAGCTCCGGCAGGCATAGTGGCTATTCTCCAGCAGAATGTTAAAACACATCCAAATATACCTAAATTGTCTCCCCAGTTATCGCCCGGATTAGCAGGATTACAAGCTCCAGGACATCCAAAATTAGACTCATGAAAAAAGCCCGGACCGATGGAGGTCGTTTGTGCTGAACTACCGTTTTGTCCGGTAATCGGGAAATTATACCACGACCACACTCCAAATCCCTGACCTGTTCCGCAATCTGTAGGAGGGGCTTGTGGCAATAAGGTGCTCATATCCCAACCGGGGCCAAAAACAGGAACAATGCCATGCAGCCAGTTAATTGCTGCAGCATCGTTATAGTCATTCACTGTATAACAAAAAGTAACCAAAGTTCCCGGAGCATATACGCCGTCAACCGGCAGCGGATCTACCGTAAGACTTTGACCTACCAGACAATCGGCACAGGAATTGTTGTTTTGTAAAGTTAACAGAAAATCGCATTGGTCGCCCAAATCTCCCCCGCTGATTTGCAGATAATAAACACCGGGCAATAATGGGCCAAAAGTTTCGGTAGCATAACCTGCCGAACCTGTCGTACATCCTGCCGGCTGTAAACCGCCACATCCCAATCCCACATCGCGCCATAAACCCAAAGAGGGTACATCCATACCCGCTTCAAGCGTAACGATTAATTGTGAAGCAGTCAAAGTTACCTGATACCAAACATCCAACGCCGGTGCAGCCATGTCAGTACCATCGGCGCAATTCGACATAAAATTATAAGGCGTAGCCGGAGAAGCACATACATTGGTCAAATTAAAGGTTACCGGTGTGCCCAATCCTCCGCTTGTTCCAACGCAAACTGCCGGAAAT
Organism: Sphingobacteriales bacterium; assembly: GCA_016700115.1. Taxonomy (NCBI): domain Bacteria; kingdom Pseudomonadati; phylum Bacteroidota; class Sphingobacteriia; order Sphingobacteriales; species Sphingobacteriales bacterium. Next base: position 4,672,963 of record CP064999.1, on the reverse strand, counting down.
GGCATCTGTCCAAGGTTTATTGCTGTAAAACAATCGTCTTCAACCGGAGGAGTGCCTCCGGGAGGGCAAAGCCCGTTACAGGGAGGGAAATCGGTACAGGCGGTGTTTTGGGTTACCCGCAAGGTCATACAGGCAGTTGAAATACTTTCACAAAAATATTGGTCTAATAATATCCAAACCGTTCCGGTAAATGTAGAAGTCCAGATAATTTGACTTTGAAGCCCACAACCTCCGTCGTCGTTAAATGCCAAAGCCGTTACTCCACCGGGGGTATAGAGTGTAAGCTGTGTATCAAAGTCATTATCACCACAGGTGCTAAAGGTATAGCTTGTCCCCGAACAAACCTGAACCGTAAAATATTCTCCGGCATGAGCACAGTTGGCTTGCTGGGTATTCCCGGTGGTCAACGGGGTCAAGTCGCCCGCTAAGATATTGTTATTGGGGCATTGTGCTGAAATTTGCAGACTGTAAAAAGCAAATATACAGACGAAAATGGGTAAAACTAAACGCATTTTATTAGATAATTTTAAATTTAACTACTCAAAAACAGCGTTTTTCTGAAAAATATTGTTCATTTTGAACGGATTTAAGGCTTCCCCCCACTCAATTTTTAACAGAACAGGAGGTAAACTTGCTTGCTGATTCAAAACTGCACACCGATTCACCGGATTTCAGAAATGGCCTTTAAATTCAGCGCAAGATAAGCAATTTAAAGAAGATTGAACCAAAAAGGTTATCGCAGCAGAGTAGGGGTGGGGTTGAGAAACTACTTATTCAGCCAAAATCAAATTTACCGGAAAGACTACAAACTTTTTTGAGTTGTATTTTTCCGTCTGTGTTTTTATCAAATATATCAGGATGTACAAACTTGCCACTGGTGGTATTTTAGGGGGGCTATATAGGGGGTTATATAAATACATTAGATTTAACCGCTACACTGGCTTTAAGTTCTTTTAATTTATTTAAACCACATAGGCACATAGGTTTTTTCTTTGTTTCTATATGGTTTGATATTAGAAGCTGGGAAGTTTAGCAAAATACTCGTTCACAAATGTTTTTTGCCCATCTTTGAATATATTGGAACAATTGAAATTAATTAATATGCCTTTGGGGCATTTCAATAGTTTCATATAGGTCAGCAGTTGTGCTTCGTGTATAGGAATTATTTCTGTAACCGCTTTTAATTCCACTACGATACAGTTTTCCACAAATAAATCACACCTAAAATCAATATCCAGGTTTTTTTGCTTGTAAATTACAGGGATTTTCATCTCTGTTTGAAAATTTATTTTTCTATACATTAATTCTTCTTTCATACATAGATGATATACACTTTCTAATAAACCAGTTCCCATTGCCTTATGGACTTCGATAGCACTTCCGATTATCTCATAAGTTAGTTCGTCAAGGTATTTTTTTGTTATCATACTTTTTGTTTTACTGACCTCATTGAAACATAGGCTTTTTGCAATACACATTCAGATGAAATGCAAACATATTTTCTATTTGCCAATGTAGTTAAAAATCTTGAAAAACCACATAGGAACATAGGCTTTTTGCTATACACTTTCAGATAAAGAGAAACTTCTTTTCTATGTTCCTATGTAGTAAAAATCTTTACAAACCACATAGGAACATAGGTTTTTTGCTATACACATTCAGATGAAGAGAAACTTCTTTTCTATGTGCCTATGTGGTAAAAATCTTTACAAACCACATAGGAACATAGGTTTTTTGCTATACACATTCAGATGAAATGCAAACATATTTTCTATTTACCAATATAGTAAAAATCTTGAAAAACCACATAGGAACATAGGTTTTTTGCTATACACATTCAGATGAAATGCAAACATATTTTCTATTTACCAATGTAGTTAAAAATCTTTACAAACCACATAGGAACATAGGTTTTTTGCTATACACATTCAGATGAAATGCAAACATATTTTCTATTTACCAATATAGTAAAAATCTTGAAAAACCACATAGGAACATAGGTTTTTTGCTATACACATTCAGATGAAATGCAAACATATTTTCTATTTGCCAATGTATTTAAAAATCTTGAAAAACCACATAGGAACATAGGTTTTTTGCTATACACATTCAGATGAAATGCAAACATATTTTCTATTTGCCAATGTATTTAAAAATCTTTACAAACCACATAGGAACACAGGTTTTTTGCTATACACATTCAGATGAAATACAAACATTTTATCTATGTGCCTATGTAGTTAAAATCTTGAAAAACCACATAAAAACATAGGTTTTTTGCTATACACATTCAGATGAAATGCAAACATATTTTCTATTTACCAATATAGTAAAAATCTTTAAAAACCATATAGGAACATAGGTTTTTTGCTATACACAATCAGATAAAGAGAAACTTCTTTTCTATGTTCCTATGTAGTAAAAATCTTGAAAAACCACATAGGAACATAGGTTTTTTTGCTATACACATTCAGATAAAGAGAAACTTCTTTTCTATGTTCCTATGTAGTAAAAATCTTGAAAAACCACATAGGAACATAGGTTTTTTTGCTATACACATTCAGATAAAGAGAAACTTCTTTTCTATGTTCCTATGTAGTAAAAATCTTGAAAAACCACATAGGAACATAGGTTTTTTTGCTATACACATTCAGATGAAGAGAAACTTCTTTTCTATGTGCCTATGTGGTAAAAATCTTTACAAACCACATAGGAACATAGGTTTTTTGCTATACACATTCAGATAAATTGCAAACATATTTTCTATTTGCCTATGTGGTTGAATTTAATACCGCCAGTTCTAATATTCCCTTTTCTTTTTCAAAATGAATTTTGAATATTTCTTTAATCATTGCAAACAATGACTTTTCCGACAAAAATTAATCCACTTTTTCAAAGGTGTTTTTATTTATGTTTTTACCGTTTTAATCAGCAAATCTCAACTTAAAGAATAATAAAAATTACATCTGAAATTATAAAAACCATCTGTTATTACCAATATGTCTGCTTTGATTACATTTGGGCTTCTAAAAATGTCATTTTCGTTTTAGAATTAATCTTGTATATAAATAAGGCTTTTTCATACATGGACAAAGGTATATTTTTTGAGGTTAAATAACCAAACTAATATTAATATAGAAAAGAATCCCAAAAAAAATCCCCTACCGTTTTGGGGCAAGGGATTAAAAAAGTTCAGTTAAACCTATTGTCAGTTATCGGGGCATGAAGATAAACGGGTCAGACCATTCACTGGGGCCTTTGGTGCTGATGGTTCGAGCCTGAAACCAGTAGTTATTACCGGGGGTAAGTCCGGATACTACAAATTTGCTTTTAGTTTGAACGACTAAATAGTTCCAACGGGCAGTAGGTCCGTATTCATCTTCGGTGTATCTCAATTCGTAAACGATGGCATGTTTAACAGAATTGGTTCGCAAAATCAAACTTCCGCTGAGGGCAGCGTCAGTTACTTTATCAATAGTCGGTGAAACCGATGCAGGAGCAGTCGTTTTTACGCTGCTGTAAACTTCAAAACCGGAACTTAACAGGATAGTTTCAGAATTTAATCCGTAGTACTCAACATATTGAGCTTCTCTTTGCAAACCGGCAATCAAAACTGTTCTTTTTTCGTTTTTTACAGTGTTCAAAGTTGTTCCCCCGTTTGCAGCAGCTAACATGGCATTGCTGAAATCGTCGCGTAAACCGGTTAAAACTACAACTGTGGGGTCGGGTGTCGGGAAGTCGGGGTTGGCAGTCAGGCCGGAAATTACCTCATTAGTTCGGAAAAGTACTTCCAAATCTGTGAGATTGTTGAAATCAATACTGATTCTGTATTTAGTCATAATAGAAAAAAATTTTTTTTAGAGGTTAGTAAATTAAGTTAACTAAACTTTTTGAGCAGATATAAAATTCTATTGCCGGAAACTCAAGTTAAAGGGGACGTTCCATGCTTTTGGAACAGGTCTTCCGAAAAACGGATAATTTTAAAGTACCGGGTCATCATCCTGTATCTGAGTGTAAAGTTAATACAAGGGTTTCAAAAAGCCAAATAATTTAGCAGATTTTTTAAAAAAATTAACAAAGATTAACACTCTGCTCAACTTTTCCTTAATTTTATGGGACTAATCAATTAAATTGTGTGCGCATATTTCAAATAGAATGATAAATATATTGGCATTTTGCCCGAAAAAAGCAAAGATGGGCATGGAAAGGTCAAAGATGGGCATGGAAAGGTCAGATATGGGCATGGAAAGGTCAAAGATGGGCATGGAAAGGTCAGATATGGGCATGGAAAGGTCAAAGATGGGCATGGAAAGGTCAGAAATGGGCAAGGAAAGGTCAGAGATGAGCAAGGAAAGGTCAGAGATGGGCATGGAAAGGTGAAAGATGGGCATGGAAAGATGAAAGATGAGCATGGAAAGGTCAAAGATGGTCATGGAAAGGTGAAAGATGGGCATTGCGACTTTTTTAGTGGGGAAGCCGGCAATTTTCTAAGTTTTAAAGCAGGAATCGAACCAATAAATCCCGAAGGGATGACGAAACAATGATATAATCCGGTCAAATAAATGTTTTTCGTTGTATTCAATGTTAAATTCTATTCAGAATTTGATATATTCATTTCAGATGGTAATTTTACGGTGGCATTTTTCTTGATTAGCAATGTATTGATATGCGTTCTCAATTTGAGAATGAGTATCAGAAAACACACCGTAACCCTCTTGCCATGAAAATTTTCCGTCTAAGAATTTTTGGTTTTTACCCGTAATTATGCCGGTCATATATTTAGATACAGCATCGCTCCTTGGTTTTTGCAATAGATTTTCTCTTCTTTTTACGGCAAAAACTTAATTGGATATAGATTTGGGAAAAAGTGCCGGCCATGATATTCTGGTTTTTGTTCTGTGACAGATGGTTGGCAAATATCATGTCAAACCTAACAGTCATGCCATCCCTTCGGGATTGTCTGGGATTGTTCTCTGTTAGTTGGATTCAACTATCTTGTAGTTTGGAATATTAAGCCAAGAGCAGCAAAATAGTAAAGGGTTAACTTTTTGGAGCAGCGGGCTATTTCATAAAAGCCTTAACCTGAAATACAAATGGCGGATTACAAAACATAAAACTCATCCTGTTTCATTCATCACACATAACACAAAAAATGGTATCTTTGCGCACTTTTTTTCACCCATTACAATAGCCGACAGGGATTTACAGATGACTGCAAAAGAGATCAGACAGGCTTTTTTAGATTTTTTTCTTTCCAAAGGGCATCAAATTGTCCCTTCTGCGCCGATAGTTGTGAAGAACGACCCGACTTTGATGTTTAACAATGCGGGGATGAATCAATTTAAAGATTTCTTTTTAGGCAACAGAAAACCTGAAAATCCGCGCATCGCCAATTCTCAAAAATGTATGCGGGTATCGGGTAAACACAACGACCTTGAAGATGTGGGGGTAGATACCTATCATCATACGATGTTTGAAATGTTGGGCAACTGGTCTTTTGGCGATTATTTTAAAAAAGATGCCATCAACTGGTCCTGGGAATTACTGACACAGGTACTGAAACTACATCCTGACCGGCTTTATGCAACTGTTTTTGAAGGCGATGTGAAAGAAAATGTTCCGCAGGACAAAGAATCTTTTGATTTGTGGAAAACCCATCTGCCCGAAAATCATATTTTGATGGGCAACAAAAAGGACAATTTTTGGGAAATGGGAGATACCGGCCCTTGCGGCCCCTGCACCGAAATTCATTACGATATGCGCTCTGAAGCAGAAAGGGCGCAAACAGAAGGGGCTGCTTTGGTCAATCAGGACCATCCGCAGGTGATTGAAATTTGGAACAACGTGTTTATTCAGTTCAACCGCCTTTCAAACGGCAGTCTTGAACCCTTGCCCGAAAAACATGTAGATACGGGAATGGGATTAGAAAGATTGGTTCGGGCAATTCAAGGGAAAACTTCCAACTACGATACCGATTTGTTCACCCCCCTGATTGCAGAAGTCTGCCGTATTACCGGTATTGAGTATGGAAAAGACGAGAAAACCGATATTGCCTGCCGTGTACTTGCCGATCATATTCGTTCCATCGTGTTTACCATTTCTGATGGACAGTTGCCTTCCAATACCGGTGCGGGCTATGTTATCCGGCGCATTTTAAGACGGGCAGTCCGATATGCCTATAGTTATCTGAATTACAAAGAACCCATCTTGTTTGAATTGGTTCCGGTGTTAATTATGCAATTTGATGAGCTATATCCCGAACTTAACGAGCAGCGCGATTTTATAACTAAAGTTATTTTGCAGGAGGAAACCTCATTTTTGCGAACCCTTGAGCTGGGGCTGAGAAAATTTGCACAAATAGAAGAACAGTTATTGCTAACCGGCACTAAAGAAATTGACGGTCAATCGGCTTTTGAATTGTATGATACCTTTGGATTTCCGATAGATTTATCCCGTTTAATTGCTGCGGAAAAAGGATTTTACATCAACGAATCCGGTTTTGCACAGGCCATGCACGAGCAAAAAGAGCGCGCAAGGCAAGCCGCAAAAATTGATACCGGCGATTGGGTGGTGCTTATTCCGGCCGGCAAGCAGGGCAGTGAATTTTTGGGCTATGACCAACTCAGCACCATTACTCAGATCAGTAAATATCGTCAGATTACCCAAAAAGGCAAAACCCGGTTTCAGGTGGTGTTGGATAAAACCCCGTTTTATGCCGAAAGCGGCGGGCAGGTTGGTGATACCGGATGTTTACAGTTTGGAGATGTAAAAATTGAAGTTACCGACACGAAAAAAGAAAACGACCTGATTGTTCATTTAACCGATTCTCTTCCCCCCGATACGAGTATTCCCTGTATGGCAGTTGTCAATCAGGTACTTCGAAGCAATACTGCCAATAACCATACCGCTACTCACTTGCTTCATGCCGCACTCCGTCAAAAATTAGGAACCCATGTTGCTCAAAAAGGGTCGTTAGTACATCCCGATTATCTGCGGTTCGATTTTTCGCATTTTGCAAAGGTTTCTGACGAAGAACTCAGAGAGATAGAAGAAACGGTAAACGCGAAAATCAGAGAAAATATTCAGCTTGAAGAATTGAACAATGTTCCGATAAAAGAAGCGATGGAAATGGGGGCAATGGCATTGTTTGGAGAGAAATACGGTGAATTTGTGCGGGTTATCATTTTTGACCCCAATTATTCAGTAGAGCTTTGTGGCGGTACTCATGTGGCTGCTACCGGACAAATCGGGCTTTGTAAAATTACCGCCGAAACATCAATAGCTGCCGGAGTCCGGCGGATAGAAGCGCGAACCGGAGAGGCGGCTTATCGCATGATTTTAAACGAATGGACAGAAACTCAGCTAATTCGGCAGATGCTGAACAATCCGAAAGACCTTAAATCGGGAGTTTCCAACCTGATTCAGGAAAATGACCGCCTGCGTAAAGAATTGGAGCGTTTACAAATGGAACAGGCAGACCAGTTAAAAAACATATTGAAAACACAAGCCCAAACCATTCACCAAATTCAGTTTATCGGTGAAAAATTAAACGCCGGACTGACTACAGAAATGGTCAAAAAAATTGCTTTTGATCTTAAAAAGGAAATAGATGGTTTGTTCCTTGTTCTCGGCACAGAAATAGACGATAAAGCACATCTGACGCTGATGATAGATGAAAAACTGGTCGAATCTCATCAGTTAAATGCAGCCGTTCTAATTCGCACTTTGGCAAAACATATTCAGGGAGGCGGAGGCGGTCAGCCTTTTTATGCTACTGCCGGAGGGAAAAACCCTCAGGGATTGACGAATGCCATTGACGCAGCCAGGAAAATCGTGAAGGAGTTGAATTAATGTTACAAAGCGTTAATTAGACCGCATACTACAACACAGAAAAGGTAAAAATTTAAGCAATGGAATCGCGCCAGGTTATGGACTTTGATATTGTCATCGGTTTGGAAGTACACGCTCAGTTAAACACCCAAAGTAAAGTTTTTGCCCCCGATTCTACCGCTTTTGGCGCAAATCCGAACACACAGGTAAGCTATATAACCCTTGCACATCCCGGAACCCTGCCTTTTCTGAACCAAAAAGTTGCAGAATTTGCAGTGATGCTGGGTTTGGCGACCAATTGCCAGATCAGGGAATACAACGAGTTTTCGAGGAAAAATTATTTTTATGCCGATTTGCCCAAAGGCTATCAAATTTCTCAATACGATACCCCCATTTGCTACGATGGGTTTTTGGACATAACTTTCCCGACAGATTCCACCAAAAAAAGAATCAGAATTAACCGCATTCATATTGAGGAAGATGCCGGTAAGAGCATTCACGATTTAGACCCGGAAAAGTCGTTTATTGATTTAAACCGTGCCGGAGTGCCATTATTGGAGATTGTGAGCGAACCTGATTTAAGCAGCGCAGATGAAGCCTATCAATATGTTTCAAAAATTAAGCAATTAGTAGAGTATTTAGGAATCTGCGATGGGAATATGGAAGAAGGCAGTTTGCGATGTGATGTAAATATTTCGGTCAGGCCAAAAGGTCAGAAGGAGTTGGGGCAAAGGGTAGAAGTTAAAAACCTGAATTCGCTCCGAAACATTAAGCGCGCTATTTTGTTTGAAACACAACGACAAACAAAACTCATTAGCCGCGGAACAATGATAGCCAGAGAAACAAGGAGTTTTGATGCAAACAACGGAACCACTTTTCCGCTAAGGGGGAAAGAACTGGAACATGATTACCGTTATTTTCCCGAACCCGATTTGCCGCCTTTAATACTGACTTTGGACTATATTCAGGAGGTTCGGCAAAAAATGCCGGTGCTGCCTGAAGCACTTTACCAACACTTTACCCAAACATTCGGATTGTCGGACTATGATGCCGCAATATTGACGGAAGACCGTGAAACAGCGATGTTTTTTATGCAAATTGCAAAACATTCGACACATTACAAAGCTGCGGCAAACTGGATGATGGGGCCGGTAAAATCGTTTTTAAATACCTCCAACCTCACCATTTCCGATTTTACATTACCGCCCGAAAAAATGGCAGAGTTGATCAGTTTAACTCAAAGCGGTAAAGTCAGTTTTTCGGTAGCGGCTCAGGAATTGTTTCCCGAGTTTTTGAAGAACAACCAAATTACTGCCGAATCACTCGCTAAACAAATGGGGTTGATGGTTCAGGTAAGCAATGATGAAGAAATCGAAGCATTGGTCAGTCAGGTGCTGCAACAATTTCCCGACAAGGTGAAAGAATATCAAAAAGGAAAGAAAGGGTTATCGGGCTTTTTTATAGGTCAGGTTTCGAGACTGAGCAAAACAAAGCTTGACCCGCAGCAGGTCGGGCGAGTTTTGACCCGTAAGCTCGATTTGGGCACTTAGATTACTAAAGAAGGTTAATTTTATCTTAAGGAACGTTAACCTATACCTGTCAACAAGATTTTTTAGTTAATTTTACGCTGTAAAAACACATATCATTCAAAATAAACATAAAAACAAAAAAAACAACAATAATGAAAGGATTGATAAGTACCGCTGTCGCAGTTACCTTACTTGCGTTTTTTGCAGGTTGCGGCACACAGAACCACAACTTAAACGGCTATGTCATCAAAGGTAAGGTTGACAATGCTACCTCCAACACTCAGATTTTTCTCGATGCCCTGAATTCAAGAAATGTAGATATTTTGGATACTGCCGTTGTTAAGAAAGATGGTACTTTTGAAATGAAGGGCACGGTAAACCAGAAACAACTTGGTCGCCTGCGCATCGGCACAGGAGCTATCAGTACATTTGTCATACTTGACAATGTAAAAATGGAGGTCAACATGAACACGCAGGATCCGAACCAAATTAGTGTAACCGGACATTCAGAAACGGTTCAGTTGAATAACCTCATCCGCGAAATCAGAACCATGCAGCCCGAAATGCGGGAGAAATATCTGAAAGCGTATTGCGATACGGTAAAAAATCCTTTTATCGGCTATATGGCGGTTAGTAATCTTGATATTTCTGTAAATTATGACACCTATAAAAAAGTAGCCGCTATGATGAACCAGGCTATTCCAAGTGTCAGACTTAATACCGAGTTTCAGGAATATGTGCAGTCTATGCAAAACCTACAAAACACAGCTATCGGCAAAGAAGCACCCGAAATCAAACTTCAAACCCCCGATGGTAAAGAAAAAGCCCTGTCTGAGTTAAGGGGTAAAGTAGTATTAGTGGACTTTTGGGCTTCCTGGTGTGGTCCCTGTCGAAAAGAAAACCCGACGGTGGTGGCAGCCTACAACAAATACAAACCCAAAGGATTTGATATTTACAGCGTATCGCTCGATCAGAAAAAAGAAAAATGGGTTGAAGCCATCGAAAAAGACAAACTGACCTGGAACAGCCACGTCAGTGATTTGGCAGGATGGCAATCTTCTGCAGCCGGTCTTTATGGAGTGAAATCAATTCCTGCCGCTTTCCTGATTGACAAAGACGGTAAAATAGTAGCCAAAAACCTGAGAGGCCCCGCCCTCGAAGCAAAATTGGCCGAGTTGTTGGGTTCCTAATCCCTCCATAAACAAATCTTCGAAATAACCACTAACGGGCATTCTGGCAATCAGGATGCCCGTTTTGTTTAATTTTCATGTTATTTATATGGTTGGGTTAAACGACAAATTGTAGAAAAGTAGTTAAAAGCAACCGTAAATCAATCTATTTTTTTTTACTGCTTGAAAAATGATAAAACTTTCAGACTTTTAGTTTCTTCGGAAAATAATTAAGCATCGTAAAACTTTTTTGAATTTGTTACTACAAGGAGTTAACTAATTCACTACATTACAGCAACATTTAAAAAATTTGGGGAGTACTATCTAACTAACGAAACATTTTTAAAACCGCATTTAAATTCCAATTTATGCGCAATGAAAAAAGTTCTTTCCCTGTTTCCTGCTTTAAGTCAAGCAATCTTGCAGCCGGATTGCCCGAAACGGAAGAAGAATCTTTCTGGTTTAAACAACTTGTTCAGATAGAAAAAGATTTGGGTCAGAGCAACCGCACCTATATGGAACTATCTTCTGAAGAAGAAACTTTAGTGCGCCAAATAGCTGCTACAAATACCCTTGCTTCGATGGATGCGAGAGTAATGCTATATACAGCATTCGGTGAAGAAATAATACTTGCCTTGCCTCAACTTCCTTCCATAATAGCCGAAAATATAGGAAACTGGAATGTACATTTTAAAAATAAAAATATTGTAAAAGACCCGAAGGTTATTGTATATCCCAATCCTACAACTGATATACTTTCTATTCAGTATTTTCCTGAAAAAAATATAGACTATAAGTTACAGATTTTTAACTCTCAGGGTAATCTACAAATGGAAAGTTCATTAGACAACAAAAAGTCCGTATTTACCTTAGATATTGGTAACTGGTCAAGCGGGCTATATTATTACCACATCAAAGGCAATAGCAATATGCCTAATGTTGGTAAATTTACAATTATCAGTAAATAGCGATTTTTTTAAAGACCTTGCTTATAAATAAAGCAAGGTCTTTTTTTAATTCACTAAAGTTTAAATTTCATATCATGTGGAGACTAATAATTGTATTGGTATGCATTTTTTTAGTAAAACTAATTTTTGCGCAGCATAAGTATTTTGAAAAAAACATAAAAACAGAGTTTGCTCAAAGCATACATGAAATTGTGTATTACAATGGGAATAATGTTATATTAGGTTTAGGTCACAGTAATGATCCTACCAGTTTTGAAAAAGTAAAATTGATTTTTACCAATGATCAAATAGAAGACACAATATCGTTCAATTTTGGAGAAGATTACGGCGATTTTGTTCTTAGAGACTTAATCCAAACTCCAACAGGTTTCGCTATTAGTGGTCGGATGAATAATGGTGTAGTTAATCCGATAACTTACGAAACTCATGACACTCAATACTTGATGGAGGTGGATTTCGACGGAAATTTGCTCAATTTTTACAATCTTCAACAGTTCCCATATCAAGGTGATGCAGCATGTATGCATTATTATCCTGAAACCAATACTTATTATGTTGGCGGAGAGACATTTTTAAGCACTGTTCCTACTCAAATGTGGTTGCTGAAAATGACCGATGGCGAGGTGGTTTGGCGGAATAATTATGGCACTTATAACCATCGTAATATAATTTATAAGTTATTACCTTCTTCTGAAGGGGGGGTTTATGCAATTGGTAGAGTTGATGTGAATCCGGGTCTTTTTTTTGGGAATTTTTTTCTGTCGAAAATAAATGAATCCGGTATTATGGAATGGAGCGAAACTTATAGTATTGGTTATGAAGATCAACTTGTAGATGGCATACAGACAAATGATAATGGTTTTGCTTTGGCAGGAGGGAGTAATCTGCCTGGTACAGTTAGTAACAATAAACTGTATCCTTCTATGCTCCGTTTAGATTCCTTAAATGAAGTACTTTGGAGTCGGGTGTATTTTTCAGAGGGTGTTAGTGGAGGTTATATAGGAAGGGTTTATCAAGTAGGGAGTAATTTTGTATGTATAGGCGGAACGCGTAAAACAGGTATTTATACAGAAGCATTTATTATGAAAGTGCGTGGTAGCGATGGTGAGCCATTATGGACACGGATATTCGATTATGGGATATCGTACGATTACTTTTATAATTTCACTCCTGTTCCGCAACCTTTAGGAGGCTATATTTGTGTGGGTCGCGCAGATACTATTGAAACAATTAATTCTGAACTGTGGTCTCTTGGTGGGGCTTACATCGTCAAAACCAACTGCATGGGTTTGCTCACCCTGCCGCAGGCAGCATTTACCATATCGCAAGACCCCAACCTGCCCGCCCGCTTCCTGTTTACCAACCAAAGCCAATACGCCTACCCCGACAGCATAGACGGCGGCTATTATGTTTTGAACTGGGGCGACGGTAGCCCGCCCTTTATCTGCGGGCAAGGCTACGCCGCTTGTAGTGCTAACACTATTCCACACACCTACCAAACCGAGGGTATTTATGGCGTTACCTTGCAAGCAATAGTTTGCAACGATACTTCCACCCTTACCCAATCTGTTTGCCTCGGCTTCGCTCCCAATCCGCAGGCAGCGTTCAGTTACCAAGATTTTGGCGGCATCCTCCAATTTACCAACCTAAGCCAAAATGCCTACATCGCCCTAGGCGGCTGCTACACATGGGATTTTGGAGACGGAAGCCCCGCCATCTCCGCAGAACACCCCACCCACGAATACACAGAAAACGGCAGCTACCCCGTTACTCTCACCCTGATAGTCTGTCAGGACACCTCGGTTTATTCACAAGAGGTGGTCGTGCAGACGGTGGGCGTTTCTGAAATCCCCTCCTCGGAGGGGTTTGGGGTGGGTTCTTTAATAGTTTACCCCAACCCCGCCCAAAACACCCTGACCTTTGCCTTTACCGAAGGCTTAACTCCCCCTTCAGGGGGCTGGGGGGTAGAGGGGGAATTGGGGGTAAAACTCCTCTCCCTCACCGGTCAGACCGTCCTCGAAACAACCTTTACCGTAGGGCAAACGAGTAAAACCGTATCAGTGGCACATTTGCCGGAGGGGGTGTATGTTTATACCGTAGCACAATCGGGCTCAGTGTTGGTGCGGGGTAAGGTGGCGGTGGTGCGGTAAGTTTTCTTCCCAACGAGAGGAAATGAATATAAAATCTTTCGAACTAGTTGTATGTGTTTGGTCATTATTCTTTTCACATCTCTCAATAAATGGGCATATCAATTTCCGGTTAATTTCCTAACCAACCTTTTCGCCATCAAATTAGCATCCGGGCTGATGTTCAACCACAGAGTCATCGCTATAAATAATCCGGAAATGATCAAAACACGAAAGAACAAATCGGCCCAAACATTGAAAACAAAAGGCAAAAAGTATTGGGCAGCAAATGCGATGGCGGCAACCAAAAAAGCAATTCCCGTTTGAATTGAAAATGGTTGCATGTTCATTTTTAACCAAATAAACAGGTATTTCAACAGATTAAAAACAAACAAAGCCACTAATGAAGCAAAGGCAGCACCGGTTATGCCGAAACGTGGAATAAGCAGGAGATTGGTCAATATGGTAAGCGTAACTAAAAAAAGCATCATTGCTAAATGAACCCTGTAGTATTTGGACAAGGTGATGATTTCGTTGTTAATACTCGTACACATATCAATCAGTTTAGCCAATCCGATAAACAAGACCACATATTTGCCGGAAGAATAAACAGCACCATTCGGCATCAACAAAAACAAATTGTCAATATTTGCCCAGATACATATTATTAACAACAAACCGGCTAAGGTTTGATTGATAGAAATGCGTTTGTACAATGCTGCGATGTCCTGCATTTTGTTTTGAGCAATTTGATTTGCAACCAAAGGGGCAGAAATCTGACTCAGCACCCTCCTCGGAATTTCGATAACCGTTCCGATAAACAAGGCAATACTATATACCCCTCCATCTGATAACCCGGCAAGTTTAATGACCATTAAACTGTCTATTTTCCCAACCAACATGGCTCCAACACTACCCAACAAAACGAAAAAAGCATAATTGCCCATTTCAGGTATCCTTTGTAATACCGTTTTGTCAATCTTAAAAGGGGTTAGCCAATGTCCATTTCTAATTAAATATCCTGCAAGCAACAGCAACGCAATGCCGTAATTTAATGTGTAAAAACTAATCCACCTGTTTTGTGTCAACCATCCGGCAGCATACATACAAACAAGGATTGTAATGCCCAATCGAATCAAACTATCATTGATAAATACCGGAATAGCTATTCTGTGCAAACTTCTGCTGTAGCTTTCAAGCACGGAATAATACATCATAAAAAAACAAAGCAAAGGCAACAAATACAGGTATTCTGAAAAGAGAGGTGATTTTTCGGAGAAAAATTCAAACAACCGGTCAGAACTCAGGAAGAAAATGCCGGTAAATACCAAAAAACCAACCAAGGGTACTATTAACATGAAAGTAAAAAGCCCGTAGTGTTTTGCTGATTCGTTCTTAAACAAAGGGAAATACCGGATACAAAGGGGGGGTATTCCCAGCACAATGAAAGGAACTGCGATAGATGCAGCATCGGTCAGACCACGTAATAAGCCAATTTCTTCAGGTTTTAGAAATTTTGGGTATAACCAAAGCACATTAAACATGCCGATCAGCACACCTAAATAAGAAGCAAAGGTTCCCAATATGCCTTGCCTTTGAATAATTCCCATAAATTGATTTAATCACATTTTTTTCAAGTACAATGGCGGGCTGTTAACTCCTTAAATTTAGAGATAACTTATCCATTTTGCCCTAAAGATTTTAAATTTGTTTGAAAGAATATAATATAGGAGCTATCTTTGCATTCAAAAATAGATAATTTCACTAACAAATCTAAATCAATGAAAAAAAACAAAATTATTAGAACATGTCTAAACGAGATGTCCTCGAATTACCCTTAAACTTGATACCCTTGGAGTATCAAGGTAAAAACAAAATTTTGATATACATTGATGTAACAAATTTTAATGGAATATTAGCAGTATTAGAAAACAATAAGAAAAAATTTAGACGAATTTTAGAGGAAATATTTAACAACAGGTATAACAATGAACTTTATTTAAAAGAAAAAGTTACTAAAAATGCAGGACATATAACTGCAATGAAATTTGCAAATCAGCCCAATAGAATTTACTGTGCAGAGTTTATCATGAAAGACGGATACAAGAATATAGTACTTATTAAAGAGCATAACAAGAAAAGCCAAAAGATTGACAAGAAGATCAAGACACTTATAGAAACTATATCTACTTATGAGTTTGATTTTAAAGGACATTGAATCTAATTCAACCAATGAGAACACAGATGTCGAAAAAGCTTCACTGATTAAGGCTCAGCAAGCCTTGCATGATTATATGCAAGGCTTGTATGCCTTTTCATCTGAGGAGGAGCAGGTTCAGTTTATGGCTGAACGCGTACAATTGCGTTTTATGGGTGTTATTAATACATTGATGGAAAACAGGAACATCACATCAAAGCAGTTGGCCAAAGAATTAAAAACCTCTCAAGGACACTTAACCCAACTATTTAAAGCTGAACGTTTAATAAATATCAGACTGCTTGCCCGACTTGAAAATATATTTAATGTGAAGTTTGAGCTACATTATGTAGAGCAAGAATAAATGAATTAGTTTTTGAAGCAACAATCATTTATTAATTTTTGAAATACAAAAGCCCAATGTAGTTATTTGTTACAACATTGGGCTTTTGTATTTCAAGTTTTGAACAACTCTTACTGGCATTAATTAATTAAGATATAGCTCAATGTTTCCAAATTCATAAGTTGTACATTTGCAAATCAAACAAACTGTTATGAAGAAAACAGGTATTTTAGGAGGCGGGCAACTGGGGAGAATGTTGATACAATCTGGGATTGATTTTGATATTGAGTTGCATGTTTTAGATCCCGACCCCTCTGCGCCTTGCCGAAATCTCGCCTCCCGGTTTGTGGTCGGTTCCTTACAGGACTATGAAACGGTTTACAATTTCGGAAAAGAGCTTGATTTGATTACTATTGAAATTGAAAAAGTCAATGTTGAAGCACTGGAAGCTTTGTCGGCATTGGGGGTTGAAGTATATCCACAGCCCGAAGTAGTCAGAATTATTCAGGACAAACGGACACAAAAAGAATTTTTTGCCAAACATAACCTGCCGACTTCCCCGTTTGTCAGGATTGATTCCAAAGAAGACCTCTACCGGTATGCCGGTTTTTTACCCGCCTTTCTCAAACTGGCGCGGGATGGTTACGATGGTCGGGGAGTGATGCCGGTAAATTTAGAATCAGATTTTTTTCAGGCGTTTGAAGAGCCATGTGTACTTGAAAAAAAGGTATCAGTTTACAAAGAGTTGTCGGTTATTGTGGCACAAAACAGCAAACGCGAATTGTCTGTTTTTCCGGCTGTTGAACTGGTATTTGATCCCCGTTACAATTTGGTAGATTTTTTATTGCAACCGGCGCAGATTGACCCGCAAACTGAGAAGGAAGCTCAGGAGATTGCCTTGCAGGTAATACAAAAACTCGATATGGTTGGTGTGCTTGCTGTCGAGTTGTTTCTGACAGCCGATAAACAAATTTTAATCAATGAAATAGCGCCACGACCACATAACAGTGGACATCAAACAATAGAAGCAAACTATACCTCACAGTATCAGCAACATTGGCGGGCAATTTTAGGGCTGCCATTGGGAGATACAGGTTTGAAAAGTCCGGCAGCCATGCTCAATCTGGTTGGAGCAGAATTTTATAATGGGGATGCAGTTTACAAAGGCTTGGAAGAAGCCTTGCAGATTCCCCGCACCTATATTCATATATACGGAAAGAAAACAACCAAACCCGGTCGGAAAATGGGGCATATTACTCTGTTGGACAGCAATATATTACATCTTTTAGAGCAAACTAAGCTTTTAAAAGACAAAGTCAGGGTAGTTGCCAAAACTCCGGAATTATGAACAATTATTCAAAAATCAGGACAATCATCATAGACGATGAAGAGGGGGGGCGGAACACCCTGAAAAACCTGCTCACTGAGTTTTGTCCTGAAGTAGATGTAGTTGGATTGGCAGACTCCGCAGAATCCGGATTTAAAATTATTCAGCAATTACAACCCGAACTTGTTTTTTTAGATGTGCGTATGCCCCGTTCAGACGAGGGCTTTCAACTGCTCGAAAGTTTAACCGAAATTAATTTTGCATTGATATTTACCACAGCTTATGACGAATATGCTATCCGGGCCATTAAATTTTCGGCACTGGATTACCTTTTAAAACCCATAGATATACTCGAGCTGCAAAAGGCAGTCAACCGGTATATCCAAAGGCGTGGAACTTCCGATCGTCAGGCAGTAAAAATGCTTTCAAATTCCGGTAAAACAAAACCTTTTACTAAGCTGGGCTTGCCCAGTGCCGAAGAGGTTACTTTTGTCAATATTGACGACATTATCCGTTGCGAAGCAGATGGCAATTGCACGGTTTTTTTCCTTAATAATCACCAAAAAATATTGGTAACCAAAACCCTGAAATACTACGAAACCCTCCTGGAAGAACTCGGATTTTACCGGATCCACGACAGCCATTTGGTCAACCTGCGCCATATCCGAAAATACTACAAAGAAGGTGTAGTAGAAATGAGCGACGGATCTAAGGCTTTTGTTTCGGCAAGAAAGAAAAAAGGCTTTTTAGACAAATTGCAGAATTGAACTCCAAAAAAGTACTATTTTTCTCAAAAATTTAGTTGATTCAAAGCAAATAAATTGCAATCGGGAACAACAGACACAAGATTGCAGAGAATTTTAAAAGCTAAATTATATACAGTCAGTTCCCAATCAATTCTAATCCGGCAATCGTTTATGTCAAAACCGGTTATTTTACTTGCTTTTGCAGATTACAAAGACCGTCCCGAGCTTCAGCTCCGAGGATTGCCAAGAGAACAGAAATCAATAGTGAATGCGCTGTTAAAAGCGCAAAATGAAGGCATTTGTGAAGTGATACCCAAACCGGCCGCTACTTTGACCGAAATTATGGAAGTTTTTGCAAAGCATCCTGTTGCAGTATTCCATTATGCCGGACATGCTGACGATTTTGAACTGATGTTGTCAGAAAGCGAAAGTCTCCACAGCCAGGGATTTGCAGAATATCTCGGAAAGCAACCGGCCCTGCAATTGGTTGTATTAAATGCCTGCTCCACCAAAGGGCATGTGGATAGTCTGATTAAAAACGGGGTAAAGGCCGTTATTGCCACTTCAAACCTCATCAAAGACGATATTGCCGTAGAATTTGCAAAAGACTTTTACTTTTATATAGGGTTAGGCAAAAGTATTTTCTTCGCGTTTAACCAGTTTGAAGCCAAGCAAAACATAGGAGGAAAACGACCGGAGGAATTTTATATTCCACCCGCACATCGTGCTTTGATTTGGAACAATAAAGCAGAAGCACCGGACACCTCCGTTTTCCCATGGTTTTATAAGGTTGAAGACGATTTCCATTTAAAATGGAATTTGGCGGATGCAGCAGGAAACCCGTTGTTCGGATTGCCCGATTTAGAGCATATACGCTTTGATTTACCTCCTGACCCATTTTTGTATTTGCGCCCTTATGAGCGCAGTCATGCTGAAATTTTTTACGGGAGAGCTTATCAGATCAGGGAGCTTTACGACAAGGCAGGAGATATGTTATGTCCTCCGGTCATGCTGGTTTATGGTCAGTCGGGTGTCGGGAAAACTTCACTAATTCAGGCCGGCTTATTACCTTATCTTGAAATGTTTTCGACCCCGTTCGTAGTTTCGCGTCATCCTTCAAAAGGTTTGACAGAAACACTAAGGGATGTTTTAGAAATAAACGGAAAAAACCTTACGCTGAAACAAGCATGGCAGAATAAGGAGAAAGAAATAGGCGGAAGACCTGTTGTAATCGTGATTGACGACGTAGAGGAAGCACTGGTTCAGCCTTATATCAAAGCACAATCTAAGTTTGCTAAATTGGTTTTGGGTAAAATTCCGGCCGATACTCAGAAAATGAGAATCGAAGTAAGTTCCAAGTCATTGATTACAAACAATGAAAAAACAGCACCCGAATTAACAGACAATTTTGATGAATTGACAGAAAAGGTAAAGTTACTGCATCCTTCCATTGATCTGCTGCTTTTGGAATCAAACGACTCAACTCAGCTTGAGCAAATTATAATTAGCCATTTAGTAGTTTCAGTACTTCCGGTCCAGGGCGAGAGCCTTTACCAAACCATTTCTACACATTTAAATTCATGGAAAAGTATTTTTGAAACAAGTACGAAGCCGGTGGCGATTGTCATTGGCAAAAAAGAGCTGGTAAAACCCGTTTCAAAGTTCCAGAGTATTCCGGTTTTGCCTTCCGTTCTGGTAGAGGAAAACCAGAAAAAGACAGTAGTAGATTCAACTGCGGGAGATAAAAACGACGAACTTCAGCTTTTTATCAATGAATTAAAATCTATTTTTGGAGATCCTAATGACCGCCCTTCCGGGAAAGTAATTTTAGTCTATCGCAAAGAATATCATTCAGAAATTGACCTGCGCATCAAGCAGGCCACTATCCCCAGAACAAGGTCATTTATAGAGCCTTTGACCAAACAAGGCATTGGACAAGTGGTTAACAGCCTGACATTGAGCAAAAGAGCACAGGCATTTTACAATCTGAATGTAGAAACCGGTTTATCAGATTTAATTGCAAACGACCTTTTATCTGACAGAGAATCGGCAATAGCACCATATTTGCAAATATTGCTCACCAAAATGTGGGTAGATGCCAATCTGCTCAATCCTCATGCTCCACAGTTTACCCGGGCACTCTATTTAAACCTGAAAGACGACGGAATTTTGTTGACCGACTTTTTTGACCAAAAATTGGAAGAGTTGAGCAAGATGATACCCGGAGTTGTTGAATCAGGCTTTGTACTTGAACTTCTTCGAGGATTTATAAACCGGCATGGTACAGTTTCAAAAAGAAAAATGAACGATATATTTGAGCAGTATCAAAACGCCCGCCCTTTGTTGCCTGATTTGATTGAAAGACTAAAACGACTTTATCTAATTGTCGAAACTCCGGCATCTGACGGCAACGCAGCAGCCAATGAGCTTAGCTTTTCGCATGATATTTTAGCGCCTGTTGTTCGGGAAATGCACGACTTATCTGATAGACCGGTTCAAAGGGCAAACAGAATTCTGAAAAACAAATTACTCGATTGGTCGCCTGCTAATAAGAAAAATCTCCTCGATCCTTCTGATTTGGCGGTGGTCGAATCGGCTTTGCAATGGTTGCCAAAATTCAATGCCAACGAGGAGGAATTGATTAACCTAAGTAATAAAAACCGAATCAGGCTGAATAAAACCCGGCTCAATAAAAGTATTTTATGGAGTAGCTTTATCGCTACTTTATTGCTCGCTATAGTGAGTATTTCTTATCTATGGCGGCAGGCTGTTGACAAAACCTTGTTATCGCTTTCTTATGATTTGTCCTACAAATCAGGCACATTGCTCGACTCTTCCCCTACTA
Organism: Sphingobacteriales bacterium; assembly: GCA_016700115.1. Classification (NCBI taxonomy): domain Bacteria; kingdom Pseudomonadati; phylum Bacteroidota; class Sphingobacteriia; order Sphingobacteriales; species Sphingobacteriales bacterium. The sequence continues at coordinate 4,651,883 of CP064999.1, read as the reverse complement.
AAAGTTTCCGTTTGGCAGAGTTTGCATTCCGAACTCATGACAATAACCGATCTTTTCAGGCCCTTTGGAACGCTTACCATCAAAGCGCTATGTATTCAGAACTAAACGGGCATACAAAAGCAGTGAATAATGCTGTTTTTTCACCTGATGGAAGCAAAATACTCACCGCTTCGGCCGACAACAGTGCCATTGTCTGGTTTTTGTCATCCGGAGATACCAGTGTTTACAGATGCCCGGCCCGTGTTAATTATGCCACCTTTTCCCCTGATGGAGCACAAATATTGGTTGCTTTGAGCAATGACACCGCCATTTTGTACAATACCAATCATTCGATAGCTGCAATTTTTGCCGGACATCTAAACGAAGTTAGCGCTGCTGTTTTTTCTCCCGACCAACAGAAAATCCTGACGGCTTCATGGGATAATACCGCTAAAATATGGGATACTCATGGAAACTTGCTCCAAACCATACCTGCACATGAGGATTATCTGACATGGGCAACTTTCTCTCCATCAGGCGATTATATCCTGACCACTTCGGTTGACAAAACTGCCAAACTATGGAAAGGTAATCAGCTTCTCCACACATTTACCGGCCATACATCGTCAGTGAACTATGCTGCTTTTTCTCCTGACGAACAATTACTCGTTACAACTTCAGACGATCAGACTGCACGTTTATGGAACATTAAGGGTGAGATTCTACAAATCATGAGCGGGCACAACGGTTTTGTTGAAGGGGCTGATTTTTCGGCAAACGGCCAGACCATTGCGACGGTTGCCCGTGATTATACTATCAAACTATGGGATAACACGGGTGTTGAATTGCAAACCATCCAATGTCCGGGCAGTTATTTGTATTCTGTAGCCTTTGCACCTCATTGCCCCAATTGTTTATTTGCCGGAGGCAATATACTGACTGCATCTGAGGACAATACCGCAAGAATCTGGTCTATACACAGCAATACTCTTGGAAACAAAGGGAATGAAATTTTAGGAGCAGCCTATTCTCAGAATGGTAAATTTTTAGTCAGTACCTCAAGGAACAGGAAGGCAGTTTTATGGGACATTGACGGCAAAAAAATTACCGATTTCACAGGACATAAAGGAGTAGTTGTCAGTGCTGCTTTTTCGGCAAACAGCAATCACGTAATTACTGCATCTGCCGATAGCACAGCCAAAATCTGGAACACGGATGGTCGGGAAATCATGACACTGACCGGACATAATGATGGACTGACAGGGGCAGTTTTCAATAATTTAGCCAAACAAGATTGGGCGCTTACTTCTTCAAAAGACAAGACAGCCCGTCTATGGGATTTGAATGGAAAATTGATAAGGACTTTTAGCGGGCACACTCAAATTGTAGAATCAGCTATTTTTTCGCCCGACGATAAATATATTTTAACAACTAGCCGGGACAGTCTTGCTAAAATCTGGCGCACTAATAACGGTAATTTGCTTTATACCCTTATCGGACATGAAGCAGCCGTGGTAGATGCAGCTTTTTCGCCGGATGGTCGCTATATAGTAACAGCCTCCCGTGATAAAACCGCCCGTCTTTGGACTTTTGAAGGGAGGTTGCTCCAAATTTTGAGCAGTCATACAGATGTACTAACCTCAGTAGCATTTTTCCCTGAAGGCAATCGAATCATTACCACCTCGGCTGACAAAACCGCCAAAGTCTGGAATCTGAAAGGAGAAGAACTTTTTACGCTTTCAGGGCATCAGGCTCCGGTCGAAAATGTAACCTTTACGCCGGATAACAGCCGATTACTCACCGCATCAAAAGACGGTATTGCGAAGCTTTGGTTAATACATCCTGATTCAATGATTGCCGATGCCAATCTCAGAAAATTAGCATTTTTGACACCCGAAGACATGCGTAAATTTGATGTGGAAGATACAGACAGAATGGTTGGAATAGACCGCATAAACTGGCTCATTAAAGAAAGAAACGCCGTACAGTTAAACACTTATGCTCAATACTATACGTTATTGGCAAAACAAAAACGCTCACTAAAACACTACAACAGAGCTTCTCAAATTTATCTTCAGTTGTTCAGACAAACCAATGACAGTACTTATCTGCATAAGATTAAGGAAATAGAATCGGCCAAAAAGCATTGCCGGTAAACCAAAACAAGTTAAATCGAACCTATTTTTCTAACTCCAGATACCCGTCATTGTCGGGGTTATTCGATTGAAGTTTTGACTGGTCTGCTTCTTGTTTTCCAATTGCTGCAGTTTGGAACGGGCTTCTTTTTTCAGTTCATCTTCCGGCTTGTAGTTGTCTATTATACTTTTTAAAGTCGCTTTAGCCTGAAACAATTCGCCTTTAGCTGCATAAATATCTGCAAGCAAAATATACCCTTTCACTACCCAATGTGTTTGGGACGCTGTTTCGTTGATCACTTTAAAACAATGTGTATTGGCAGAATCCAGATCATTTTGTTTAAAATAAATATCGGCGATCAGGTATCTTGCCTGTGCCCCTTTCTCGTTGGTAGTACGCGCACTGACCTGTTGAAAATGTTGCCGGGCTTTGGCATAGTTTTTAGAATCATAGTTGAGCAAACCCATAAAGAAATAGGCTTCGATAATATCGTCCGGTGTATTGTCGTCAGCAGCTATCAGTAATCCACCATATTGTTCTAATTCCGCTGTTTTTTTGAGATAAAAACTCGATTTCACCAATCCTCTTAAAGATTCAATGCGAAGTTCTTTTCTTGAGCCTGTTTCGTAAAGTTTCCGGTAGTAGGTAAATGCTTTATTGTAATCTTTGTTTATATACAACGCTACCCGTCCTCCTTTATCCAAAGCCTGATCAGTAAAAGGATTGCGGTTTTGTTCGACAATATAGTCATAATCTTTACCGGCATTGGCATATTCTTGTTTGCTGTAATAGCATTGTGCCCGGTAAAAATGCGCATACAATACATAAGCCCCTTTAGAATAGCCGGCAAGATATTTAGTAAACTCTTTGACGGCATTGGTACAATCACCTTTGGTGTAATAGGTTTCGGCAATTTCATAAGCTATCGAGTCCTGAGTAGCATCACTAACTTCCATGCCCGGGAATTTTTTGGTAAAATTGACATAACCATCTGCATCACCCTGTGCCACAAAGACATCCCTCACACCGGTAATCGCTTCTTTTGCCTCAATATTTTTTGGAAATCGCTTTAAAACCAATTCATAAAATTGCAGGGAACGATCATAATCGCCAATATTGTAATAAACCAATCCAAGATTGACCAATGATTTAGGAACATATTCGCTTTCCGGGAAATCGCCAATCAGTTGTTGATGGGTTTCAACGGCTGCCTGATAGTTGTTCAGTGATACATAGGTGAGTGCAATCTGATAGGTAGCATCATCTGCATAAAAAGATTTGGGGTATAATTTTGTCAACTGTTTAAGGTTGTCAATTTTTTTGTCATACTCTCCAATCAATCCTGCCAACATACCCTTTTGGTAATAAGCATAATCAATCCCATTCATTTTGTACTTTATGATGTTATCATACCGCTCGGAGGCCTGATTATACCTTTTCAGCATAAAATTACAATCACCGCTTCTCAATATAGCGTCCGGGTAAAGTTGCGCACCAAGTGCTTTATTACTCGTAGGAGCATTTGCTCCAACAAATGCATTGACCGATTTGTCAAAGTAATACAAGGCATCCTCATACGCCTTTTGTTTAAAAAAGGAATATCCCATTGTATAATTGGCGGTGGCATCGTTAACCTTTTCCGACATCACAGGATTTGAAGTGGCATTCATATAGGCTTCTATGCTGGTAAATGCCTCGTCATATTTTTTTTGTTTGTAGTAAATATTGCCTTTCCAGAAATAAGCTAAAGCGCTGATGTCAGGGATATATGATTTATCAAGGGCTTTGTCAAATAAATCCAAAGCCTCGTCATATTTTCGGTCATTATACTTTTCTACACCCCGGTAATATAAAATCCTCTGATAAGCACGCCATAAATCCGGAGTTTTATCGGGAATACTTTCCAGAATTTCAAGCGCATCGGCGTAATTTTGGGTGTTTTCAAGGATACTGCTCAACAACCTTTTAGCCTCGTTCAATTGTTTGGAAGCAGGATATTGCTTAATAAACTCACGAAACACATTAATAGCGATATTGTGAAAATTCAGTTCATAAGAGAGTTTTCCATAGTTGAAATAGGACATTTCGCGGATAACAGTATCTGCCTTAAGTCGGGAAGCAGCTTCAAATGCATTACGGGCTTTGGCTTTTTCATCTGTTTTAAGATAGCAATCGGCCAAATGATACATGGCGTTTTGTCCTATAGAATCTGTAAGATTGTTGAGCTGTGTGAAATTTTTAATGGCATCCTCATACCTTTTCAACTGATATTGGGTAAATCCGAGTTGAAATAAATCTTCTTTGCGGACTTTGCTGCTTTTTTCGATATAAAATTCGAGGTAAGGGAGTGCTTCAGCAAATTTTTGTTGATTAAACAAAGTTTGTCCAAGTAACTGATTGAGTTCGTTCTGATATTTAATACCACTTGTTTTAGCTTTTGGGGATGCATAAGCCACCAAATTGTCGTATTGTTTCTGGTGGTAATAAATCAGGGCAATATAATAAGGAAGGGCTTTGTCGTATTTTGAGTTTTGTTCAATTCGCTGAAAAGCTGTTAATGCCGAAGGATAATCATTGTCAAAATAAGAGATAACACCATAATAATAATTAGCATCGTAGTAATATTGATTCTTGGTGTTTATTATCTGTGAAAACAAGCGATGTGCGTCTTTAAACTGTTTGCTGGTAAACAGACTATAGGCAAGTTGAAAGTTCATCTCAGCCTGTTGTTCGGTAGTTAATACATTTGCGCCAACTTTGTTATAGCAGGCAATGGCATCCCGGTAGAGTTCCTGGTCAAAATAAAGCTGTCCCAGTTCAAAATAGGCCAAAGAAGTAAGAGGGCTGCTGTTGTTTTCGTCCACAAACTTAACTAAGAGCAATTCAGCGTTGGCATTATTAAGTTTGCGGGCAGCCAAGGCATGATAAAACTGCGCTTCACTTCGCATCAATACCACTTCATTCTGATTGCTGAACTGAAAAGAACGGATGAAAGCGTCAAACCTTTTTTGAGCAAGCGAATAATTGCCTTCTATGAAATTTGTTTTTGCACCCGCAAATTCAGTATAAGCATTTCGATAGATAGCTGTTTCCTGTGCCTGCATTTTTGTTAATCCAAACAGCATGATGATCAGGATAAATCTGAACAAAAGAAATGGTAAACGCATAATTGACAGGTTTTAAGGAGAAAAAGAATAGCCTGTTCAGGATGAAAGGCTAAAATTGTTTTTTAATGCAACTTTGAAAACGCAAATTACCGATTTTTAATCTGTAAATTAAAAAAGAAGCGCTCCTTTTTTTGGTTTTTCTAAATAAACGATGTTTTCTGAGGTTTCTGAAGACAAAACTTAAATGGGTGATACATCATTCAAGATACCAAAATTCATCAATTGGCCTTACATTTGCGCCGCTTACAAAAAAATGAAACAAAAGCCTTAACAGGCAACCATAATACAATGAGTTTGCAATGCGGAATAGTAGGTTTGCCAAACGTTGGAAAATCTACCCTTTTTAATTGTTTGTCTAATGCACATGCCCTTGCTGCAAATTACCCTTTTGCGACCATAGAACCCAATGTCGGAGTTGTCAACATACCTGACGATCGCCTATTTGAACTCGAAAGATTAGTAAAACCACAAAGAGTTGTTCCAACTACAGTTGAAATAGTTGACATTGCCGGTTTAGTAGCAGGTGCAAGTAAAGGAGAGGGCTTAGGGAATCAGTTTTTGTCAAATATCCGAAGCACTGATGCAATTGTTCATGTAATCAGATGCTTCGAAGATGATAATGTGGTACATGTCAATGGAAGTATTAATCCGGTTCGCGACAAAGAAATCATTGATATAGAATTACAACTAAAAGACATAGAATCGGTTGAGAAAAAGATAGCTAAACTTGAAAAGCTGCTAAAATCCAACGACAAAGAAGCCAAACTTGGAATAGAAGTTTTACAGGTTTACTTAAATCATCTTGGAAAGGGTAATTCTGCAAGAACTGCCCCGGTTGAAGAGGAAGATAAAAGATTTATCAAAGACATAGACCTGTTGACTGCCAAACCTGTACTATATGTTTGCAATGTTGATGAATCGGCTGCTGCAAATGGCAACGCTTATACCCGTGCTTTGCAGGAAGCCGTTGCCAATGAAAATGCCGAAGTTTTAATAATTTGCGCAGCTATGGAAGCCGATATTGCTGAGTTAGAAACCTACGATGAGAGAATGATGTTTTTGAATGACCTCGGATTGTCTGAACCAGGAATCAGTAAACTGATTAAATCGAGTTACAGGTTATTGGATTTAATTACCTATTTTACCGCCGGAGAAAAAGAGGTAAGAGCATGGACAATAACGAAAGGAACTAAAGCACCTCAGGCAGCAGGAGTCATTCATTCAGACTTTGAACGTGGGTTTATTCGGGCAGAGGTGATTGCTTTTAACGACTTTGTTCATTATGGGTCCGAAGCCGCTGCGCGTGCTGCCGGAAAACTCAACGTAGAAGGGAAAGAATATATCGTTCAGGACGGCGACATCATGCATTTTCGATTTAACGTGTAACTAAAAGAAAAAAAATTTCCATTTTTTTGAGTTTTGAATACAACTTTTTATTGCGTGTCATTACATTTGCAAACAAGATAAACAAAACAAACTGAGTCATGGAAGTAAACTTCAATTTTATTACGGTTTTAAACCCCGAAGCAGAACTGATAACTGCACCTTTAGAAGATGCTCCCCTAACTTGGGAAGCACTTAAAACGGGTATCACAGGCATTGTTTTCAACGAATTTGACGATGAAGATGAAAATGATGACGACGATTACGACGATTATGATGACGACGATGACGACGACGATGATGAGGGTGATGATGAAGACGATTTTGTGGATTTAGAAGAAATTGATCTCGACGATGACGAATTTGACGACGAAGATTTCGAAGATTTCGACGACGACGATGACGACGAAGACGACGACGATTTCGATGATTACGAAGACGACGACGAAGACGACGGCAGCGACGATTAATTTTTATCTTTTCTATCCCAATCCCCCTCTTTTATCGGCAGAGTTATTCCTCAAAACGGATAGCTTTTGTTTTTAACACAAAAGCTATCCGTTATTGTTATTTGGATTCTACTTCTTACGGCATAAACAAATCACTTTCATCGCCTCTAAGCTAAAGGTTTTGCCATATTTCAGTTAGACATCTTTCTGTTTAATACAGATTTAATCTGTTACTAATTCTATTCTGTGATTTTGAATCATGAGGAGATTATTCTGGTATGGATTCTCTGTTTAAATACTTAACAGGTTTGTCAACTTAAATAGAAAGACCGGAATAGTTTCTATTATTCTTTATACTAAGCATTGCATCCTTCAAATAATATGTATAAAAAAAACCTGCCGGAGTTTTAACCCGGACAGGTTTTTAAAAGTTCGTTCATTTGATTGGATTAAACAGGCAGCAGTTTATTTTTCAACCACTACATTTTTGGTAACAGTGCCTTGTTGTGTGATTACTTCAACAAAATACAAGCCCGAGGCTTGATTGGAAAGGTCGAGTGTCAGAGTTCCCAAATCTGCTAGGGCAAATTGTACCAATTGACCGGTTGTATTGAAAACTTTTACCTCCGCCATGCCCGGAATATCGGCAATGTTTACCTGAATTATTCCTTTTGTGGGGTTGGGGAAGATGGTAATGTTTTGATCCCATTCATTGTTGTTATCAATGCCAACATAGCAAGACGGTTCTTCATTGCATCCGTAATTGCAACCCGGTAAAACTATTATTATTCGTGTCCTTTCAATTGCATCATTGCCTGCCGCATCACTAACATTATAGGTAATTGTGTAAGTACCCGGACAACCCGGGCAATATTCGGTTATATTTATCAGGACATTATATGAAATATTACCGTCCACATTGTCGAACGCGGTAAAACCAACATTTTGACCCATAAACATGGCATTTGGTTGTGTAAAATCAATCAGTGAACCACATGGAACAGAAACGGTTTCAGGGCCAAGTAAATTGATAATCGGTGCCTGAGTATCAGTTACAACTACAACACGGGTAACAACAGTTACATTTCCGGCAGCATCAGTAATGGTATAGGTTAAGGTATAAGTACCTATTGTTTCCAAATCTATTGAACCTGTAACAACTACATTTTCAGTAATTAACCCATCTACATTGTCATAAGCCAGATAACCGGGATCTACAAATATGCCACCCGCTTCAACTTCTGCGTTGAGGGTGCTACCACTTGGTACTTCATTGCCTGATTCATCATAAAGGATAATAACTGGTGCTGATAAGTCGGCTCCGATTACATTGACATATCGGATAACAGGTTCAGCAACATTTCCAGAAACATCGGAAACAGTGTATTGAACGAGGTAAGTACCTAAAATTGAAGTATTGACCGGATTGTCAGTTTCCACTATCACCGGACAGCCGTAAATATTATCTGACTCATCCCAGGTTGCCACGCCAAGGTCAACGTATTCCGTATTAATAATCACATCTACTGTCTGAAACAGGTCAAACTGAGAGTCAAGTGCGAATTCTCCTTCCGAATTGAAGTAAAATACGGCAGGATTACCTTCCACAAGCGGAGCTGTAATATCTTCAAAAACACTGACCAAAACCGGATTTCCATCAGATTGCAAGAAGTTTTGAGTTTGAATATTTCCGTCCGAATCGGTTGCAAAAAGTTGATGGGAATATGTATTCATTGCCGGTATAGACACATCTATATCGCCTCCCTGAGTAATACTTTCAGTTATATCGCCGTCAGGATAATCTAAAGCATGTGCATCGAAATGGTCTAAACTAACTCCACAGTTTTGTATTGCATTGGGAATATTTAAGTAAAAAATTTCGGGAGAAGTATTCACTTCAATTGCTGGAGTTACTATATCATTCACCTTTGTACCTGAATAAAGAATCAGGTTAAGATTGGGCATGGGTTCAAACATTTCTGAGTTTAAACCTCCCAATAGGTCGTTTTGCCAGACAAGATGTACTTTGTCGTTGACCAATCTGCCGATGGAAGGGAAAACGTCTTCTTCGTTTGGTGAGTTTGTAACATTCAGCGGGCCTTCCCAGTTTATTCCACCGTCTGTAGATTTAATCAGAAAGATATCTCTGAGTTGACGGCGCGGAAACGGGGAGGGGGTTTCGTAAGCGCCATCCACCATAGCCGAATAAGCCAGATACAAATTGCCTGATGCATCTATGCCGGCACTCGGTTGACCAACCATTGTATAACCATAACTCCGGGTAAAGACCTGATCCGGGCCGGTAAGCGGCACTACGGTCGTTCCATCCTGATCGTAATCCATTCGTACAGTTTCTCCGATTACAACAGGTTTTTCTAAGTCTTCATTCCAGTACATGATGCAGGTACTGTTTGATATATAGGAGGTTCCACCCGGATTGGGTTCAGTTTGGTAGGTAAACAAACGGTCAAACCATACATGAACTTTTCCGGAATTGTCAATGAGTGTACTTACACCTCCGCCTGATAAAGCGGATTCCTCAAAAATTGTATCGCCATTTGTGTTAACCGAATAAGTTAAACCCTGAACATAAGATTTTGTCCAGTTATTCCCATTGTCAGTTGATTTTAATACTACCACAGGGCTGGCGAACTGACCAATTACAATTGCAACACTATTCCCTTTGACATCTATAAAATAACTGTCTTCATCAATTCTATCGAAATCTTCCGTAAGAAAGGGTAAATCTAAGGGTCCTTCCCAGTTATCACCACCGTCAAAAGACCTGAAATAATATAATCCTCTAAATATTCCGCTTGCTATTCCTGTCGAACGGGATATGATTGCATGAATATTGTTGCCGTCATTTGCTGCCCTTGTCCATGTGCCATTGAGGTCTCCCAATTCTGTTCCAATGATCCGGTTCGTCCAGTCTGTTGATCCTGAATCTTTGTAACAAAAATTCATTCCTTGTCCTGCTATATGAGAAATTGAAAATACACGTCCGGTTGCAGTTACACCTACATTTGGCCAACCTGTACGAACTGTTCCTTCTAAACGGGCAGTGGGTTGAGGTCCCCAGTTTGCACCGTTATCTTCGGAAACATTATAACCGGTTCCTCGATCAGGGGCAGCAACATCACCGCTGCTGCTACGAGTCCACGTAGCGTGAACAATACCGCTTTCTTCCACAAAAACACGACGACACATTCCGTAATTTGTTTGGAGGTCGTAGGTAGTTGTACCAATTTGTGTGCCTGCTGTGGATTGGCATTGCAGTTTATTTGAAAAACTGTTGAAAATAAAAACGATAAATACAGTAAAATGTAAAGCTCTTTTCATCATACGCAAGTTTTATGGTGATCAATTGTTTCATTGAATTGATATGATTTAAGACTTTAGCAAAACGGTTAATACTATTCAAACGAGGCTTATGGAATATTGGTTGCCTTTAAACAGATGATTATTTAAAAAACATTACTTGTCAATCAGGTTTTCGATGTTGTGAAAAAGAAAAACCTGCCTGAGTTTTACCCCGGGCAGGTTTTTCAAAGTCCGTTCATTTGATTGGACTAAACAGGCAGCAGTTTATTTTTCAACCACTACATTTTTGGTAACGGTTCCTTTTGAAGTAGTTACTTCAATAAAATACATCCCTGCAGCATGATTGCTTAGGTTAAGTGTCAATGTTCCCAGATCTGTTTGTGCAAATTGCACCAACTGACCGGCGGTGTTAAATACTTTTACATCGGCCATTCCCGGAACATTTTCGATGGTTACATTCACACTTCCTTGAGTCGGGTTGGGGAACACGGAGATGTTTGATTCTAAAGTAGGTTCGTCAATTCCAACTATACAATCACCACTACAATCAATATTACAACCGGCTAATACAATTACGGTTCTTGTTCTTTGTATGGCTGCATTTCCTGCCGCATCGCTTACATTATAGGTGATTGTATAAGTTCCGGAGCAGAGTGAGCAGAAGCCTCCTAAATTAACGATAACGTTGTTGGTGATGTTTCCATCCACATTGTCAAATGAAGTATAACCAACAGAAGCACCGCTAAGTGTTGCATTGGGTAAAGTGAAGTCAACAGTTGATTGACAGGGTACGGTAACAGTAGGAGGACCAAGCAGGTTAATCACGGGTGCCTGAGTATCAGCTACAACAACAACTCGTGTAACTACAGTAACGTTTCCTGCAGCATCGGTAATGGTATAGGTTAAGGTATAAGTACCTATTGTTTCCAAATCTACGGAACCTGTTACAACTACATTTTCAGTAATTAACCCATCCACATTGTCATAAGCCAGATAACCGGGATCTACAAATACACCACCTGCTTCAACTTCTGCGTTGAGGGTGCTTCCGCTTGGTACTTCATTGCCTGATTCATCATAAAGGATGATAACTGGTGCAGACAAGTCAGCTCCAATTACATTGACACTGCGGGTAACAGGTTCTGCAACGTTACCTGCAACATCAGAAACAGTATATTGAACCGTATAAGCACCGGCAACAGCAGTGTTTACCGGATTATCAGTTACGACTGTTACCGGGCAATCGAAAATATCAGAAGACTCATCCCAGGTAGCTACTCCCAAATCGTTATAGGTAGTACCCTGAACGACATCAACAGTCTGGAACAGGTCGAATAAAGAGTTGAGATATAAATCACCTGCGGCATCCAAATAAAACTCGGCAGGGTTACCTTCGACTAAAGGAGCATCAACATCATCAAATACAGTAACTAAAAACGGAGAACCGGCTGTATCTAAGAAATCTTCAGTTTGTACGTTGCCGTCAGAGTCGGGAGATATCAACTGAAGGGTGTAAGCATCGGTAGCAGGAATGTTGACATTGATTGTTCCACCAATAGTCATGTCGTTGGTTACTTCACCGTCAGGATAATCTATGGAGTGAGCTCGGAAACGGTTGAGGTTTAACTCACAGTTTTTAATGGCATTGGGAATGCTGAGATAGTGAATTTCGGGTGAGGTATTGACCTCAGGAGATGGATTGACGATGTCTCCAACAGGAACGCCGATATAAAATATACCGTTGTTGGTTACAGTTGGATGACCCTGATTATTTGCATTTTGTACGAAAGTACCGGTAAGCAGGTCGTTTTGCCAAACAATATGAACTTTATCATTTACCATACGTGCAATTGAAGGATAAACATCCTCTTCTGAGGGTGAATTGGTAACATTGTAGGGGCCTTGCCAGGTCATTCCGCCATCTGTGGATTTAATTAAGAAGATGTCCCGGTATTGGCGACGGGTATTGGGGGCAGGAACTTCATAAGCACCATCAACCATAGCAGAATATGCTAAGTATAAATTACCGGACGCATCAACACCGGCACTCGCATGGCTTACCAAACTTACACCATAGCTCTGAATTTCAACACCGGGTGCGGTATCACTCAGGTCAAGAGCAGTCGTGCCGTCCTGATCGTAATCCTGACGAACAGTTTCTCCGATTACTACCGGGGTTGTCATGTCTTCATTCCAATACATCAGACAAGAACTATTGGGCAAATAGAAGGGGCCGCCATCCTGATCTGCATCTTTATAATTAAACACGCGGTCAAACCATACATGCACTTTACCGCTTTCGTCAATAATGGTAGTAACTCCACCACCTGCTACTGCTACGGGGTCTAATACATCACCTACCACCGGGGTTGCCGGAATAAGGGGATTAGACGTGTTTTGAGCAATGATTTTTGTCCAGTTGTCGCCATTATCGGTTGATTTGTAAACTACCAAAGGGCTTGCATACTGACCTATAACGATGGCTACATTGCTTCCATTTACGTCAACAAAATAGCTGTCGGCACTGATATTGGTATAGCTTTCGTCTATTCCTGCGAGATCATTGGGACCTTCCCAGGTATCGCCTCCATCTAAAGAACGGAAGTAGAAGATTCCACCGGGAACTCCACTCGCCACACCTTCCTGACGGGAAATGACAGCATGAATGTTGTTGCCGTCAATTCCAACTCTTGGCCATACACCGGTTAAGTCGCCAAGTTCTGCGCCGAGAATACGGTTGGTCCAGGTAGATGACCCCGCATTTTTATAACAGAAATTCATACCCTGGTCAACGGTGTGAGTTATTGAAAAAATTCTGCCGGATGAGGTAACCCCAACATTGGGCCAACCGGTTCGAAGTGATCCTTCAATACGGGTGGTCGGAGCTGGATCCCAGGTAGTGCCATTGTCTGCTGAAACGTTATAGCCCGTACCACGGTCGGGTGCGGCTACGTCTCCACTTGTGCTTCGCGTCCATGTAGCATGTACTGTACCGCCTGCTTCAACGTAAACCCGGCGGCAAACGCCATAATTTGTTTGTAAGTCGTAGGTTGTGTTACCAATTTGCGTACCGACCGTGCTTCTTACACCGCTATAGTCAACAATTGAGGTTACAGGGCGTTGGTCGGTTTCGTTGCCTGTTATGATATTGGGTGTGTGCGTAGCATGTTTGATTGTTGCAGGGTTGCTGCTTGCTACGTTTCCGATGTTTGTTACAGGGGTTTGTGCCTGCACTGACAGAAACACCCCTCCCAGAACTGTTAAGAGTAAAGATCTGAACATAATGCTTTTACTTTTTTATGATGAATAAATGGAAATCTGAACACAATGTTTTTGAACGGCTTATTTTTTAATACCCTGTAAGTTTCTTTGAAAAAAACAAGGAATTTTAAATGGTTGCCGTTTTATCGGATAAAAATAGGAACAATTCTTCTAAAAAGGTCAATATAACGGAGTTTTTTACATAATTTTTGTTGTTTGATTGTTGATTTAAGGGCTTATAACAAAAAAAACCTGCCGGAATTTTAGCTCCTGCAGGTTTTTTCATAAATTTAGAAAATCCGTAGTGGAAAATCTTTACTTCTCTACAACCACGCTTTTGGTAATTGTGCCTTGTTGAGTGGTAATTTCAACAAAATACATGCCTGCTGCGTGTTTGCTGAGGTTGAGGCTCAGGGTGCCTGACTCTGTTTGTGCCACCTGAATCAACTGTCCGGCAGTATTGAATACTTTTACATCTGCCATTCCCGGTACGTTTGAAATGTTGATATTGATAGTACCTTGAGTTGGGTTAGGGAACACGGTGATGTTAGATTCAAGCGAAGGTTCATCTATACCCACTAAACAGTCACCACTACAATCAATATTACATCCTGCTAAAACAATAACAGTACGTGTTCTTTGAATGGCTGCATTTCCTGCAGCATCACTGACATTGTAAGTAATAGTATAAGTGCCTGAACACAGAGAACAGAAACCCCCAAGGTCAACTACAACTTCGGATGTAATGTTACCGTCAACATTGTCAAACGAGGTAAACCCTACAGAAGCACCGCTTAATGTTGCTGTGGGAGAGGTAAAATTCACATTTGACTGGCAAGGAACAGTTACTGTCGGAGGACCGAGCAGGTTAATCACCGGTGCCTGTGTGTCTGCTACAACTACAACACGGGTAACTACAGTTACATTTCCGGCAGCGTCTGTAATAGTATAGGTCAAAGTATAAGTGCCAATTGTTTCCAAATCAACGGAACCTGTAACTACCACGTTTTCGGTAATCAATCCGTCCACATTGTCATAAGCCAGATAACCGGGATCTACAAATATGCCACCGGCTTCAACTTCTGCGTTGAGAGTACTGCCGCTTGGTACTTCATTGCCTGATTCGTCGTAAAGAATGATGATGGGCGCAGAAAGGTCGGCTCCAATCACATTGACTAAACGAACAACAGGTTCAGCAGCATTGCCGGCAACGTCAGAAACGGTATATTGAACAGTATAAGCACCGGCAACAGCAGTGTTTACCGGATTATCGGTAACAACGGTTACTTCACATCCAAAAATATCGTCTGATTCATCAAAGGTTGCTACTCCCAAATCGTTGTAAGTTGTTCCCTGAACAACATCTAAGGTATCGAACAATTCGAACAGCGAATTTAAGTACAAATCACCTGCGGCATCCAAATAAAACTCGGCAGGGTTTCCTTCGACTAAAGGAGCATCAACATCATCAAAAACAGTTACCAAAACAGGTAAACCGGCAGTGTCAAGAAATTCTTCTACTTTGACGTTGCTGTCAGAGTCGGGTGATTGAAGTTCAAGCGTATAGAAATCGGTATTGGGAACTGTTACGTCAATGGTTCCACCGATTGTCATATCATTTGTAACATCACCATCGGGATAATCCAATGAATGAGTACGGAAACGGCCGAGGTTTAACTCACAGTTTTTAATGGCATTGGGAATGCTGAGATAGTGAATTTCCGGGAAAGTATTTACTTCAGGAGAGGGGTTTTGGATATCACCAACAGGTACTCCGATATAATAAATTCCGTTGTTTGATACAGTGGCATGCCCCTGATTTTGGTCATTTTGTACGAAAGTTCCGGTAAGCAGGTCGTTTTGCCAGATCAAATGCACTTTGTCGTTTACTCTTCTTCCTATTGAGGGATAAACATCTTCTTCGGCCGGAGAATTGGTAACGTTTAACGGGCCTTGCCAGGTCATTCCGCCATCAGTAGATTTGAGCAGGAAAATATCGCGGTACTGACGACGGGTGTTCGGAGCAGGGAGTTCATAAGCGCCGTCAATCATTGCTGAATAGGCTACATATAAGTTGCCGTCAGAGTCAATTCCTCCGCTGGGTTGTCCAACCAAACTGACACCATAGCTTTGTACTTCTACTTCGTCTGCTTCTGAAAGGGCAACGGAAGTAGTTTGATCCTGATCGTAGTCCTGACGAACGGTTTGACCCAAAACAACAGGAGCGGCCATGTCTTCATTCCAGTACATAATACAGGTACTGTTTGGCAGGTAGAATGGTCCGGTTACGTTACCGGCATCTAAATAGTTAAATACACGGTCAAACCAAACATGTACTTTACCGCTGCCATCAATAATGGAAGAAACTCCACCACCTGCTACTGCAACGGGTTCTAAAACATCGTCTATATCAGGAGTTGCAGGAATGAAAGGGTCGGAGACATTTTGAGCGATGATTTTTGTCCAGTTGTCGCCGTTATCGGTAGATTTATATACAACTAACGGGCTGGCATACTGACCGATAACGATGGCTACATTGCTTCCGTTTACGTCAACAAAATAGCTGTCGGCGCTGATATTGGTATAGCTTTCGTCAATACCGGCAATATCGTTGGGGCCTTCCCAGGTATCGCCTCCGTCCAAAGAACGGAAATAGAAAAGACCTCCGGGAATGCCGCTTGCTACTCCATCCTGACGTGAAATGACTGCATGAATACTGTTGCCGTCGTTTCCGACTCTCGGCCAAACTCCGGTCAGATCGCCAAGTTCTGCTCCAAGAATACGGTTGGTCCAGGTAGATGAACCTGCTTCTCTGTAACAGAAGTTCATGCCCTGATCAACAGTATGGGTAACAGAAAATACCCTGCCGCTTGCGGTAACCCCTACATTCGGCCACCCTGTACGGAGTGAACCTTCAATACGGGCAGTGGGAGAGGGACCCCAGGTAGCGCCATTGTCTGCTGAAACGTTATAGCCGGTACCCCGGTCAGGGGCAGCAACGTCTCCGCTGGTGCTTCTTGTCCAGGTGGCGTGAACGTTTCCACCTGCTTCGACAAATACACGGCGGCACATGCCATAGTTGGTCTGCAGGTCGTAGGTGGTGTTGCCAATTTGTGTGCCAACGGTACTACGAGCGCCGGTAAAGTCTAAAACTTCAGATGTGGCAGGGCGGCTGTCAGTTTCGTTGCCGGTAGTGGCATTTGAAGTATGAGTAGCATGTTTTACCACATAAGACCGGTTGTTTGCGGATTTAACTGTTTTGCCAACTTGTACCTGTGCCTGAAGGCTGAGGCATAAACCGGCCAGAACAGCAATAAGTAAAGTTCTGAACATAGTCTTTGTCATTTTCTTTTTGTTTATTTAAAATGTTTCGATGAATAAGTTAATATCTTTTACGCTTGTTCAAATGGGTTAGTATTAAAACAGTAACGAAAGAACGAGTAAAACCGTTGGCTAAAGGTTGAATTTTTTTATACAAATTCTTCGTTCAGTATCGCAACCGTCATTTACAAGTGGCCAACCTCCTATTTTTTCGTTTTGTTGGATTTGCCGTTGTTGCGTTGTTTTTGGATTTCCTGCTGAGCTTTCATCATTTCTTCCAAACGTTGCTGGAATTTTGATTGTTTGGCAGGTTTTTTCTTGTTCTCCTGAATTTGGGCATGAAGGGCAGCTTCGTCAATGAAAAACTTCTTGATGATAAATTGCTGGCCGTAGGTGATGATATTGGATAAGAAGAAATAATAGGTCAGACCGGCTGAAAAATTATTGAACAAAAACAACAACATCACCGGCATCACATACATCATGATTTTCATTTGCAACTCCATCTCTTTGCTGGTAGAGGGGGTCATTGAATTGTTCATGCGCATATATATAAAGGTACTTGCTGCCGAAAGGATGCAAAACAAACTGACATGGTCGCCGTAAAACGGAATTTTGAAAGGCAGATTTAGGATGGAGTCATAAGTGGATAAATCGGTTGCCCATAAAAAGCTTTCCTGCCTTAGCTCGATGGATGCCGGAAAGAAACGGTACATGGCTATAAGAATGGGCAACTGGAGCAACTGCGGCAAACAACCTCCCAACGGATTTACCCCTGCTCTTGAATAGAGTTTCATTTGCTCGGCCTGTAGTTTTTGCGGCTCTTTTCCGTATTTTTCCCTTAGTTCTTCAATTTCCGGTTTCAGCACATTCATTTTGGCAGCACTCATCGAAGAACGATATGTAAGCGGAAACAGGGCTAATTTGATGACAAAAGTGAGGATTAAAATGATCAGTCCGTAGTTGCCTAAAAACCGGTTAAAAAAGTGGAACATCGGAATGATAATCCATTTGTTTACCCAACCGAAAATGCCCCAACCTAAGGGCACCATAGTTTCTAATCCGGCATTTAACGATTTAAGCGTGCGGTAATGATTGGGTCCTAAAAACATTTGCATCGGAAACTCAAATTCCGGCGCTTGTTCGTATCCTATCCTTAAATGTGCGGTTGCTGTTTCGACGATAGTATCAGAGGCGGGTGCAGGCAGTTCAATGGAAAGTTCACCGGCTTTAAAACCCTTGGCTGCAATTAAGGTGGTGTTGAAAAACTGCTGTTTAAAGGCTATCCAGTCTAACGAAAAGGAAATGGCTTTCTTGTCGTTTGATGTTTCGGACAGATAGGTCGGCGAATCGGCGGTTTCTTTGTAATAGATACCGGTGGTATATTGTTCGTTTTCCAACGACTGTTCCTGCTTAATCAGCATAGTTTTCCAATCGAGTTCGAGGGCGGAATTGTTGGATAAATATTTATCAAATCCCGAAAGTTTAACGTTATAGTCTATCAGATAACTGTCTGGTTTTAGGGTATAGGACTGTTCGATATATGCCACCGAATCGGTGTGATATAACCGGAAAACAAGCTGCTCTGAATCTGATTTGACTAATTCGAACAAGTAATTTTGCGTGTTTTCTACGTTTCGGCTGAGGGGTATTTTAAAACTGAAATCGTTGGCTGCACCACTCAGCAGGGTGAGGGGTTTTTTTTCGTAGGTCTTATATTCTTTTAGCTCTGCCTCATAGATGCGCGCGCCTTTGTTGGTCAGCGTTAGTTTCAGCAACTCATTTTCGAGGGTATAAAACTGCTCTTTTGCTGTATTATTTCCCCTGAAATTTCCGGTTTCTAACTTTGCCGTATCTGTTTTTGCCGGGTTCGCCGGGTTTAAGGTGGCGGTATTAGTCTGCCCTGTTCCGGCTGTTGTGGTGGTGTCTTGTGTGGGGGTTTCAATGCCTGTTTCGGGTGCAGGGGCTGTCTTTTTAGCCGGCGGCGGGGGCATTAAAAGGCTGTACACAAAAAAAAGCAGGGCTATCAGCAACAAGCCCGTTACGGTATTTCTATCCATTTATATTGATGTTGAATAAGTCGTTATCTATGTTGAAAAATGTTTGAATGATTACTGTCCGGCAAAAGGAAGACTTGTTGGAATTTTCAGTTTACCGGTGAAATTTGGCAATGTTTTAGTTTGAGATTCTAAGGTTTTTGAGGGTTCAATGATTCGGGGCTGTATTTTAGAAGGGCGCAAATTTAGTCAATTATTGATTGTATTTATCTCGTGCCTGCGGAATACCTCGCTTTTTAACAAAAGTCTATGGACTGACTTTTTGTAAAATCCACGAAAAAAAACGGAGTTAAGATTTGTTTTTTAAAGCTTTATATTCGATGGCATTTTTAACAAAATCAACAAACAAAGGGTGAGGATTGAGGACGGTGCTTTGCAGTTCGGGGTGGAATTGTGTTCCGATAAACCAACGATGTCCGGGGATTTCCATAATTTCGACTAAGTTATTTTGGGGGTTAATGCCCGTAGCTTTCATTCCGGCAGCTTCAAACATGGATAAATATTCGTTGTTGAATTCATACCGGTGACGGTGTCGCTCGCTGATTTGTGTAACTCCGTAAATTGCCTGCGCTTTGCTGCCGGGTTGTAGGGTACACAGATAGGCACCTAAGCGCATCGTGCCGCCTTTTTGGGTAATGCCTTTCTGGGTTTCCATCAACGAAATAACCGGACAGGGGGTGGTTTCATTCATCTCGGTTGAATCGGCATCTTTCAGTTTAAGCACATTTTGTGCAAACTCGATGACCGCACACTGCATTCCGAGGCAAATGCCGAAGAAAGGCAAATCATTTTCCCTTGCATATTGAATGGCTTTGATTTTTCCGGCAATCCCCCGCTTGCCAAATCCGGGTGCCACCAAAATTCCGTCCAAATGCGACAACTTTTTGATAATTTCCCCCTCTTCGAGGTTTTCAGACGAAATGCTTTCGATGGTTACCTTACATTCATTGGCTGCTCCGGCATGAACAAACGACTCCTGAATGGACTTATAGGCATCCTGCAACTCTACGTATTTACCGATTAACCCAATGTTGACTTTTCTGATGGGGTTTTTCAGTTTGTTTAAAAAGTCTTTCCACCGTTCCATTTCAATTTTGCCATATTGGGGCAGCCTCAGTTTGTCGAGCGCAATCACGTCGAGATTTTCTTTCATCAGGTTGAGCGGCACATCGTAAATCGTTTCGGCATCAATGGCTCGATGACCGAGTTACTTTCAACATTGCAAAACAGGGCAATTTTGTTCCTGACTTCTTTGGAGATGTGCATTTCAGTGCGGCATATAATCACATCGGGCTGAATGCCGTAACTGAGCAGCTCTTTGACCGAATGTTGGGTGGGTTTGGTTTTGATTTCTTTGGCCACGCTGATATAAGGCAACAGCGTCAGGTGCATCACGATGCAATTGGTGCTGCCCAATTCCCATCGCAACTGCCGGACT
The DNA here is from genome assembly GCA_016700115.1 of Sphingobacteriales bacterium. NCBI lineage: Bacteria > Pseudomonadati > Bacteroidota > Sphingobacteriia > Sphingobacteriales > Sphingobacteriales bacterium. The sequence continues at coordinate 4,631,368 of CP064999.1, read as the reverse complement.
GCCTCTACATAGGGCAGCGACTCGATGTCGCCCACCGTGCCGCCAAGTTCGGTAATGACCACATCATAATTTCCCGTATTGCCCAGCAGCAACATCCGCCGCTTGATTTCATCGGTAATATGCGGCACAACCTGCACCGTTTTTCCTAAATAATCGCCCCGTCTTTCGTTCTCAATCACCGTCAGGTAGATCCGGCCGGTTGTTACGTTGTTTGCCTGTGAGGTCGGAATGTTTAAAAAACGCTCGTAATGCCCAAGGTCGAGGTCAGTTTCAGCCCCGTCGTTGGTAACATAACATTCCCCATGCTCGTAGGGATTGAGCGTGCCGGGATCAACGTTCAGATAGGGGTCAAATTTTTGGATGGTTACCCGCAGCCCGCGCGCCTGTAACAACTGACCAAGTGAGGAAGCAATAATCCCCTTGCCAAGTGAGGAAACAACGCCGCCCGTTACAAATATATGTTTTGCCATCTGGTTTTGTCTGTTGTAATGGTACGGGGTGTAAAGGTAAAAAAATATTTTGAAGGTTAAGAAATTGTTGAGGATTTGGGAATTGGAAGAGGAGGTGAGGTAGGTTTTAAACCTGATGTTTAATGTAAAAACCCTGCCGGCGTTTGTAAAAACCGGCAGGGTAGGGGTAATGCAATTAATAGTACAAACAAAAGCGGTTATTCCTTGTTTTTTTCTTTGTATTATTCCAAAAGCGTCACTTTATAACTACCTGCCGCTTCGCTCGACAGGTTGAGCACATTAATAAAGATATGGGTTTCGTCGAACTCGCCAAGCATAGCGACAGTTATGTTTTGTTCGGTGCCGGCTGCTAAGGTAATGCCTGTTTCGGCGGGCACTTCAGTATCGGTTTGGCATAGCCCGAAACGCAAAGAGGTGCCGCCTGTATTTTCTAATTTATAAGCCGTTGTAGCGGTAAAACCTCCCGATAAGATCTTGATAACACTCGATGCAGGAACATTTCCGGTAAGCGGATTGCCCGAGGATGGAGCGCTTTCGCCCAAATAGCGTTGATATTTGCCGAAATTATCGGCTTCGCCCCAAATGATTTTTCCAGCCCGGCGAATGCGGCGCACGGTTGCCCAAATACTGTTGAGCGCTAAGATACGTGTTTCGGTGCCAACCGGACGGTCATCAATAAATAATTCCTGATCTAAATTAAACACCTGAATATTATCGGCCAAAGTCTTAATGCCGGCAATGCGGACATTGGTACAGCCGACAGCGTTGAGCGCAGCCTGATTTTCAACAGCCCTTTGATGCACCATATATAAAAACTGAATAAACTTGGCCTGTGAACGGCTTTGTTCTTCATAATCGTTATATCCAAACTGATTCCATTTTGCCTGATTGTTCGGAAATGCAAGCTCGATAAAATATTTCAAGGCCTGAAAACCGTTTCTGCCTTTTTTCATGGCATCTTCAACGGTTTGGGTTTTTTCTGCTTGTTGGTCAATCACCACATTGTCAACAGTCAGAAGTTGGGCTGCATCTATTGCAGCAAGAAAATTATCGGCAAAGGGGTCTTCCAAGGTTTCATCAAACGCAATCATCTCGTCATAGTCTTCTACAAAATGTCCGTGGGTTACTCGTGCCGCTTCAAGCATGTCGGCATCAGCGCCACCGAAATCCCGGGTTTTATCATTTGGTGTTGCCATAGTCGTAAATTTTTATGTTTAGTTATTGAAAATTGGTCTAAAATAGCTGTGGCCGTTTATAAGGGTGTTGTGGCCGTTTATAAGGGTGTCGTGGCCGTTTATAAGGGTGTCGTGGCCGTTTATAAGGGTGTCGTGGCCGTTTATAAGGGTGTTGTGGCCGTTTATAAGGGTGTGGTGGCGTTTATAAGGGTGTTGTGGCGTTTATAAGGGTGTTGTGGCCGTTTATAAGGGTGTTGTGGCCGTTTATAAGGGTATCGTGGCCGTTTATAAGGGTGTCGTGGCCGTTTCTAAGGGTATGGTGGCCGCCGAAACAGGGCTTAGAAGCGGCCACAGGGGGCTTAGAAGCGCCTGAAAGGGGTTTGGACATGAAAAAACGAGGATTAGAGGCGGAAAAAGAGGTCATATAATGGAATTAATGCTGCTTATATGTATCGGATAGGGGTATGTAACAGGCAAAGAGAGGGATAGTAATGCCATATTACTTTTTATTCACTTCGTTTTGAAGCTTAAAAATACAAATTATTTACCAATTCAAACTATTTTGAGTAAAATATTTGAGGAGGGGTGGATTTTTTTTTTGGAAAGAGGTAAACAAAAACCCGATAACCCGAATCGTCAGTAGGGATATCGGCATAGGCGGAAGTAGAGATGGGATGTAGAATAAGAAAGAAGATAATTTTACAAACAATAAACACTTCTAATTAGTTTGAAAAAGTTTATATTTGCATCGCAACTATTCACTCACAAAACTATTTACCCGATGAAACAGATTTTTGCATTGATGTTGTTTTTGGTTTGTACCCATCTATTGGCTCAAGACCAAATTGTTATGAAAAACGGCGACGAAATTAACGGCAAAGTAACGGAAGTGCTGGACGAAGATGTGAAGTATAAAAAAGCGGAAAATCCCGATGGGCCAACTTACAGCCTCAAAAAAGCCGATGTTTTGTTTATCAAGTATCAAAACGGCACAAAAGAAAACTTTGTAGCGCAACAGGAAAAGGAACAACAACAGGACAACACCCTTAGCCCAAGCAAAAACAAGGTGAGCAGGGTGGAAGCTCCTGCTAAAACAAAGGAGCGAAGAGAGATTGATAAATCTAAAGCATCATTGCCGCGCTTTATTATAGGGATGGGGAGTAACCTAGTGATGGGTTACCATATTATAGACGACAGTTTTGGCGGCGAGAACTTTACGATTACCGAATCTTTCGACCGAATGACGCTCTACTTTGAAGGGTACAACCGGCGGCGTACCTTTTCGTTTGAAGCGGGCACGTCTTTTAATTTCCAACCTGTCCACCTGTTGGGCTTCCATATTATGCCTATCGGATGGGTAGCCGGAAACAACTACGTTCAAGCCGGTTTGGGTCCCAAAATAGATTTCATTACCTATTTCGGTTTCTACAATGAATTTGTCAATACCTATACCCTCAATGCAATAGTGAATGTAAACCCTATTCCTAACCTCAATATCCGACTGACAAGCGGAGTCGGCGGCGGATTGTACCTATTTGATTACGACGACCCTTTAGGACTTGCACACTGGTCGTTTAATTTCTCTGTCGGAGGGCGATTTTAGTGTTTACAAAGGTGGGGAGTAAAAACGATATAACATTATTACAAAAATCTCAACAGATAGTAAAAAAAACGTTAGAAAACAGCACAAGAAATTAAAAAAAGATAACTTTGCAATAGTTTTTAGATATGTTTCTAACCAAATGACAACATTTGTATATTAATGCTTTTATTCACTAAGATAAAAAGTAGATAAACATTCCAAAATCAAGCAATACATTGAACATCTTTATTAAATTAAAATCAACAAAAAATGACTATGAAAAAAACAATTTACCTATTAACAATCGGTGTACTATTCGTATTAGTCTTAGACTCTTGTAAAAAAGAAGACCCTTGTGAAAATGTACCATGTTTAAATGGCGGGACATGTATTGATGGAGAATGCCTTTGCACCAATGGATATACCGGAGTAAACTGTCAAATAGCTCCGGATCCTTGCGCTGATATAACTTGTTTAAATGGAGGAACTTGTGCTAATGGTTTATGTGTCTGTACACAAGGATACACAGGCGCAAATTGCTCACAACAGGCTACTCCTTCTCAAATTCGTATTACCAATATTGAAGTAACAAGATTTCCTGCTACTGATGGGGGGGCAGGATGGGATTTAACGAGCGGACCTGATATTTTTATTACACTATACTTAGGTTCAACAATAGTATGGGACAGTCCTAATTATATTGAAAATGCAAATCCCAGTCTTAATTACCAATTCACACCAAATCCGGCAATCGTGTTAAGTAATCCTAACAGCCAATATACTATCTGGCTTTTTGACTATGATTTTCCTGACCCTGATGATCAAATGGGAGGGATAAACTTTACCCCTTACTGTAGTACTTGTGGGTTTCCTCCAAATTTAACTATTGATGGTGGAGGTAGCGTTGCATTTAGGTTATCACTAACATATATTTGGTAGCTAAGAGCATAACCTTTGAAACAGAAATAGAAAACAGGATATCTCTGTTTAGTTTATCCAATCGTGTTTTCAAACTAAAAAAAGATTGTTTCTTTGCTGTTGCCGGTGCTCCTATAGATAAAAGATTGTAGAACAATGACAAAAGGCTATATGTATATTTTAAAGTGTGGAAATGGGGCTTACTATACAGGGAGCACTAAAAATTTAGAATTGCGTCTTGCTCAACATAAAGCCGGAGAAGGAGCAAATTTTACAAGAAAACATTTGCCGGTAGAACTTGTATATTTCGAGGAATTTCAAAGAATTGATGAGGCATTTTTCAGGGAAAAACAATTGCAGGGAAAGGGAATCAGCTATAATAGTTGGTCAAGGTTGGGTCGTCTTCATAGGCGGCATTGATATGGCAAAGATGGTCGAGCATTTCGGCAAACAAGTCGAACAACTGTTGCAAGTGTTCGAGGTTTTTAATTACTCCTACCACTTTAAACTCCACCTCGTCCACATTTTTAGGGAATTTGCCGAAATATTCGGTAGAGGCGCGATGAACGGAAATTTTTAACTGAGGCTGCTGCTTCATCAGATAACGGATGCGCTCATTGGAAAAAAACTTCCAGATTTTGTAATGATCATTACCCTTGATAATAAAATCATAGTCAAAACTTTCGTCAGCTTCAATAACGATATCTTCCATGCCGAAAAACTTACCGACATCACTCAGAAAACTGCGGCGGTAAATGGTAAATTTGAAGCCGTCTTTGTTGATATAAGGTGCGCGAATTCTTGTATAAGTAACCGAAGAATTGCCGGTAGAAACTATATAAGTATCCAGAATAATAGTCCACTGCTTGTGTTTAACCACCACCGCATCGCGGGTAAACAACCCCCCTTTAATGAACTCCCCTCCAATTTCTTCGCTTAATTGCATCCATATTTCCCGCTTGCTGGGGCCGAAAAGTTTTCTTAAAAAAATCATATCGTAGAAGTTAAAAAGGGAAATTAATTTGTAAGTTCTGAACCCGGATTTCGGTAATTCAGACAAAAGTAAGGGAATAAATGACTTGTAAAAGTATAAATCTAAAATTAGTATTTATATTTGGCGCAAAAAAAGCAAACGATGGAAATCAGACAAAACCTGAGATATACGCACGACCACGAATGGGTAAGATCGGATGAAACAGGAGTGTATGCCGGCATCACCGATTTTGCACAGGGAGAACTTGGCGATATAGTATATATAGATATAGAAACAGTGGGTCAGCATTTGGTACAAGGAGAGCCTTTCGGCTCGGTCGAGGCGGTTAAAACCGTATCTGAACTGTTTATGCCGGTGAGCGGAGTGATATTGGAGGTCAACGAAGCCCTTGTCTCCCAACCCGAGTTGGTCAACGCCGAGCCTTATGAGAAAGGTTGGATGGTTAAAATTTTACCCGACAATACAGACGATATCAACGGGCTATTGTCGGCTGAAGAATATGCACAAGTAATCGGATAAATACTTTGAGCACAAATTCTGTTAACTATCAGCAGCAAAATTGTGGACTTTAAAAAAATATTAGCAGGATTATGGGCTGTCCTGATTTTAGCCCTCTCTGCGCTAACCCCTCCTTCCGTAGCCGACTTCAGGATACCTTATATAGACAAGGTGGCACATTTTACGATGTACTTCATCCTTACCCTTTTGTTATACTTAGCCTTTAAACCGGGTAAGGACATTCATGTTGGCAGGATAATTTCCATTCCTTTGATTTCGTTTTTATACGGATTGCTGATGGAGTTCGCCCAAAAAAAATTTTTTTCAGGCAGAAGTTTTGAAATAAATGATATTGTTGCTAATCTTACGGGCATTTTGTTTGCCGTTGCCGTGTTCGGCTTATTCCGGTTAAAAAACTATAAAATATAGCGTATGAGTCCTTATTGGTTTCTTCTAATCCTTTTTGGCTTACCTGCATTATCATGGCTTGCATTTACCCTGTTTTTTAACAGGAAAAGCACCGATGATGTCATGAAAGCCAACGAATCAAACAAAGATCAGGTCTTTATGACCAAATATCCCGATGTAGATGTCTTCAATTTCAGCAATACTTATACCCTCATCGGATTGCTCGTTTCCCTGAGTTTTGTGCTTTTTGCATTTACCTGGTACGACAGAGGTGAAAGAAACTTGAAAGACCTCGGTGATGTTTTGATTATGGACGAAATAGAGCAGCTTCCTCCACAAACCACACAGGCACCGCCTCCACCTCCACCGCCGCCGCCGCCGCCGCAAATTGAAATTGTTTCGGACGAGGAAATTGTGGAAGACGAGCCACCAATCTTTCAAAAAGAAGTGGAAGAAGAGACCGTAGTTGAAAAAGCAGAGATAGTTGTCGAAGAAATAAAAGCACCCGAAATCAAAGCTCCCCCTCCGCCAAAAGAGCCCGAAGAGCCTGAGATTTTTACCATAGTGGAAGAAATGCCGGAATTTCCGGGAGGGCAAGCCGCCCTGTTTAAGTTTTTGGCCGAAAAAACAAAATATCCGCCAATGGCTCGCGAAAATGGAATCGAAGGAACCGTTTATGTCGGATTTGTAGTACTCGAAGACGGTTCAATTTCTAATGTTCAGGTCAAAAGAGGATTGCCGGGTGGTGGTGCAGGATGCGACGAGGAAGCCATCAGAGTTGTTCAGACTATGCCAAAATGGAAACCCGGAAAACAAAGGGGGAAAGCGGTAAAAGTAGCCTATACTTTGCCCTTTAAATTTAAGTTGGAGTGATTTGGATGACGGTTCATCAACCATCATACATATATGTTTGTTAGTAAAAAAGGCTGTACCCAATCCGTACAGCCTTTTTCTTTGAATATGCTTTCAATTTCCTGCAACTTCCTTCGTTTAATGTCTGTTTCATAACTCAAAGTTAAGCCATGTTCCGATTTATCTTTCTAAGTCTGATTTTGTTAGTTTCCTTCAGTTTGATTGCTCAACAGCAAGACCCTCTTTTAGATGTGCGTCTGGGGCAGCAATATATAAGACAGGGTGAATACGAAAAAGCGGCTACAATTTTTGAAAAACTATATGAAAAACAACCTCAAAGTTCCGCATACTACCGGCAGTATTATCAGGCATTGCTGGCAATTAAAGACTTTGTACGTGCAGAGGAATTGGTAAAAAAACAACTCAAACAAGACAAAAACGACCCGTCATTATACGTGGACTTAGGGCTATTGTTAAAAAATCAAAACAAAATTGAAGAGGGGGAAGCCGAATTTGAAAAAGCCCTTAAAATTGCCAAAGAAAACTATATCAATACTTTAGCCGCTACATTTATTTCTTCGGGAGAATACAATTATGCCATCAAAGCATATACAAAAGCCAGGGAACTGACCAAAAACGACAAACTTCACGCAAGAGAGATTGCTCAGCAGTATATGCAGCTCGGAGAATCTAAAAATGCCATTTCTGCTTATTTAGACTACGCCTCTCTTCAACCCGGGCATATACAGATAATTTTTAACGAACTTATCCGGTTTACCAACAAAGAAGAAGATATCGAAGAGCTTCAACGCCAGCTTTATGGAAGAATACAAGCCAACAACGAAGAATTGGTATTTACCGAAATTTTGATTTGGGCATTTTATCAGCAAAAAGATTTCGAACAAGCATTTATTCAGGTAAAAGCTTTGGACAAAAGGTTGAACGAAGACGGACGCAGAGTACTGGAACTCGCGCGAAAAGCACGTACTGAAAAACAATATGACATAGCACTCAGCGCTTATGAATATGTGATTGCAAAAGGAGAAACCAATCCGCACTACCTGCGAACGCGCGAAGAAATCTTAAACTGCCGCAACGAAAAAATTGTACAAACCGATTACTCTACGGAAGATTTAAAAGGTTTGGAAACCGATTATCTCGAATTTTTGCGTGTGTTTGGTAAAAACTCAAATACCATATCTGCAATCCGCGATTTAGCAGCCCTTTATGCATATTATCTGAATGAAACAAATCCTGCCATCACCCTTTTAGAGGAAGCACTTAAAATTCCGGCAATCAGCACCTACAATCGTGCCCTGACCAAACTCGATTTGGGAGATTATTACCTGATGGCCGGTGAAATCTGGGAAGCAACCCTTTTCTATTCTCAGGTGGACAAAGATTTTAAAGAAGACATTCTTGGAGAAGAAGCGCGTTACAAAAACGCAAAACTATCTTATTTTAATGGAGATTTTGAATGGGCACAGGCGCAGTTAAATGTACTGAAAGCCTCAACATCCGAGTTAATCGCCAATGATGCCTTAAAATTATCCGTCTTTATCACCGACAATCTCGGTCTCGACACTTCGGCCGTTCCGATGCAAATGTATGCCCGTGCTGAGTTATTGATTTTACAAAACAAAAGAACGGCAGCTATTGCCACCTTAGATTCAGTTAACAAAGAATATCCGGCACATGCCCTGAACGACGACATTTTGTTTGCCCGCGCACAATTGTCAAAACAGCAAAGAAAATATACCGAAGCAGCTCAGTACCTGAATGAAGTATTAGACAGCTACGGAACCGATATTTTGGCCGATGATGCCCTGTTTCAGTTGGCAGAACTAAACGAAAACCAATTTGGCAATAAAGAAAAGGCCATGGAGCACTATCAAAACCTGCTGATAAACTACCCGGGAAGCCTCTATGTAGTGGAAGCACGTAAAAGATACCGCAAATTGAGAGGGGATTTGGTCAATTAACCGCACTTCTTTTAAGCTTTTAATCGCGCTTTTATTTTCCTGCTTATCTTTGCTAAAGACAATTCCGGTAAAAGGTTTTTGCACTTTATCAAAGATTACAGCACTATGCCCAGACTTTTACACCAATATCTGACTTTCCTTTTCCTGTTGTTTTCTTATTCTGCCGTAATACAGGCGCAATACGACTTGTTGAGTAATAATGGTGAAACGGTCATTGACTGCGAAGGAGATGTGGAAGATGGAGGTATTGGCGGGAACAATCCGGGAGATTATGGTCTGAATGAAAATCAGACTTTTACAGTCTGTATTCCCAATGCCGTGCAAATCACCATCTCTGTAAACTCATTCAGCACAGAAGCCACCCATGATTCACTGACAATCTATGCGGGGAATGATCTGAGCGGAACTATGCTGATGACATTAAATGGAGATCAGTCTCCCACTTCCATCACTATTCCCGGTCAGGCAGCAGGCGGAATTTCCTGTTTCACCTTCCATTTTTACTCCGATTTGGCGGTTACCCGACCGGGATTCAATATCAGTTGGGATGCAACGCTTCAACAACCTCCTCCTATTCCGCCTTTTACCATTAACGATGTGCCCTGTCTGGAAGAATCCTTCCTCATAAACTTACCTGCACCAATCCTTTGCAGTGCTGTAACAGCAGGAAGTTTTACCATCAGCGGCAGTAATGCTCCCGCTGTTTCAAATGCAATTCCTCAGAACTGTATAAACGGGCAAACCACTTCCATCTTAATTGAACTCGCAAACCCAATTACTTCAGGCGGGGTCTATGGTCTGTTTTTTTTCTATTCTTATACAGATATTTGCGATGATGTATGGAATTTTAACGCAGTAGCTAATTTTACCGTTACAAATTGTCCGTTAGAAGTCTTGTTACCCGAAGAATATATCAACTGCGGCAGTTGTTCTTTTCTCAGCCCGATTGTTACGGGGGGAAACGGAGTGTATAACTACACATGGTCTCCTCCTTTACTGGAAGGTGCAAATGTAGCACAGGGAAATGCTTGCCCGCCGGTTTCTACGACCTATTTTCTAACCGTAACGGACGGGTTAGGGCAAAGTGTAACAGTAAGTACTTATATTGAAGTTTGTCCTTTTACGGCTTTTTTGCCGGATGCAAGTTTTTGTGAAGGTAATTGTTTAAATCTAAGCACAATTACAACCGGAGGTTATCCGCCATATACATACCAATGGCAGGCTTCAGACCCCACAGCAGTTACCAATATTTTCAGCAACGCAGCAACAAACTCGGTCTGTGCCGTTTCTAATACAACATTGAATGTAACGGTTACCGATGCTACCGGAAACACTGCAACAGCTTCGGCAAACCTAACCGTATGCCCCTTTACAGCTACGGTCAGTACATCTGGTTTGTACTGTGGTGCGCCTTTGCCCATTAATGCCAACCCCTCCGGAGGAAGCGGACAATACAATTATCTTTGGAATCCCGCACTCATAGAAGGTGCAAACGTACAAGGGGGGACTGTTCAGATAACAGCCCCAACTCTTTACAGTGTAACGGTAACTGATGCTGTTACCGGACAATCAATTGAAATCACCGATATTTTGATTGACCTATGCCCCTTGACAGCTTCAATAGCCGGACCGGACTTAGTTTGTAATGAAACAGCAGACATCAGCGCAATTGTTACCGGACCATCCAATGATTATAGCTATCAGTGGTCTCCGGCCTTAAACGAAGGGGCTAATGTAGCTTCAGGAACAATTACGATAACACAACCCACTAACTATTCGTTAACAGTAACCGATAATTTTACCGGAGTACAGGTTTTCGCCTCTTGGTTTGTTGATGTTTGCCCTTTACAGGCCTTCGTAGCCGTAGCCGTTTATGCTTGTGATTCCCTGACAGATGTCAACTTTTGTATTCCGGTAACTGCAATTGCTCAGGGTGGAGATGGTAATTATACCGTTCAGTGGCAAGCACCGTTTGACACTTTGCAAGGCTTTGGCCCTCATTTTATTTGTATAACAGATACTATTATGCCGATAGCTGCCATCATTTCCGATGGCACAGGGACAAGTATCACGGCTACAGGGTGGTTGCAAAACTGCCCGTTTGTTGTAGTTTTAGATACGCCTAACAGTGTTTGTGAAGACACCGGCTATTGTGCCGAAATAGAAGCAACTGCTTATGGGGGTACTTTTGAGTATGAATACAATTGGGCTCCTCCCTATGACTACCTCGTTGGAGAAGGCCCGCACACCATTTGTTTCAGTGCAAATACTCCTTCTCCTGTCGTCATTTCGCTGCAAATTCAAAGCGGCAATCAGATTTATTTAGTAGAACGGGAAATTGCAATTTGTCCATTCTATGTCAGCCTGAGTATAGATAGTTTGTTATGTCCCGGGCAGTCAGACACGCTTAATTTGGATATAGGCGGAGGCGTATCGCCTTATACGTTAAATTGGTCAGTCAACGGGGGAGGTAATCCTTTTGGCATAGATACCCAATTGCCTTACGATCCTTATATTGTAACAGCCCCGGCTACAGCCACTTCTTATACGATTGAGTATGTGGCAATTTTGACCGATGCTACAGGTGCAACACGCTATGATACAGCAGTTGTGGTGTTTAATCCGGCTCCTCTTTTGCCGGATACAATTGTGGAAGTATGTCAGTCAGAAGGCTTAACCATGCCCCTTTTACCGGATTCCGGCTTTTGGGAAGGAGATAATCTTTCCGGAAATCTTTTCTCTGTCTCCGATGCCGGCACTTTTGAATTGACATATTTTGAAAACGAATGTTCAACCACAACAACTGCCATTGTTCACCCGACTCCTGTATTTACAGATATTTATGCAACCTGTGAAGGCGGAGCGCCATTTATGGTAGATCCCCCACCAATGTCAGGTCAATGGTCTGATACCGGAGGGTTTATTACTCCCGCAGGCTTATTTACTCCCGGAGCCGGAGGAGTTTATTCTTTAACTTTCACCACAGATAATGGATGCGCAGGACAAACCTCTGTAAACGTACAGGCAATTAACCTAAATGTTAGTGCCACAGTAGTTTGCGCTACTGATATAGAATTGTTTGCATCGCCTTCCGGTGGATGGTGGACCGGTAGCTCAGCTATTTTTACAAATGCCGGAAATACTTTTTTCTCTCCGACCGATGCCGGTGCTGGAAACTATACCCTACAATACAATTTACCCGGAAACTGTGCAGAGCAAATTAATGTATCTGTCGTAGATGTTGATGTACAGGACTATCTGCAAGTCTGTCCTTTTGCTGCCCCAATCATCAGTTTACCAGGCATAGGACTGCCTCCCGGCGGAATTTGGTCCTCAAACAGTTTGCCTTCCGGACTTACTAACCCTGTTACCGGTACTTTTAACCCGACTATTCAGGGTGGAAATGATTTTTCCGAAGTCCTGACCTATACTTTTGACGGATGTTCCGATCAGTTAACTTTAGATGTAAACAATACGGTAATCAGCAACAATTCTTTAGGTATTTGTCACAATGCCGATTCAATCAATATCAGCAATTTAGCATCACCACCCGGAGGCTTTTGGTCAGGTAGTGGTATTGTCGGCTCCGGAACTCCTGCTTATTTCAATCCTTCTTCGGTTTTGCCCGGAACCTATCAGCTTTCCTATTCGGTCAACGGTTGCAGCAGTTTGATGATTATGACCGTTCATCCGATTGATGCCGGTGGTGATCTAATCCGCTGTGTTACAGATGCTTTCTTTGTAATTCCAAACTTCTCACCACCAAATCCACCCGGAGGATTATGGACAGGAACCGGAATTTTGCCCGGTGCTGAAACCATCGGCATTTTTGACCCATTGCTTGCCAATCCCGTAAACAACATCATTTATCAATCACCATCAGGTTGTACAGATACCCTTATCGTTTTTGTCAATTCTGTTGAACCGGTTACTATACAGACCTTTGGAACGTTTGTCTGTTATAATAATATTGATTTGCCTCTGAATGCAACCCCTTTCGGAGGCACATTTACTGGAATAGGAATAACCGGAAATGCTACAGACGGATATACTTTTAATCCTGTTGATGCTGGTCCCGGACCTGTTTTGTTGACTTATCAATATGACAATGGTTGTAGTAATCTGGCCTTTTATGCTTTTAATGTTGGCGATTCCATCACGATCAGCACCCCCCCTGATACATTGATTTGTAAAGGATATTCCCTTCCTGTTTCTGCATTTGCATCGGGAGGTGCCCATCAGAGTTATACCTATAACTGGGACAATAGCTTAGGTTTTGGGCAGATACATGCCGTCAGCCCAAATCAGACTACCTTATACACCGTAACTGTTACAGACGGATGTACCATACCGGCTACTGCAGATATTATGGTAAGTGTCGCTGATTCAATCAGCTATACTTACACAACCAATCAGCCCGTTTGTTACGGACAGGAGGGATTTATTGATTTAAATCTTCCGGATGATGCAGAATACATCGTTAACTGGCAACATACTTCTCAAAATTCTACCTATATAAGCGGTACAGCGGGAACTTATTATGCTGTAATTACCAATTCAGAAACAGGTTGTCATACTGATGTGGTAATTGATATGCCTAATTATCCATTGGTCTATGCAGGCTTTGAAACTAACGAAAATCAGGCAGGATGTGTAAAATCTTTACAATTGTATTTCACAGATTTTAGTTTAGGCGGGACATCAGGTTATTGGGATTTTGGAGATGGCTCAACCGCAGAATATTTCTATGGAGAAATAGTACAACATTATTATGAATTGCCGGGAACCTATACGGTAACGCTTTACCTGGAAAACGAAGGTAATTGTAATGCAGTTATAAGCAGGAACATCTGCATTGAATTGAGCAATGATTTTGTGTTGCCCAATGCTTTTTCACCAAATCAGGATGGCAGAAACGATGTTTTCAGACCGGTAACTATCGGAATGGAAACCTTCGAAATGCAGATATTTAACAGATGGGGAGAACAGGTTTTTAGTACTCAGTCACAGTCCGAAGGATGGAACGGAACTTTTAACAACAAAGACTGTGAATTAGGTGTGTATGTTTGGCATCTTAAATACAAAATGCTCAACAGCCCCCAAGAGTATTATCTTAAAGGTAATGTAACCTTAATCAGATAGATTTAGAAGAATTTTGCCAACGAAAACTGATAGTCGGAATTAACCTTTTTGAACTTTAAAACCGGTTGCTTGTAGCCATTTGGTGATAAAGGTTTCATTTTCGGTCAGCTTTCCAACATAGTAATTTTTAGAAGACGTGAATGCTGTAGAATATTGGGGGTCTTCTGAAACAACAGTTTGGCTTCCTGCCCAATTAGAATGGATAAAGTGAACTCCCCATTCGTCATATTTTACAAAGCCAACATGATTATCTAAGCCTAAAACATAAAGGCCATACCCCATATTTCTAATCCCTTCAATCGCTTGGCTTTTAACTGCATAGTGGTAATAGTCATTCATGCAAAGGCTTCTGACGATATCAATCGGCCATTGTTGAGCTAAACTATATCGGTTCACGTTAACTCCTAAATGGTTCAATGTGGTCGAAACTAAATATCCACATGCAATTTGTCCTCTTCCCGGAATATCAGTATGTCCGTCAAAATCCCAAGGGGTGCCATACCAAAATGGCATGATATGGTTCAGAAAAGCATCCGAAAAAAGGTTAGATGCGTCCTGAATAATAGCGTGCTTTTCAGACGGTGATTTGCTTCTGTCCAAAGCGTCCGACAAAAATTGTTTGTGTTTTTTAATGTCGCTCAAAACAGTTTTGTAGCTGCCTTTTTTAATATCAGGCTTATAACCGTTGTAGCTTTCGTAAGAATCTGCAACAGGAACCAAATTTATGGCATATCTGATGGCATCATCAGCAACAACAACTCCTGCAGAATTTACTGTTTTTCTGCTGGAACCGGCGCGGTAACTGATTTCTTCTTCTGATTGACTGTTGGCAGAATTGGCCTGAACCCACTCAGCGCTTTCGTCAGCAACAGTAGTAGGAAAAGCCTTGTTTCTTTTAGATTTACCTTTGACAGAAAGTTTTCGGTCTTCTTTAAATTCTGGTGTATTGATTTGTCCGTTTTGTGCCTCCGAATTATTATCAGAAATCAACTCATCTTCCGGTTGAGGTGCAGGGTCAGATAAACATCCGCCACTGTCTTTAGCATAACAAATTCGGTAGCTGGATATATCTACGTATTCTGTGAAACTGTTTAACCCCTTAAGGGGTATCAACATCAACAATACACCCAATAGTTTGGGGAATTTAGTCATAAACTGGTATTTAACCGTTTAGTTACTTAATTGTTGGTTGGCTAAATAAGGCGCAAAATATTTGTAGCCGCGCAAAGTTAATAAATAGATTCTCTAATTCGCACTAATTGAGTCAATAATTTCTTTAACTCGCTTAGCCGGAGCATATTAGCACCATCAGATTTCGCTGTTTCAGGCTTTGGATGGGTCTCAATAAAAATACCATCCACACCAGATGCTATACCGGCACGAGCTATGGTATTGATTAAATCAGGTAAACCTCCTGTTATCCCTTCAGATTGGTTAGGCTGTTGCAATGAATGTGTGCAATCTAATACTACAGGTACGTTGAACGATTGCATAATTGGGATACTTCTGTAATCTACAACCAAATCTGTGTAGCCAAATGTCGTTCCCCGCTCTGTAACAATGACATTAGGATTACCTGATTGCCGGACTTTATCAATAGCGAATTTCATGGATTGAGGGGACAGGAACTGACCTTTTTTAATATTGACCGTTTTCCCTGTGTTAGCAGCAGCTACCAAAAGTTCTGTTTGTCTGCAAAGGAAAGCCGGAATTTGTAAAACATCGGCAAACTCTGCTGCATGAACTGCCTCGTCCGGCAAATGAATATCGGTTGTAACCGGTACATGATAGGTGTTACGTAATTTTTGCAGCACTTCAAAGGCTTTTTCATCTCCAATTCCGGTAAAGGAATCTAACCGAGACCGGTTAGCCTTGCGATAGGATGCCTTAAAGATAAAAGGGATTTTTAACTCATCGGTCAAAGGAATAACCTGATCAGCAATTTCAAAAACGATGTCTTCACTTTCTACAGCACATGGGCCGGCAATGAGAAAAAAATTGCCTTTATCAAGGTGTTTGAGATTAGGAATGTTAAGCAACATAACTCTTTTTGGGAAATAAAAATATTAGCTGAACTCAATTAAAAGAATTATTAACTAATCAAACCTAAATTGGTAAAATTGAATTCAGATTGGTTCAAAGTTCAGAAAGCAGCAATTCGGCTTTTTGAAAATCTTTAAATTCAGGGTGAGTTGTCAGTTCGATAAGTGTTTTGCGGGCATCTTGAGGTTGTCCGTTTTGGATATAGGCCAATGCCTGATACCATTGAATTGAAGGGGTTAATTCAGAATACTTGCTTAAGAACAAAGAAGTTTGCAAATGATTTAGTGCAATTTTTGGCTCATTTATAGCAATATAACAAACCCCTAAGTAAAAATGGTCAATATACACATCCGGGAGTGGGTTGTCAAACATTTTTTCAAAAGACACGATAGCAGATGAAAAATTTCCGGAACGATACTTAAGTACGATACTATTCCACTCATTCTCTAAATTTGCATTTTCAAAAGATCTGCTTGTAGATAAAATATCAGGAGGGGTGAAATGCCTGAAAACCAAAGTCTGTTCTTTTCCAAGGGACATGAACATGAACAAAAACGGAACAACTAAAATGATGGTAAAAAAGATGGCGATTAACGGGGCGTACTTTCCGTTGAGGAGTTTAAATTTTTGATAGTTTGTTTCTTCCAGATCAAATTCTTTTCCCGAAGATGAATAAAACAACTGATCGGACATTTTTTCTTCACTTGTTTTAGGGAAACGAATGTCGTTCGGTAAAAAAATTTCAGCCGTATCTTCCTGCTCATCAAATGAATCCAAATTTCCCTGCTTCAATTTATTATGTAACAAGCGAACTTCTTCCGTATTCAGTTTGCCTTCTAAATACTGGTCTAAGATTTTGTCCAATTCATCTTGAAATACATGGGACATATCGTTCAATAATTATTGAGGGTATTTGCTTACGTTAAAAACTGTTTTATGACTTCAAAGTTCTGTTTTTTTTGAAAAAAACAGAATTAAATTTCAGAATAAATTTCGAATAAATTATTGCAAAAACAAAACAGGAGGGATTTAAAGCAAAATGCCCGTAAAAAAAGACAACCTTAAGTAAAACTAATCAAGATTTTCTAATTTTAGAAAATATCCAAAAAAGTAGTTGGTTGACATGACTATTTATTGAGTTAATTATCAAAGCATTTTTAAAACATCAAACAAGTATTTTTGTAAAAGAATAAAAAATTGTTGACACATGGCATACAATACCGATTTGTTTGATTTAATAAAAAGTTTGACTCCGTCTGAAAAAGCCTATTTCAAAAGATACGGTTACAAAAAAACGGTCGCCAATAAAAGTGAAGTTCAAAGTTCTTATTTACAATTGTTTGATGCTATAGACAAACAAGACGTGTATAATGAGAGTAAGCTGTTAAAGCAGTTTGCAAAAGAGAAATTCACCAAAAACTTCTCAGCTACAAAAGGATACCTGTACAGTATGGTGTTGAACAGTACTGTTACTTATAATGAAGGAAAGTCGAATACGGATCAGATTTTGGTGCTTTTACGCGAAATAGAATTGTTAACCCGCAAAGGACTTACTAATCAAGGGTTGAAAAAAATTGAGATTGGTTTGAAAAAAGCTCAAATGAACGAACAATGGAGTTTGTTTTGTTACCTGCTATTTGAACAACTTAAAAATTCCGATTTTTTTTCTGCTTTGAATGAAATGTTTTTTAACAGCATTGTTCAAAAAAACATGGAAACTACAAATTTAGTCCGGCACGACATGGAGATGGCAATCTTGCTTAGAACCTTTCACACCAAATGGAGGCAATTGGGCACAGTTGCAAGAAGCGAGAAGCAGATTTCAGAGTTTCACGAACTGATGCAACATCCTTTTTTGCAAGACGAGAATTGTGCTTTAACCAATTTCAGCAAATTGTCATACATTAATATTCATGTGTTGTATCAGGGATTTCTTAACAATACACAGGAAATGCACAATTATCTGATTAAAGGCATCCGGTTATTTGAAGACAATCCTTATTTAATAGAAATAAACCTAAAAGACTATCTTTATTTTTTAGATATGCAGCTGGGAATTCTGATGGGGCTAAGCCGATGGAAAGAATTTGATGTTTGCATTCAAAAACTTGGGCATTTATTAGACAACGAAAGCAATAAGCTTAAAACCGAAGATGCAGCTTTATATCAGAGCGGTTATTATATTTTAAGACTGTTAAGGCATTATAAAACTTGGGACTTAGAAGCAGCGTTAGTTTTTGTCGAACCAATAAAATCCCGCCATGCCTTATTCCCTTTATATAAACACATCATTACCGGTAATTTATTTTTTATTGCACGTTCCTATTTTATGGTAGGGATGTTTGAACAAGCGCTGTCTGAAATTAACGAAGCACTTAATATAGACGAGGTGATTAATTTTTCAGATTATTATGCCGGTTTGCGAATTTTGAATTTACTTACTCATCTTGAATTGCGAAATGAAGCATTGCTCGAATATACATTGCGTTCCACTTACCGGTTTCTTCAGGACAGGCAAAGACTGTTTGTTATCGAAAACCTGTTTTTAAAATTTTTAAAAAAACTACTGAATATTCAGGGTAAGGATAAGATTTTGGTTCTTTACCGGGAGTTTTATGAAAATATTCAAACAGCAATTGACAAAGATCCTAAAGAAATTGCTCCTTTGCGATTGTTTGATTTTAGGTTTTGGCTGGAAAGTAAAATCAAGGAAATTCCAATGAAAGAATTAGCTAAAACCTATAAAAATAATTTTGGCAGCAACATTAGTGATTAAATAAAACTCATTTCTTTTTAAAGGCGGGAATGGGTCTAAATTTTTGATAATTTTCCACACTGGTTTTTTAACTGTATTCTTTAATTATTCGGCATTGAAACCCGTTATATTAAAAGGGTTTAGCTGTTTTAGGTTGCCTCCCAACCTTTAAGTTCAGATGGTTTTTGGTTTGTTTTATGGTTTTACCGGCTGTTATCTTTGTCTTACAAATCAAAATTACCACAAACAAAATCTTTAATTATGAATCAGTTAACTTTCGTTATTATGTTACTTGCAATGTTTACTAACTCTTTTAATCAATTAAATGCACAGACTAAGATGCAAATATTAGCTAATCAAAACGGTTATGCTTTAACTGCAGAACACATACAGATTTATATTGGTTATACTGAACTTTTAACTATGGAATTACTATCTGAAACGGAAAAAAAAGAAATAGAAAACAATTTGATTTCGCTGTTTAACCAATATCCTGCTCAAATTGTCAGTTTTGCTTCAGGTCTTCAAAGCGATTTTGCAACTTTCAGACAGTTGACCGACCCTTCACAAATCGGGTTCGCCTGGGGAGTTATTAAAGGGTATTTTTATCAAAACACCTATTCTTATCCGGACGAACAATTGGCCTATTTTGCAAAACTTGCAAAAGATAGCGCCCCTGTATTGGCATATAATCAGGCAAATAAGGCAGCTTTTACAGAAACAGATTTAGAAGGTTTTTCATATTTAACTGGATTGAACCAATATGGAACTAACGGATTTAATAATTCAGAAATAAAAAATTCTCTTCGCAACGATATTATCACTCAGTTTCCAACTTTGAACCAACAGGCAATTGCGTCTGTGATGTATTATGCCTACTTAGGCACTATGTTAAAAAATGTGATGAGTCAGTTAAATCATACTCAACAGAATCAGCTATTAGCTCAGTTATCCTACACCAAACCGACACAAAGTTCAGATTACGGCAACTTAACATCTAGTGAATACAATAGCTTGATGGATCAAATCATCAGGGAAGGAAATCTGGGACGGCATAATACTATTCAGGATATGAGTGTGGGGGGTTACAAAGAATATTGGTATTCTAAATCGAGTCCTTCTTCAATTTTAGGGTGGTAAATTTACTCCGGAATTACCTCTTTATTCTTAAAGATAACTTATCTATATTAATTATTGTCGGCACTTATCTGCAATTCAGGTAAGTGCTTTTTTTGTCTTAACCATCAATATGCCACCTACCAAAAGGTTTGCGTTTATCAGGACACGCATAAACCAAATTATTATGTACCTTTAATTTTTTTTACCTTCTTCACTTAAGTCCTGTCTTGTTATGAATAACTTTTTACACTTATCAATTTTAAGTTCAGCCCGAAAGTCTTTTGTATGGGCAGTGTTTTTAATTGGATTTTCACTCTTTAACTCCAATATTTTTGCTCAGCGTCAGCCCGGAGACACAGTCGTAGTTCAGACATTTACGTTTAACGATCCCAGCCCTATTGGTTGGGGAGCACCTTATGTCGGAACATTTACTTTTCCCGATGGCTCTGAATCTTATGAAAAAGTGTTGATGTATCAAACCCTGAAATGCAGCCCTTTAACCAATGCAGACCAATATCCCTGTGGTGAATGGGATTATCTGACTTATTTTGTCGTAACAAACCACGATGGACTGTATGATTCAACCTATAAAGTTCAGCCAAATTACACCATCAATGGAAATACGCCAAGCCTTTTACAATATACTACTTCACCAACCTATACAATTTATCGCTCCGAACAAACTGAAGTTGTACATAATAATACCATTTCATTAAATACGGCAACTATTGGTGCCGGAACCGAAAATAACGAACAGGTTTTTGGAACAAGTGTGAGCACCCGCAGGGCACAGTTTGTCTGGAGAGCAAGTGAACTAACTGATGCCGGACTTGAAGCCGGCTTAATTACCGGTATGCAACTTAATCTTAGTGCTTTAGGTGCAGATTTAAACCATCTGACTATCCGGATGAAACATTCTTTTAAAAATCAGCTTACGTCTAATGATTATGAAAAAACTGATTTTGTTGAGGTTTATCGTTTAAACACGACTTTTTCCGCTACTGACTGGCAGGATTTGCAGTTTAGCAATCCTTTTAACTGGAATGGCTCTTCAAATTTGGTCCTTGAATTTTCTTACAGCAATGGGCAAAGCGGTGCAGATAATTCGGTGATGTCAGAAGAAACTGCTTTTTCTTCCGGCATTTACAACAACAGAACTGAGTATTGTCTCGATTTTAAAGGGTCCGATTATATTGATGTGCCTGTATCTGCCATCAGTACATTAAACAACGAAGTAACAATTAGTTTTTGGACTTATGGAAATCCAGATGTTCAACCAAAAAACAACTATAATTTTGAAGGAATTGACGCAGCCGGAAACAGGGTTTTAAACGTGCATTTGCCTTGGAGCAACGGCAATATTTATTGGGATGCCGGAAACAGCGGCTCTGCTTCTTATGACCGAATTGAAAAAGCAGCCCTTCCTTTAGAATATGAAGGACAATGGACTCATTGGGCTTTTACCAAAAATTCCACAACCGGTGTGATGAACATTTACCAAAATGGTATTCTTTGGCATACCGGTTCTGCAAAATTCAGGACTATGGGTGGAATTGACAAATTTTTAATTGGTATAGGAGGAAACACGACTAATCCTGCAGATTATTACAACGGCATGATGAAAGAATTTGCAATTTTTAACAAAGCATTAGATGCATCTTCTATCAGTTCCCTGATGTTTAGGTCTATTGACGATACACATCCAGATTTTGCGAACCTGATAGGGTATTATCCGATGAATGATAACATTGGGAACACTTTAACGGACGTGTCTTATTTTGCAAATCACGCCGTCATGCATGGTTATCCTCAATGGAAAAAAATTAACCCTGTTAATAATGTGTGGAATATCAGCACTACAAATCTTCGCCCCAATATTGTTTATGAACAAGGGGTATATGAGTCGGATTTTAACACTGTTTTTGCCGATGAAATGGAAGAAAACGATTTGTCTTTTATTGTTCTTTACGAAAATTCCGGCAGTTCGGGTATCATACAAGACGATGACCCTAATCATCCAAGCCTGGCAACCAGTTCATTTTATGCCTGGCCTGCTAATATTTATACCTATACTTTTTTAAATGGAGTAAAAGTTGATTCAATATTGGTTAATCCGGATGTAACGATTATCAGAAATGATCATGAATATTACAGCAATACAGTTACCTATGAAATTGGGCGATATATAACTCCCTATGGGATAAACTTAGACCTTGGACCGGACGGTAAACGATGGGTTTTTGATGTAACCGATTACGCTCCTTTGTTGAGAGGTACGGTTGATTTACGAGCCGGCAATAACCAGGAATTACTTGACCTTAAATTTGTATTTATTAAAGGAACCCCACCCCGGGAAGTATTGGGCTTGAAGAAAATTTATAACGATGGCAGCTATGACTATTCGGCAATGTTAACCAATGCGCATTTGCCTCCTGTAACCATCAACTTACCCGAAGAAGCATCAACTTTCAAAATTAAAACGCGTTCCAGCGGACATGGTTTTGGAGCAAATTCTGAAAACTGCGCTGAATTTTGCCCCAAATTTCACAGAATAAGAATTGATGGGGTTCAACAGTTTAACTGGTATCTTTGGAATGAGTGTTCAGATAATTTCGTTTACCCTCAGGGAGGCACCTGGGTCTATGACCGCGCAGGATGGTGCCCCGGAGCTGTAGTTAATTCTTATGAACACGAGTTAACCCCTTTTGTAACCCCCGGTCAACCGGTTAGTATTGATTATGAAATACAAGGCTCAACTATGCCTTACGGGAACTATATAATTTCAGCTCATCTTATCAGTTATGGGCAGCCAAGCTATTCGCTTGATGTATCGGTGGAAGATATTATAAATCCCAGCTTGGACGATATGCATAGCCGTAAAAATCCGATATGTACCAATCCCCGGATAAAAATACGGAATACAGGCGCACAAACTATTACAAGTGTCTTGATTACTTATGGTGTGAAACAATACAGCGATATCGCCCCGACCTTTCCTTGCTACTTCAGATGGACCGGACAACTTGCTTTTATGCAGGAAGCAGAAGTTACTTTGCCTTTATTTAACTGGACTAACCTGAATTCAGAAAATCCAGTTTTTTATGTTGAACTTAGTGAACCCAATTATGCAATCGGAGGAGATCAATACCTCAACAACAACTATTTGGAATCTCCCTTTACGCTTCCTCCTCAATATCAAAGCGGGTTAAGTCTTTATTTCCGCACCAATGCTGTGGCCTATCAAAATGCTTATACCCTGACCAATGATTTGGGGCAAATCGTGTATTCCCGTACCGGTTTGACTAACAACACTACTTATGACGATGTATTTAATCTGCCAAACGGTTGTTACACTCTCCGAT
This sequence comes from Sphingobacteriales bacterium, assembly GCA_016700115.1. Taxonomy (NCBI): domain Bacteria; kingdom Pseudomonadati; phylum Bacteroidota; class Sphingobacteriia; order Sphingobacteriales; species Sphingobacteriales bacterium. Next base: position 4,608,068 of record CP064999.1, on the reverse strand, counting down.
TTACCGATGGAGGACAAAACGGAGTCAGTTGGTGGGCAGCTCCAAGTGAAGGCAACGGATGGGTACGTCTTAAAAATCCGGCAGGAGGGTATTATGTGGACTTTGAACCTGATTTCGGAATGGATATTGTCCATCATTTTACGGTTGGCTATGATTTGGGAGGAGAATACAATGGGATTGAATGTGAAAATACCACTTCAGTAGAACCGGAGTTAAATCAGGATGAATTGGCTCATGCGGTGAAGGTTTTTCCCAATCCGACTTCCGAAGGGCAGGTATTTTTAGATCTCAATTTTAACGAGTTTAAAACTTTGGATATACGCGTTTACAATGCATTAGGCCAACTTGTAACTAATCAGCAGGCAACTGTACGCAATCAGGTATTGGAATTACAAATGCCAAAGGCAAAAGGCATGTATTTTATCCAGATAGGAGCAGGTAATCAGGTACATACAGTTAAGATAGGTGTTTTGTAAATTTCCTGAACATTTGAATATTCAGTTAGCAGTCAGTTAAACCGTTTTAAACCAATAAATAGTCCATCCATTTGTTAAAGCATGATAAATAAAAAAAGTTGGGTTTATGCCGGTAAGTTGAAACGGCATACAATTGAGTTGGCGCACGACTTAACTCATCAAAAAGTTTATGTGCGGCTAAACGGAATTCTTCTTTATGAAGAATCTTTACCGGCTCAGCAATCTGAAAAGGCCTTTAACTTTTTTATAGATGATGAACTTTGTGTGTTGAGCATTGAAAAAGTGGGAGATAAATACGCTTACCGTTTTACTTCTCCCGAATATTCGAGCAGTTCAACTGCAAAATTGCGCAAGTGGAAAGACCGCCTGTTGATAGTAGCTATTATTTTCGTTTTTAGCTCAATTTTCGGTGGGTTTGGGGTTCCTTTTATTACCAACATCATTCGGACAAATCAGTTAAACAACAATCTGGAAATGGGTGGGATCGTTACTTCAGTAGATATGGTAAAAGGGGGAGTTATCATTGACGGTGAAAAAGTTTCCCTGTCCTATCAATACCTTGCAGGATTGAAACAAATCAAACAACATCTTGAAATTCCCGCAACGGACAGCAGTTATAGGATGTATGCAAGTTTATTACCTGTAACAGATCAAAGCAGTTTTGAAGTTTTGTATTCGGCAAGCAATCCGGATATTCACCGGTTGCTTTTTCAGCCCTCTGAAAAACAGTTGGCTGTTTTGAAGATAACAGCAAGAAACGCATGTCTTAAATTGGGCAATATTCCGGTTCAGGGTACTCAACAGCAAATGGTATATTGTGATTGTTTGATTCGTTATCTGTTTATTCATCACCGTTTAGAGGGATTAGCAAGAATAATCAAGTCAAGCGAAACTCCTGATTCCAGTCCGGTTTATAACAAGGATACGTTTAAACAATTTATGGATAGTGCATTACAAACTGAACTACAACAGATTTGTATTCGTGCTGCCAACGAATAGTATGGAGTTTCATATAGCCTATTGATTTGACAGTTAAAAATCAACAGATTTAATCAAAACATAACGCTGACTTGTTTTGCTAATCTGATTTTTTTAGCTTCCTTTGTTTGTTCATCTTTTTGTTTTAAAATTTTATGTCCGGAATAATCATTGCTCCAAACTCACTGAGACCAAATATCTATATTGCCAATTCGCCGGGTAAAGGTAGGGGTGTTTTTGCAGCACATGCCATCAAAAAAGGAGAAATCATTGAAGTATGTCCAGTCTTGTTGTCATCAGAAGCCGACAAACTATTTATTGATAAAACAGGCTTGTACGACTATTATTTTATTTGGGGGGAAGAACAAAACATGATTGCTTTGGCTATGGGTTATGGTTCTCTGTATAATCATTCTTATACACCAAATGCCTTTTATGAGGCAGACTATGAACACAATATCCTGACTTTTATTTGCCATAAAAATATTGAAGCTAACGAAGAAATAACCGTTAACTACAATTGTGATGCAGAAGACGATTCCCCGGTTTGGTTCGACAAACAAAAAGAAACATAACTTCCGGTAAAACAGCTATAATAAAACCACACATGTATAAATTTGCCAAAAGAAACTATGATTTTAAGACTTTAGGATTGATTTACAGTTTTTTTGTTTTTTTCATTTTTGCCTCTCAAACCTGTAACGGACAAAACAATCATTTGCTGATATCCGGCCCTATGCCGGGTTATACTGAACACCGCGAAGTTTTGATTTGGTTAGAAGTAAGCACGGAGGTTAACAGCATTGCCATCAAATACTGGAAACAGGATTCCCCTTATTATAAAGCATTAACACAAACTTATGGCGGTGTTTTGGGCAATCAGTTTAATCCGGTTAAAATCAAACTGAAGGGATTAGACATAAACACAACTTATCAATATCAACTTATACTAAACGGGGTTGTTCACAATACTCCTTATCCTTTGTTGTTTTCCACGCGAAAACTATGGGAGTGGCGGGAAGATCCACCTGATTTTTCGTTTATTTTTGGTTCTTGTGCCTATATCAACGATGAACCTTATGACAGACCCGGACAACCTTATGGGCAATCTACGGATATTTTCAGAACAATGACTCAACATCGCTCTGAATTCATGCTTTGGGTAGGCGATAATGTTTATTTGCGGGAAGCAGACTGGAGTTCTGAATACGGGATCAAGTACCGATACCAACATGTGAGAAAACTGCCAGAATTGCAGCCCTTTTTATCATCAAGACCTAATTTTGCTATATGGGATGACCATGATTTTGGACCAAATGATTCAAACGTAACTTACAATTTAAAAGATATCAGTCTTCAGGCTTTTACCGATTATTGGGGAAATAAAACTTTTGGTGAAGCCGAAAACAAAGGCATTTACAGCAGTTTCGTCTGGGGAGATGCCGAATTTTTCCTGCTCGACAACCGCTATTATCGTTGGCCGGAAAAATATCCAAACGCATCGGAAAACAAAAACTATTTAGGAAATCAACAAATGGACTGGCTAACCTGTTCATTGTTAACTTCAAATGCCAGATTTAAATTCATAGTTTCCGGAAGCCAAATGCTCAATCCAATCAATGATTATGAATGTTTTGTACATTATGAAAAAGAATACCGGCAATTGATGTCCTTTATCGAGGATAACCAAATAAACGGGGTTTTATTTTTGAGCGGCGACAGACATTTAACCGAAATTATCAAAATTGAACGTTCCAAATCTTATCCGTTGTATGATATTACAAGTTCACCGCTAACTTCCCGGCCATTTGCCACCATAAACAACCATAAAGAAGGCAATAACCCCAACAGAGTTCCCGGCACATTAGTTGCCGAACAAAACTTTGTAGAAATTGCCTTTAAGGGCACACCTGCAGAACGCAAACTGATTATTTCCTGCTATAACGACAAAGCAGAATTAAAATGGACTCAGGAGATTAAGGCTTCTGAATTAATGGCCAAATAGGACAAGTTTTGAAAAGGATCTGATCTGAAAATTCGAAGGGAAAAGAATTTTCTACCAGCGTTTCCCTAAGTTTAAACGCAGATAGAGATTGGTAAACACAAATGAGTTTTGCTCTTCAATCATAATCGGTACCCGGGATACTTTTAAATCTCCGTCATTGTTTTTGACCAAACCGGCATGAATATTTACCATTGCACCGACTTCAATTGACTTTACCATTTCATAAAACTTCGCCCAATCAAAATTAAAACCTCCTTTGAGTTGGATACCGGGGAAAATATTGATTTCATTCCAACCATAGGTAATACCCGATGCTCCATAAATCAAACCGTTGTTTAAAAACCAGGAGGCGTTTTCTTCGGTATATTTTTCGTTACGGGTAATCAAATTACCGACTTCATTTACATCATAAATCAACTCTAAGTAATAAGGTTTGACAATGCCCAATGAAGGCCCGTAAGAATAAAACCAGGAAACCTGCACCCCATTGCGCTGCCCTTTATTGGTAATTGTGTGCATAGTTCCAAAATTGAGATTGATGGTATAAAAGCTATTTTTCTTGCCATAAATATAACCCCTTGCCGAATTACGCCCTGATGCAAAAGGGCTTTGCTGTCGCCGCTCTTTGGGGTGTTTGATATTCATGATTTCTACTTCGATAAATTTTTTCTTGTAAATATTATTGATGCGTACAAAATTTGCAGATGCTCCAAAACCATGAGTATGCGCTTTTAACCCGACACTAAATTCCCTTTTAAATACAATATCGTCCGAAGTAAGCGGAGTCGAGCCGACAATTGGCTCCTGACCATAAACTCGTATTGTGCTAAAGACGGCTACTATTAAAAACAGCTTGAATGACCGGATTACTATTTTCATGGGTAAGGTTTTTATTAGAGGTTGGGTAGAAAATGGCAGAACAATAATAATCATAAATTGCGAAACTGCAACTAAAACGTATGTCAGGTAAACATTGTTTTAAAGAACTTTAATCTTTATCCGGCTAATAATGACCTGCTTTTACCAAATTGAAAGAAACAACATAGGTTTCAAACAATCAAAAAGCGGTCATCTAATTATAGTTGACCGCTTTTTTAAATAGAAATTCGAACGAATGATACTCGAAAGAGTTAGTTCTTATACTCGCGTACTTTACCTTCTTTCTGAACAGGTTCCTGCGTTTTTTGTGCTTTTTTGTTTTTTGAACAACTCACACTACCCACCAACATCATAAACGCTAAAAGAAACGTAAACACCTGTGTAACCTTAATTTTTTTCATGAAAATTGATTGTGTTTGATAAGATAATATAATGAAGAAATAATCTGCCAATTTAAAGTGCAAGCTAATAACGGAAGCTGAAATTCAATAGTATGTCTGCGATTCTATTTTAACAATAAACTTTACTTCACTTCCAACAACTCGACATCAAACCGCAAAATACTGTTTCCTGGAATGGGTCCCATAGTACGGGAACCATAAGCCAAAGCTGCCGGAATAATCAATACGCCCTTACCGCCTTCTTTAAACAGGGGTATTCCTTCCTGCCAACCTTTGATAACACCATTCAGCGGAAAACTAAGGGGTTCATTGCGGTCATAGGAAGAGTCAAAAACTTTTCCATCAAGCAAACAGCCTTTGTAATGAACTTTTACCGTTGAGTTGATATCGGGATTTTTGCCGGTTCCTTCATTTTCTATATAATAATATAGGCCTGATTCGGTTCTCAAAGCTTTGCCTTTAATGTCTGATTTATCCAAATAGGCGAGTATCGCAGCTTCCTGTTCTCGTTTATCTGCAGGTTGAGTTTCTTCGGCCTTTTTGGCAACAGGTTGAGGATTATCCATCAACTCCAACAATTCAAGGTCAAATCGCAAAACAGAATTTGCCGGAATATTATCTCCCATAGCCCGTTGTCCGTAAGCTAATTCAGATGGAATAAGTAAAGTGCCTTTAGTGCCTTCATTAAAAAACATAAGGCCTTCACGCCATCCTTTGACAACCATGGAAAGTGTAAATTCGATGGCTCGTCCCCGGTCATACGACGAGTCGAAAACTGTTCCATCCAACAATGAGCCTTTGTAATGAACTTTGAATTTTTATCGGCATCTGCCGGCTTACCTTCGCCTTTTTGTTCTATATGATAGTACAATCCGGTTTCAGTTTTAGTGAACTTTTTTGTAAGTTTGTTTTTTTTGAGATAATTTTTTATAAGATCATTGTCAATTTCTGCTTGAGTTTTTTCTTTGCCTTTTTGAGCAAAAACCTGTTGCGGTGAAAAAGTGGCTAATAACATGAAAATTGCAAGCAAAAAACTCAATAACTGTTCAGATTTCATTGGTTTGAAGATTTAATTAGTTTTAAACTGAAAAAAATAAGCAAAATAACGGTGATAGCTGCAAATTTATTCTGCAATCTGTTGTAAATACGCCTGCCATCCTGCCTCTTTATATAAAACAGCGGCTTGTTCGGGATTGGTATGTTTATAGATTCCCCTGCCTACAATTATAAAATCGGCACCTCGCTGAGTAAATGCTACTCTGGGACTATTATAAGTTTGACCAAGATGGTCATCTTTGGCTGCAAGGTGAACGCCCGGGGTAAACTGAAGTAATCCCGCATCGGTACTGATTGGTTGTTGAGCTACATAGCCGATAACAATATCTTTATTGGCCTCTCCAATCTTGGTGGCTTTTTGAATATAATTCTCGTCCGTCAATGTGTCGGCGGTTGACATTTGCGCAATGATAACCAAACCTTTGTCTTCCATCAACCCGGTTTCTTTGAGAGCTATTATACTGCTTCCTCCGGCAACAACATGAACCGTCAATACGTCAGCCCATAACGGAAGATTAAACAAACCGGCAGCAAACTGTTTTTGTACTGTATTGCCAATATCGGCAAATTTCCGGTCTTCAAACAAAAGGAAATCATGTTCCTTTGCAATTTGTTTCAGTTCATTAATGGTAGCTTGTGTAAAATCGGGCAATATGTCCACATGTGTTTTTAACATGCAAATATGCGGACCTGTCTGACGGGCAATGTTAATTAACTCCTCTGCGGTGTCCACATCTGCAGACAAAATCAGGTTGCTTTGCTTGGATTCCGCTATTTGCAACAACCGTTTGCTGACCGGTAGCCGGCAAAGTTCAATGCGTTTCTTGTAAGAGATAGACTTTCGGGGTATTTCTTTTTTGACCGGTAAATCGGTGGTTACATTTTCTTTCACAAAATTGAGAGAGCTTTCATAGGCATCCTTATCAATTTTCCCTGCTTGGAGCAAAACGTCAAAAATTTCCTGAATATTAAACAAAGTGTGTACCGTATAACCCATTCTTGCTAAAATATCGGTTCCTCCTTGTTTTCTGTCAACAATCGCAATAGCATGTTGAACTACCAAGCCCTCATTTTCTAACGCTTCAATTGTTTCAAGTATGCTGATACCACTTGTAACGATGTCTTCAACAACCACACAAGTTGCGCCTGTCTTAAAATCTCCTTCTACTATTTTTTTTGTACCATGTTCTTTGCGGTCTTTTCTTTTTACCACCAAAGGCGCATCATGAGTGATGGCAACCCCGGTTGCAAAAGACAAAGCTGCATAAGGAACCCCGCATAAATAATCAAATGCAATATCCTCTAATAAATGAGAAAGTTTAGCACAAATTACCCTCATCAGGCTTGGGTAAGAAACAATTTTTCTAAAATCGAGATAAAAGGGCGACATAATACCTGTGCGAAGTTGAAACTGACCAAACTGCACCGCATTGATGTCATACAATCGCAAAATGAGATTCCGGTTGTTCATAAATTTTTATAGAAGTGGTTTTGATTGGGCAAAAATAGTTAAAATAACCAACCTATGGGTTGATACAGCGGCCAATTCATCCTTTATATACCCAATAGTTTTATAAACAACCAAAGGCAAAAGCGTAATTTGAGTTTTTTTTGTTGATTTTCACGTACTATTTTCTTTATTTTACACGGCTGAAAATTTTTCAAGCATAAGTTCCTGAACTGTTTTAGTTTTTTCGATGGGGTTCGTTTTTATCCCAACATTCCTTAAATTGTAACACTGGAATTAAGAGTAAAAATGGAAAAAAGTACGCCAAAAAGTTTCCATTGAAAAGGTTTTTAAAACAGGTTTTTTCTTTAAACCTCAATTTTTATTCCAAAATTTGAGGTTCTTCTTATTGAAATTTTGATTTCAAAGTTTTTTTTGCAATTTTTCCGGGGGAAATGTATTTTTTACTGATTTAGATTGACTTTCTCCTCAAAACAACTTTAATTTCATTAACTTTAATTGTGATTTTAAACCTGCAAAAATTTATTTTCTCTTTTAAAAAGACAATTTATTTGGCTAAGCTTAACTTTTTTCTCTTTTCATTATTAAACTATTTTTAGAGCGAATTGGCATTAGCAGGGCTAAAAGCTCGAATTGGTCGTTGTTTTTTAATTTACCCCCCTTTTTTTTATTTGAGGGTGGTGTCTTTTAGATTACCTACCTAAATAAGTGATGAAAAAACTAACCGGAGTTTTTAAAAAACAACTGAAACACACTTTGTTTATAAATAAAATTCAAGGACAATGTATAAAATTAATTTCTTTGTTCTGATTTGGTTGTTTTTAGTTTAAATTGTTTTATAATTGTCAATAAATAAGATAATGAACGGGCAACTTCACCATGTAGAAATCTATGTTTCTGACCTTAACAAATCTAAGAAATTTTGGGCTTGGCTGTTGACCCAAAAGTTAAACTATGTTCTTTATCAGGAATGGGATCAAGGCGTTAGTTTCAGGCAAAATGACACTTATCTTGTTTTTGTTCAGACAGAAGATCAATACCAGGATATTCACTACCACAGAAAACGCACCGGACTAAATCATCTCGCTTTTTATGGTGAATCAAAACAGTTTGTGGATCAATTGACTGATGAATTAAGAGAGAGAGGGGTAACAATTTTATATGCTGACAGACATCCTCATGCTGAACAATACTACGCTGTTTTTTTTGAAGACCCCGATAGAATAAAAGTAGAAGTTGTTGCTGAATGAAGGACTGTATTTTAATGGCATGAATAGAATTGCGATTTAAGAAACCTAAATATTATATTATTCCGGCAAACCAAATTTTGTAAGTTGATTTATACGGCTAAATAATATTTTTGTCATTGCTTACATACATATTCTGAACCAAATCTTTTAAACTGCTATCCCGATTTTTTTTAGCAATGTTTAGGGGAAAAACCAAACCTGCCCTGAGTAAAAAATCAAGGGCAGGTTTTGTTGTTTAATTTTCAAAAAAGTCAATCTTTAACATTACTGAAATCTATGACATTCGGGTTATTCATAAACATCATAGACAACACCATTGTTATAAAACTGAACATTTCTTCCTAAGGCCATAAATTCAGATGTTTCAGGTTGGTTTTTAAGTAAATCAAAATATTCTTTAGAACCGAACTGAATACGGGTTACTTTTGCTTTAGAATGAATATAAACATCTGAATCGATCCATTGGTTAAGTTCCGTCTGATAGATGGCCCTTCCCTGAATATTCCGGTATTGATTGGCAACGCTTGTGTTGTAGTCATCTTCAGAGGTTTGTTGATTCATCCGGCTTTGACCTTGCCGGGTTTGGTCTATATTGTCAGCTTTTGATAGGTTTTGAACTTCCTGACTTGAACGAACACTTCCGGCACCTTCACTTTGTTGCATATCGGAGTATTCTTTTTTAGACTCACCGTTTTGAAATGATTTAGGAACCTTTCTTAAATGAGGCATAGGATCTTCGGGTCTTGGAGGACGAATGGTTTGGGCATTGTCTTCTAAAATTAAATAGCTGGTATAAGGAGTAACAATACCGTATTTTTTGGCAAGTTCAACAACTTCACCAATAAGTTCTTTGTCTTCACCATGCAATCTGATTTGGTCTAATAAGTAACCAACAGCACGGGCAGCCCAAAGAGGGGGTATAAATTCGTGGTCAGTATGATTTTCGGGAAGGACAATGTCATACGTAAAAGATTGCGTTTCACCATTCACCTTACCCTTGATAGTAACCGAAGACTTTTGGTTGGCTATTAACTTATAGCGTCCCATCACAGTAAGCGAGGTCCCTTTAAATAAATCTCCCAAATCTTTTGGGTAAGTATCGTAAACAGAAAGATTTCTGCCAAAAGTAAGTTGAAGGTCAGTCAGAACAGGTGAACTGATTTTTGTGTAAAAATTCGAAATTTTAACTTCTATATCTTCCGAAGGCAGAATATAACTGCGATATGCATGGGTGGCTTCCGTTATTTTATCGAGTAGGTGGGTATTGAGGTCTTCACCAATTCCAAAAGTGAAAATTCTGGTATTTGCAGCATTTGTTTTTTGCACTTTTTTTAATAATTCATCTTCATTGGTGATGCCAACGGTAGGTTTTCCGTCTGTAATAAATACAATAAAATATGGCCGGTTGTCTTTAGTTTTAACACTCAAAGCTTTTTCAAGTGCTTCATCAATATTGGTCCCACCAATGGGTTTCAGGTTTTCGATAAATTTTAGTGCATCAGAAATATTGTTTTTGTTGGCAGTTTCCAGGTCATCAAACAAACTTCGGGCTTCGGTCGAAAATCGAACTATATTAAAACGGTCGTCAGAATTTAGGTTGTTAACACAAAAAGATAAGGCTTCTTTTGCTTTATCGAGTTTTTCACCTGCCATACTTCCGGAAACATCCAACACAAAACTAATGTCTTTAGGGATTACTTTTTCATCATTTGTTTCAACTCCCGGACTAATATTGAGCAGGAAAAAGCCATCATCACGGCTGTTTTTATAGGTCAGGGCTGTTATTCCGATATCGTCTGTAGCTTCGCTGAAATAGAGTTTAAAATCAGTATTGGGACTCAGGTTTTTTGCTTCGTATCCAATCCTGGCTTCTTTGTTTCCTTTTCGGATAATTTCAGTTTCGTGGGTCGGACAATATATTGTTTTTAGATCTTCATCCGTTTTCAATGTTACTTCTAAACCGAGGTTATGAATAGGTTTAGCTGCATGTTTTGAGGTATTTAAGGGGTAAGTATATTCTGTAGTTCCATCTTCTTTTTTTAGAATTTCAGAGTAAGAAATTTTAATCCTTAGTTCGCTATTGGGTTCAACAGGAAACACACGAACTTTGAACAAATCGTGTCTGCTATATTCGAGAAGTGCAGGATCTCGCATACTTCGGACAATATCTTCGTAAATTTGAAGGGCTTTTTTAGCATCGAGCAATTCGGCATGAGTTTCTTTTCCATTGATAAACATCGAAAAATCGGCAATAACACCGGCTGAAGGAATAGGAAATAAAAAATAGCCCTCTAACCGGTTTCCTGATGGATTGTAAAAAACCTGATCTATAAAAGTCAATGCAGTTTGACCGGTTATTTTTATTTCTGCATTTTCCGATTTTACCTCTAATTGAAAAGGTGTAAAGTTGATGGGTGGTAAAGGTCGGGGTCTCGGCATAATTTCAGGATTGCCATTGATAAAAGGTTGCCATTGACTTCCTTCAGGCGCTACAATCATAAATCCACCGGCAAAAACTCCAACAGTGGATAAAAGACAAAGTACTAAAACATGAATTGTGAGTTTCATAAAGAAGAGATTTTGGAATTTAGAATGATTGAGGAGGCAAAGCAAAAATTTCTGATTGAGGTATCTTGCTTTATTCAGCTAAAGTTGATTTTATGGATGCTGATATGAACAAACAGGGTGTCTGACCTATTTTGTTTTTAAAAGTTTATTTTTATATTTTGTAAAATATTTCTTAAATTGTAGCATATTTAAGTGTTTTCAAATTAAAACAATTTTATACAATGACAAGTAACTTAAACTCCATAAACATTAAGGAAAATTTGAAAAATCTTTTTCCTGAGTTTGACGAACAACTACTCGACTTTATTTCTAAAAATGCAATGATACGTTCTGTTGAAACAGGAAAACAATTGATTCAACCGGGACAGTATTTCCGGTCTGTAATTCTTGTATTGTCTGGAAAGGTAAAAGTTTACAGACATGACGACGAAGGGAATGAGTTTTTCATGTATTACATCGAACCGGGTTCTGCTTGTGCATTGTCTATGGTATGTGCTGCCCGAAATTTGATGAGTGATGTGGAAGCTGTTGCGACCGATGAAACACAATTAGCCATGATACCTATTGAACTTATGGATAGTCTGGTAAAAAACTATAAGACTTGGTATTATTTTGTATTAGAAACCTATCGCAATCGTTTTGGCGAATTGCTTCAGGTTATTGATAGCATTGCCTTTAAGGCTATGGACGAAAGGGTAGAATTTTATCTAAAACGCCAACTGAGCAGCACCCGATCTTATACCTTAAACATTACCCATGAACAGATTGCAACCGACCTGAATTCTTCGAGAGTGGTAATTTCTCGGTTACTAAAAAAAATGGAACAGGATAAAAAACTGCAATTGTTCAGAAATTCAATCGAAATGAGCAGCAAGTTTTACCCTCTGTAACTATTGCTACATAAATGCCATAGATAGCTTCCTAACTTTGCGCTCTAATTTGTAAACTTATGGAAATTTTAGGCTATCTGGCTTCTGCCATCATCGGCATTTCTTTAGGGCTTATCGGAGGGGGTGGTTCTATTCTAACGGTTCCTGTTTTGGTATATTTGTTACATGTAGATACCGTACTTGCAACTGCATATTCCTTATTTATAGTTGGTACTACCAGTTTAGTGGGGGTAATTCCAAAATATAGACAAGGCTTGGTTAGTATCCGAACAGCCGCAATTTTCGGTATTCCGTCTATTGCATCCGTCTATGCCACCAGAAAATTCTTAGTTCCGGCAATTCCCGATAGTTTATTCCAAATCGGGGGGTTAGAAATTACGAAAGCCATTTTTATCATGGTTCTGTTTGCTGTCTTAATGGTCGTTGCTTCAATTACCATGATCCGTGAAAAAAGGAAAAAAGACGAAAACGGAAACAACATTCCGGTTAACGACACAGTTGCCAATTTACAGTTCAACTATCCGGTCATTATATTAGAAGGCATCGTTGTTGGTGTTTTAACCGGAATGGTTGGTGCAGGGGGTGGATTTTTAATTATACCTGCTTTGGTCTTACTGACCAAACTCCCTATGAAAACTGCGGTTGGCACCTCGCTACTTATCATTGCCGCAAAATCGTTGATAGGTTTTACCGGTGATTTGGGACATTATGCCATAGATTGGAAAATGCTATTGATAGTTACTGCTATTGCGGTTATCGGGATTTTTATCGGCAGTTCATTGTCCAAAAAAATAGATGGCACAAAACTGAAAAAATCATTCGGTTGGTTTGTACTCGTCATGGGTTTTTACATTCTGGTGAAAGAGATTTTTTTCGGGTAAATTTCTATATGTAACTAAAGTAACCGATTGAAACTCTCAACTGTCGTAATTTTGTATCGTGATGTTGAAGACAACAAAATATCCTTCCCTCACAACCATTTTCAAATTTAACCAAATTTATTATTTAATTCTCAAAGCATTTTATTCATGAAAGTTGAACAAATTTATACGGGTTGCCTTGCTCAGGGAGCATATTATGTGGAGTCTGATGGCGAAGCCATTATCATAGATCCATTACGCGAGGTAAAACCTTATATTGAACGGGCAGAAAAAAATGGGGCAAAAATTAAGTATGTATTAGAAACTCATTTTCACGCTGATTTTGTTTCAGGCCATATTGACTTAGCCAAACAAACCGGTGCCACAATCGTGTACGGACCAACAGCAAAACCAAATTTTAAAGCGCATATAGCCTCAGACGGTGAGGTTTTAAAAGTCGGTAAAGTTTCGGTAAAAGTATTACATACTCCCGGACATACTATGGAATCGAGTTGCTTTTTGTTAATAGATGAAAACGGAAAAGAACATGCCGTTTTTACGGGCGATACTTTATTTATCAATGATGTTGGAAGACCTGACCTGGCTCAAAAAGGAGAAATCACTCAAGAAGTACTTGCAGGGTATTTGTTTGACTCTCTTCGTTCAAAAATTATGACCTTGCCTGACCATGTAATCATTTATCCCGGTCACGGAGCCGGTTCAGCCTGTGGAAAAAACATGAGCAAAGAAACTGAAGATATTATCGGAAGACAAAAAATGGTAAATTATGCCCTTCGTGCCGATATGACCAAAGATGAATTTGTAAATGAAGTAATCACCGGTTTGATGCCGCCTCCCGGCTATTTCCCGCTTAACGCCAAAATGAACAAAGAAGGTTATGACAGTATAGACGAAGTATTGCAGAGAGGATGTCAGGCCTTAAGTCCGGATGCTTTTGAAGCGGCAGCCAACGAAACGGAAGCCTTATTACTCGATACAAGATTGCCACAGGATTTTGCAAAAGGATTTATTCCCAACAGTATTAATATTGGAATTGATGGAAATTTTGCCCCTTGGGTTGGTGCATTAATTCCGGATATTAAACAGCAAATTCTCATTATTGCTGAATCGGGTAGGGAAGAAGAAGTGGTTACCCGTCTTGCCCGTGTGGGATATGATTATACGATTGGTTATTTGGAAGGTGGCTATGAAGCATGGGAAAAAGCAGGTAAAGAAACTGACCATATCAGAACAATTTCAGTGGATGAGTTCGCAAAAGAACACAAGGCTAACCCTAATATCAATGTCCTTGATGTTCGGAAATACAGTGAATTTGAATCTGAACATATCGTAGGTGCTGTAAATACTCCACTCGATTTTGTGAATGATGCCATGTATGCCGTTAACAGGGACAAAACTTATTATGTACATTGTGCAGGTGGTTACAGGTCTATGATTTTCAATTCAATACTACGGGCCAGAGGTTATGACAATCTAATTGACGTACAGGGTGGCATGAAAGCCATTCGTGAAAGTGGAGAATTTGTAGTAACAGACTATGTGGAACCTGTTACCATGTTGTGATTTATTGATTTAATCATCTCTTTTAATTGCAAAAGCACTTAATTCTGATTTTAGTTGGATAACGTGCTTTTGCTTTTTTAACTCAATTTTTCAACCTGAAATTTAAATATACATGTTAGACTTTTTTAAACATATCTTCGCTAAAGCCGAATATGACTTAGATGGTGAAGATTTTTATAAAAAATTTTTGGAAGATGGCGGGAATGCCGTGCTTTTAGATGTTCGCACACAAAACGAATATGCAATGGGCACAATTAAGGGCTCTAAAAACATTGATTTTTATTCCAACACCTTTCAGGACAAAATCAACGCTTTGGATAAAAACAAAACTTACTATGTTTTTTGCAGAAGCGGAAACAGAAGCGGAAAAGCATGTCAACTGATGACAGACAAAGGTATGAAAGCCTTTAACTTAGACGGAGGTATCGGTGCTTGGCCGGGATAATTCTTTAAAGAAGAAATTTTGACATAGTTAAAAAGATTGGAGTGTCCCCGGGGTTATAGTCTTATTATTAACAATAGTTAGATTATTTATTCCGGGGATTTTTTTGAAAATTGAGATTGTATTATTTTGTGCAAAATTTTTATTTAAAGACTTTATTTGGTGTGAATTTTACTGATTCATACATTTCATTTTCGGAAAATTAACATCAAATAACATTTAAATACCGGTCATGAGAAACAGCCAAAAAACAGAAAAAACGCTTTTGGACATTATAGAAAGCATTCAAACGCTGGCTGTTTGGGTGACAGTTACACTTTTATTTATAGTTGTTTTCCTGTTGTCAGGAGCAGTTACCGGAGATTTTTGGATGCTTAAATCTGTTCCAAAACTCACTGCTTCAAATAAAATTGATTCACAGGTTAGTTTACCACCAATCCCCCCTATAAAGGTAAAAAATAAGTGGGTAGCTCCTGATTTCAGTACTGTTCCCAATACAGAAAAAGGCCGCTTGATTGCTTACGGAAGATGTTTGATTTGTAACACTTCAGAATATCTTGGACCTCAGGGAAGCGTGAGTCAAATGTCAAACGGAATGAATTGCCAAAACTGCCATTTAGAGGCAGGCACCAAAATTTTAGGGAATAATTACAGCGGTGTTGCTTCAACGTATCCGAAATTCCGGCCACGATCCGGAACTATAGAAAATATTGAAAAAAGGGTGAACGATTGTTTTGAACGAAGTCTGAACGGTAAAGCCCTTGATAGTTTAAACCGGGAAATGCGGGCAATTGTTGCTTATATTGAATGGGTCGGAAAAGAAGTACCTGTCGATTCACTTCCCGGTGGAGTTGGATTATATAATGTTCCTTATTTAGACCGTCCGGCAAGTCCTGAAAAAGGTCAGTTAGTGTATATTCAAAAATGCCAGATTTGTCATCAACCTGATGGAGAGGGACAGTTAAATCCGGATGGTCGCACCTATCTTTACCCTCCTTTATGGGGAAAGAATAGTTATAATATCGGGGCAGGATTGTTCAGGCTTTCCCGGTTTGCAGGCTATGTTAAAGTCAATATGCCACTGGGTGCAACCTACTCTGCGCCTCAACTCTCAGATGAAGAAGCCTGGGATGTTGCAGCTTTTGTCAATTCTCAGCCCAGACCTGATAGAGATTTAAGTCAGGATTGGCCAAAAATATCAGCAAAACCAATTGATCATCCATTTGGCCCATTTGATGACGGATTTTCTGAAAAACAACATAAATACGGCCCTTATCAACAAATAGCCGATGCCCGAAAAAACAAAAAAGAACTTAATTCAACTAAAAAGTAATTGCGAATCCGATTTTTTAACCAAGCCGATTGATTGGCTAATTTCTATTAATAAAAATGTTACATAATCCTAATTCTTCGTGTTCATGCCGGAACTGTACCAATGAAAACTCCGAAAGTTATTCTGATTTTAAAATACATCGCCGAAATTTCCTGAGAACTTCTGTTATTAGTGGTTTGGGTTTGATAGCTTCTCCTTTGATTGCTTCTGCCGGTACGGGTGATGCTTCTCATCTTGCTGAAATTACCCGAAATAATGCAGTTAAAAGAGCCAAAGCACAGCATATCACCATTTTGAATACTTCTGATATTCACGCCCAACTGTTTACCCACGATGAGTTTTTTTGGGAAAATGGAAAACCCGTTTACAGAAAACGAGGCGGGATGGATGTGTTAAAAACTATGATTGACACACTTCGAAATGAAAACCCGGCCAATACCATCGTCATTGATGGTGGCGATTGTTTTCAGGGTGGCGGAGTAGCAGCCCTTTCTGAAGGACAGGCAATTGTTCCTCTAATCAACCATATTGGCTATGACCTTATGCTGCCCGGCAACTGGGAAGTTGTCTATGGAAAAGAAATGATGCGCAAAGATTTGGGGGGGTATCATGCAGATAAAATTTGTGCCAATATGTATCATGATACCAATGATGATTTGAACGGAGACCTGATTTTCCCTCCATATTGGACTAAAATGGTCGGAGGTGTTAAAATAGGTTTTATAGGCTATAACGACCCTTTGACACCTAAGCGTCAATCTCCCGCTTATAGTGCAGGTATCCGTTTTACCAAACCCGAAACCAATGTTGCCAAATATATCAAAATACTCCGTGATTATGAGCGATGCACAATGGTGTTTTTAGTAACTCACATGGGGCTAGCTCAACAAGTTGACTTGGCTAATAAACCCGAAGTAGAAGGTGCCGCCTATATTTTAGGTGCAGACACACATGAACGAGTGAGAAATCCTATTCAGGGGAAATATTCAAAAGTTACCGAACCCGGAGCTTTTGGTTCTTTCATTGCACGGCTGGATGTAGTCATTGAAGAGGGTATTGTCAAAGACCACAATTACCAATTGTTAGATGTTGATCCAGAAAGGTACAAACCCGATGAATCAATGACTCGATTGATGAATCAGGTCAGCGAACCATATCGAAAAGAACTTGAAACAGTAATTGGTCAAACTAAAACTACATTAGTGCGCTATTATGTTGTTGAAACTAACATGGATAATCTCATCACAGATGCCATTGCTTGGAAATTCAAACCGGATATAGCTGTTTCCAATGGGTTCCGTTTTTGCCCCCCTTTGGTTCCCGATTCTAAAACAGGAAAGGCGGATATTACGAATGATTATCTTTGGAGTATGTTACCGGTTAATTCCGAGGTGAAAAAGGGTATGGCAACCGGCAAACAAATCTGGGATTGGTTGGAAAAAGAATTACATAACGTTTTTGCCAAAGATCCTGCTAAACGTTTCGGGGGTTGGGTTGTACGATTTAAGGGGATGGAAGTAAATTTTACCATGTATAATGAATTTGGAAAACGGTTGAATTGGGTTAAAATAGGTGGGAAGTCCCTAAACCTCGAAAAATCTTATTCTATTGTTGCTTGCGAGCGTGAGGGAGATCCGGACGATACGCTATGCAGGCTTGAAAAAGTGCAAAATCCACAAAAATTAAATACTTTTCTGCACGATGTTATAAGGGAGTATTTAAAAAAGTATTCGCCGGTTTCTCCCAAAATCGAAAACCGGTGTACTGTTACTGATGCACCTAACAATGTGTTGTCGCAATTAGAAGGTTACGATTATGAATTCAGATAATCAGGCACTGAATATTTACTAACTTCAAATACATTGGTTATGAGACAAGTCTTTTTTTTGGTCGCAAGTCTTTTTTTTACTTTGGTTAAGTTTTCTGAACCGGTTTATGCTCAGGAAAAATCACAGGCAATTGATAAAACAAAATACAAAATAGTTTTTCAGGTTACCAGCGACGACACATTGGTGCATAAAATGGTGGTCCGTCAAGTTAACAACACTCTACAAGCAGCACCCAACACACAAATTGAAGTTGTCTGTTTTGGACCGGGAATAAGTATATTGGTAGCTTCAAAAACAAAGTTTGAAGAGAAAATCAATGAGCTTGTCAAAAAGGATGTTAAGTTTATGGCCTGCGAAAACACGATGAAAGAACGAAAGATCGAAAAAAAAGACATCATTAAATCAGCGGGTTTTGTGCCGGTAGCGATACTATATATAGTTAAAAAGCAGAAACAAGGATGGGGATATATCAAAGCAGGTTTTTAGATGATTCGTTTAATTCATGGTTCAAGATTATTTGTTTGGTTAGTTTTCATGAAATATAGCTAATCACAGAAAAATATACACTTCCGTTAATATTAAAGTGTGCAGTATTTTACTTACACTAAGCAAATAATAATTCAGGGAAGTCGTTTGAATCAAATAATGTGTCTGGAATTACGATGAGTTTGTCGGTAGAATTATTGTATTCCACATATTTATGAAATCCTGTTTCTGAATAGATTGTTAAATTTTGCCCACAAAAACTTTAATTCCATGAGTCTTACCAAAAAACTGCCGATATGGGTGATTTCCGGCATTATAATTTTAAATGTTTTTAGTTGTACTTCGAATAAAAGCATCAATAATCAGAATGAATCTAAAATTGAGACTAAATCAGATTCAACAACCGCCCAACGAAAACTACCATTTGAAAAGGTAGTGAAATCTGATGCTGAATGGAAAGCGCAACTTACAGATATGCAGTATTATGTAACCTGTCAAAGAGGGACTGAGCCTGCATTCAAAAACGAATTTTACGACCATAAAGAAGAAGGCACTTATTATTGCATAAAGTGTAATCTTCCTTTGTTTTCTTCTTCTCAAAAATATGACTCAGGAACCGGTTGGCCGAGTTTTTGGAAACCCCTTGAATCTGTTCATATTACCAACGTTGAGGATAACACAATGGGGATTGCAATGACGGAGGTAATTTGTTCACGATGTAATGCACATTTAGGACATCTGTTTAGCGATGGTCCTGAACCCACAGGATTGAGATACTGCATCAACTCGGCTTCATTAAAATTTGAAAAAGTGCCCCAATCAAACCGTTAGATTCTTTTAGCTTTCTAATCAATGCAGGCATTGTCAATCTCATAAATCCAAAACATCCCGCATAGTAAAAACTCCTTTTTTACCCATAGACCATTCAGCAGCCTTTATTGCTCCAATGGCAAAACCATAACGACTGTGGGCAGTATGTTTTAATTCAATACTATCTACTTCAGAATGATATGCAACAAGATGAGTCCCTTTTACCTCATCTTTCCGGTATGAAACAACAGGCAATTCTTCCGGTTTTTCTGTATCATGATTAATCCATTTTTTAAAACTTGGAATTGCTTCTAATATGGCTTCAGCCAACGTTATTGCCGTACCGCTTGGCGAATCTATTTTGTGAATATGATGGGTTTCTTCAATTCCTGGCCTGTATTGGATATGATTGGACATCAGTTTTGCAAGAATACGGTTGACTTCAAAAAAAATGTTGACACCCACACTAAAATTTGAAGCATAAACCAAAGTTCCCTTATAAACTTCGCACTGTTTTTTTACCGCTTCCAATTTATCTAACCAGCCGGTAGTTCCAATGATGACCGGTATGCCTGCTTCAAAACAACTTAAAATGTTTTCAGTTGCTGCTGAGGGTACACTAAAATCAATAGCAACATCCATTTTTTTCAGGTTATTGTAATAATCCGGAGTTTTTCTGTTAGATTGTGTAATCCTCATTCCGATTTCGTGTTGGCCGGCAAACTCTTTCTCGATAATTTCATCAATAGCTTTTCCCATTTTTCCATAACCTAACAGTGCTATTTTCATGTTTTTGAATTATTAAAATGTAGATAAACAGAAATTCAGACAAAACTAAAAAATCTGTTTTGATGATTACAGCATCACAAGTTATAAAAGGTTAAAAAACAAGAACTGTAAACCATTTTTACCTGAAACTGTTTTTAAATCAATTGCACAAAAATTTTTACATCTTTCAATCCTTTAACTATGAGATTTTTATTTGTTCCAGTGTTCAGTTTCTTGTTTGTTTTACTCACATCTTGTATGGGAAATGCTCAAAATGCCACTGATGTAATAGAACAACCCAAGCCGCCTGTTGCTGCTACTATTACATCATTACAAATAGGCGATCAGGCTCCATTGCAAGAACATAACATGACTGATGTGTCGGGAGCCGACGTGTCAATCAAAAGCTCAAAATTAGAAAATGGACTTTTAGTTATTTTTTCCTGCAATACTTGTCCTTATGTAGTTGCTTGGGAAGACCGTTACCCGTTAATTGCTGAATTTTGTAAAGCCAATAATATTGGATTGTTGGTAGTCAATCCCAATGAAGCTCAAAGAGAAGGTGTAGATTCTTACGAAGCGATGCGTCAACATGCCATTGATAACGATTATCAATTTACTTATGCTATGGATAAAAACCATGATTTGGCAGATGCTTTCGGAGCAACACGAACACCTGAACTATTTCTTTTTGATCAAAACTTATCCTTGACTTACAAAGGCTGTATTGATGACAACATGAAAGAACCAGAAAATGTACAGCAGTTTTACATTAAAAATGCAGCCCTTAACATGGTAGGAGGACAAACTATAGATCCCAATATTACCAAATCTGTAGGTTGTAGCATTAAAAGAATAAGTAAAATATAGTTAAGCCAAAGAAATGGCTTATTTTCATTTACTATTGTGATATTTAGTTCAAAAAACGGGTTAGCATCTATTTAGCTAATCCGTTTTTTTGAATCAGATACATTTGTAATAAATGGGGATTGTTAAGGCTTTAAGCAAACAGACAGATATAGTACATTTTCTTTTTTCACAAAAAAAATACTTCACCATTCCGAGAAGTTGAGATAAAGTTGTAATTTAGTGTAATTTTTAGTAACAAATGATAGAATTAACAGTTATTTCACATCCTGCGGTTGAACCGCGCAAAAAAAAACCCGATTGGTTAAGGGTAAAATTGCCGGTAGGTCAAACTTATAAAAGCGTCCGGAATATTGTTGATGAGTATAAATTACATACAATTTGTGAAAGCGGGAGTTGTCCAAATATGGGAGAGTGTTGGGGTGCCGGAACCGCTACTTTTATGATTTTAGGAAATGTATGTACTCGTTCCTGTTCTTTTTGTGCAGTAGCAACCGGTCGTCCAACAGAGTTGGATTTAGACGAACCCAAAAGAGTTGCTGAAGCGGTGAAGTTGATGGGGGTAAAACATTGCGTGATTACTTCTGTAAACCGAGATGAGTTAAAAGATGGCGGCTCCTTTGTATGGGCAGAAACAATCAGGCAAGTTAGGTTTTACAGCCCACAAACTACCTTGGAAACATTAATCCCGGATTTTAAAGCTAAATGGGAAAATTTATACACGGTTTTAGCCGAACGCCCGGAGGTTGTTTCTCACAACATGGAAACTGTCAGCAGGTTATATAAATATGTCAGACCACAAGCAAAATATGAAAGAAGTCTGGAACAAATAAAACGGACCAAAGCAGAAGGACTGAGAACAAAATCGGGTTTTATGGTGGGTTTGGGTGAAACGGACGAAGAAGTTTACCAACTCATGGATGACCTATTGACAAACGATTGTGAAGTTCTAACAATAGGCCAATATTTGCAACCAACAAAACATCATTTGGATGTGGCAACCTTTGTTCATCCTGATACGTTTAGGAAATATCAGGAAATTGGGTTGGCCAAAGGATTCAAATATGTTGAAAGTGCGCCTTTGGTCAGAAGTTCGTATCATGCAGAAAGGCATTTATTCTGATTTAGAAAGACTAATATAATTCATTCAGAATAATGCCTGAAAGATATATAACTAAACACGAGACAGAAGCAGTTGTGAGTAAAACAAAAAATCGTCCTATGTAAGGACTTATTTATTGCTAAAGCCAAGTAATTCCATTATTTTGCAAAAAATTTAAGTTTCATCCAGTTATAAGCGAGTATTATGAAAAAGAAATTACCAATTTTTGCTTTATTGACAGTTTTTGTTTTGTTCGTTTTTGCATATAAGAATAACACAATAAATTTAAACGAACAATCTGCCAATTCTACTTCTCAAACGGAAGCCGGTGAAAAGAAAATTAAAAAACGCGGGATTGCCAGAGCTTTAGATTTTTGGTATAAAATGCGGGTTAATCCGGAAACTGGGGAAGTTTCATTGAATGATGTTTTGCGAGCAAGAAAACAAGCAGACCATCAAAAAGCGCTTAAAGATGCCTCTTTAATTCAGTGGAACTTTATGGGACCCAATGATGTAGGAGGACGGACACGCGCTATATTAATTGATCCTACAAATCCACATAAAATGATTGCAGGAGCAGTTTCCGGCGGTATTTGGACCTCTGATGACGGTGGATTAAATTGGTCCGAGCATCCTCAAAATCTCGAATTGCCTTGCCTTACAATATCTTGTATTGCTCGTTCTGCAAACGGCCATATATATGTCGGAACCGGTGAAAAAATCTGGGGTGGCGTAACTCCGGGAAATGGAGATAGTGGTTTTGCAGGTTGCGGTATTTACAAATCAACGGATGGTGGTACAACTTACAACCTTTTGGAAAGTGCCATACCAACAACAAACAGCGGTACTCACCGATGGGCTTATATTGTTGCTTTAGCCACTCATCCTACAAATGCCGATTGGATATATGCAGCAACAGATGTTTCTATGTATATGAGCAAAGACGGAGGTGAAACCTGGATTTCTCCAAATGGAATCCCCGATTTAAGTGGTAGCGCATGGAGTGTTATCGCTGCATCTAACGGAACTATACATGCCCTCGTAGGTTCACAATATTTTAAATCTACAGATGGTGAAAACTTTGTTCAAAAAAGTGGTCCTGCTCTTGGTAATTTCCCGTCTTATGGAAACAACAAAAAATTAGCAGTTTCACCAACTGACCCCAATTATGTTTATGCTATTACAACCAATGGCTCACCAAACTTTGGATGTCTCCGTCAAGTATTACAATCTTCAGATGGCGGCGAAACCTGGATTGAAATAGGCGCAGGAGGAAGTGAATTTTTTGAGCCTTTAGGAAATGCAACGCAATGTCAGGGATGGTATGATTTATGTATTGCGGTTGATCCTGCTAACAAAGAAAGAATTTTTGTAGGTGGAGTGGATATGTGGTCATGGTCTGTGAATGACAACTGGCAACAAGTTGCCAATTGGTTTCCTGAAACACCTTCCTATCCGTATTATGTTCACGCAGATAAACATACTTTAGTTTTTCATCCCACAAATCCAAATATATTGTATATCGGCAATGATGGTGGCATCGCCCGTTCTATAAATGCGGGCAATTTAGCACCTACGTTTACAACTCTGAACCGCAATTACAATGTAACTCAATTTTATTCAATTGGAGCTAGTGATGATGGAAGAGTTTTAGGCGGAACCCAGGACAACGGCACTCAGTTTGTAACTCTGAGTGGCGATTCCTATTTAGCCGGTACCGAAGTTATCGGTGGTGACGGGGGTTATGTAGATATTTCAAAAATTAACCCAAATGTAGTATTTGGCGCTTATGTTCAGGGGGCTTTATATCGTTCGTCCAATGGTGGACAATCTTTTGCCGGCGGATTTTTAGATCAAAATATTGACTGTCAGCCTCTCAATACTGAAGGAAATTGTGCCGGAGATGGCTCGGTGGACGGAAGTCCTGAGTTTATTACGCCCACCTTATTATGGGAAGACGTGAATGCCAATTTATCTGTTTTTGTAACTGGTAACGGTATTGGTCAAGTCTTTGTAACTTTGGAAGGACTGAATGTAAGTACAGTTCCAGAATGGCGCAATATTGGTAGTTTCGGAGGATCCGGAAGTGGTCGAACAGTTACTTGTGTCAATGTTTCAAGAGATGTGGCAGGCAGAGTAATGGTAGTAGCCGGATCGGCAGATGGACGGGTTTTGATTTTGAGAAACTTCATCGTGGATGAATCAGTTGCCGAACCACAATTAGCGACCTTAGCCCAAGTTTTAAAAAAGGAAATTTCCGCAGCAACAGTAACAGCCGGTTTGGATAATGCCCGATATGTTACATCAGTAACACCGGACCCATACAATCCTACATCTTTGACAGTTACTATGGGAAATTATGGTCGTGAGGTTTATGTTTTCCGAACTCTAAACGCAACTAATACCACTCCTGTTTTCTTTTCAATGCAGGGAACAGGCGATAATGCATTACCTCCTATGCCTGTTTATGATTTGGTGATAGATATCGGAGACCCCAATCGCATTTTTGCAGCAACTGAAATGGGCGTATGGATGTGTGAAATCATACAAACAGGAGCAACAACCTTTGATTATATCTGGTCAGAACAAAATGACGGCATTGGAAGGGTTCCGGCATTCAGAATTCGACAGGAACCTATTAAATCCAGTGATCAGGTAGGATGTTATGTTTTATATGTAGGTACACATGGAAAAGGTTTATACCGAAGCACTACTTTTACTTTCCCAACCTGTGATACTGAACTTCCTGATTATGGTAGTCCTGTTGGAATTGAAACCCCAACCGGAAAAGATTTGGCAATTCAGGTTATCCCCAACCCATTGGTTAACCAAGGAATCTTTAAACTGACAATTAACAAACCAACAGAACAGGCAACAGTTTCTGTTTTCAATACCAATGGACAATTGGTTTGTCGTCAGATTGTTAACGGAACTGCAGGAAGCCAAACAATAGATGTAAATGCTTCTGACTATTCAGCCGGTGTATATATCGCCATTTTTGAAAATGGAAGCGACAAAACAGCTACAAAATTTATTGTTAAATAATTTTATTCTGTTTTAAGCTATAAAAGCCTCTTCTGATTGTTTGTATCAGAGGAGGCTTTTTGCATTAGTCAAATAGTCCATATACTTTTATCGTTGCTAATGAGGTAGGTTCAGCCTTAAATTGTTGTGCAAATTCCCATCCCTGCATAATCATTTCCATCTGTTGTGCTCCATCTGTGAGAACTTTCTCTATGGCATTTGCCATTTCTTCAACATCCAAAGGATTTACGTAAATCGTACCCGGACCACCGGCCTCCGAAAAACAAGAGCCTTTTGAGGTAATTACTGGAGTTCTGCTAAACAGACTTTCTACAATAGGAAGCCCAAAACCTTCAAATTCAGAAGGATAGACCATTAAACGGGCACAACGATAGATTGCTTTTAATTCGCTGACAGGTAAATAAGGTATAAAAATTATCTGATTTGCAAGATGATGTTCTTGTATATATTGCCAAACCTTGTACTCATAATCTTTTCCTTTCCCGATAACAACTAAGGGAACTTGTAATCGTGATTTTAAAAGCTCTATCGCTTTTACCAATGACAGCAGATTTTTGCGCTCGGTAATTGAACCGACATATAAAATATATTCTTTCGGAATTTGAGGGGGTAATTTATAATCTAAGGGAACGAATAAACCGTGATTTAAGAAAAGACGATCGTTATAGTCGTTGTAATATCTGCTGTCAACAGCTTGATAGACCACTTGAATTTTGTCTGGAGATACTCCAAGAAATTCAACTAAATCTTCTTTGGTTTGCTTGCTTATGGCAATAATGACATCAGCCTGATTGCAACTATGTTTCCATTTTCTCAAATACATCCACCGGTCAAATGTTGGGTAATAGGATGGATATCTCAAAAAAATCAAATCGTGTATGGTTACAATTTTCCGGGATTTAACTTTTTGGATGTTTAATGGCAATTCGTTGCTTAAACCATGGTAAATATCAGGTTTGTCTTTGTTTATTGCATTTCCTAAAAACATGCTGCGCCATATATTCCCTCCAATTTTTATTTTCCAAATTCCTTTTGGACTTCGGATAGCTGTATTTATCCGCGGCTTAAAAGCATCATCTCTTGCCTGAGTTAAATCTTCGAGGCTAAAACTAAAATGAGGGGTATATAATAAATACCGGTTAGCCGGGTATAGCTCAGATAAATTACTCACCAATGTCCGGCTGTAGTTACCTAATCCTGTTGAATTGAAAAACATTCGTTTGGCATCAAAAGCAATAGTCGCATTTTTTATCTGCATAATCTAATCAACTAAAATCTGCTGAAAAGTACTAAAAGTATGGATGATGTTTGGAAGTGGGTTGTTGTCAGAAGCTACAAACTTTTTAAAAAGAATAGGCCAGTATTGCTGAGTTAAGGACAAAAATAATTTTAAAATTTGAAATCAGTCTGTATGGATTTGTCTTAAACAATATAAACAACTTTAGCAGTCTGCAATCATCTAAATTGAATGTTTCTGATTATTTGAGTAAAACTTTCGTGAATTTTTTTGATAGAACTTATTCATCATTAACTTTGTATTTTAAAACGATGGCAAAGAAATTACAGGACATAGCTATTGTGTTGTTGGCAATACTAATATTGATAACCTCTGTGGGAATATCAGTAAATCAGCATGTTTGCCTCAGCAAAGATATGTATGAAGTTTCTTTGTTTCCAATCGAAAAATGCGAATCCATTCCTGTTGCACCTCATTCCTGTTGTGCTGCTTCTAAAAATGGGGCATGTTTTTCTGATTTTTCAAATGATGGAACGAAACACACAAAAGAAAAGAAGTCGTGTTGTAGTTATGATTCGGAATATGTGGTATTAACTACTGATTTGGTTCCGCCAACCGTTTCATTAAAATTGGCACAACAATTTTATTTCCACATAGCCCCTTTATTAGGGTTTATTAAATCTTCTTTAGATTTTTATTCTGCCAATAGCATTCTTCCTAAATTTGCATTAAAGCCCCCTCTTCCTGCAACTGAACAGCATTATTGCAGTTTCTTGCAGGTTTTTATTTGTTAGGTTATATATTTTCAGATGTACTACAATTTGTTTTTCAACAAGTTGTATTATATAATATTTTTACATTGAAAATATTGTTTGGATCTGACTGTAAAGTCTTCAATATTACCTGATTAATAAATTATCATGCAAAACTATCAAATCAACTTTGCAAGAGAGGCAGGTTTAAAAATTACTCTTTTTTTAGCCTTACTGCTTGTTTATCAAATAGGAAATTCTCAAAACCGGATTACCGGTAAAGTAGTAGCACCAAATCAAGATGCCATCATAGGAGCCAATATATATTGGTCGGATACTGAAATCGGAACTACAACTGATGAAAATGGCAATTTTGAGTTAACTCGTGAAAACAACTATTCTGTTTTGGTAGCCAGTTTCGTTGGCTATTTAAACGATACTATTCGTTTAGCCGAAAATCAAAACCATGTTTTATTTGCCCTGACTGTTGGATTATTATTAGATCAGGTCAGCATTACCGAAAAACAAGGATCCACCTTTATTTCAAACCTTAAAACCATCAAGACAGAGATGGTAACGGTTAAGGAACTTCGAAAAGCAGCCTGCTGTAATTTGTCAGAAAGTTTTCAAACCAATACTTCTGTCGAAATTGGTGAGGCAGATGCTGTCAGCGGGGCTAAAAATGTGAGGATGCTGGGATTGGACGGTGCTTATGTGCAAATGCTGACGGAGGGCATCCCAACTTTAAGAGGTTTAGCATCCACGTATGGATTGAACTATATTCCCGGACCATGGATGGATGCAATTGCAATTACAAAGGGAAGCGGATCGGTAACAAATGGATATGAGCCTATAACCGGACAAATCAATGTGGAATATATGAAGCCTGAAAAAGCAGACCGGCTTTATCTGAATTTCTATGCCAATCACATGGGAAGGTTAGAAGGCAATTTAAATCTCGCACATCGGTTTACAGATCAATGGAGTACTATGGCTTTGTTGCATGTTTCAGGACTAAATAACAAAGTTGACCACAATGACGACCATTTTTTAGATATGCCAAAATATAAGCAGTTTAGCTGTATTCAGAGGTGGAAATATCATGGTGAGAAGTTAGAGTCCATGTTTGGCGTAAAACTCTTGTCAGAAAACAAAATTGGAGGGCAACTTGCCTATAATCCGGACATTCCAAGGACTATTGATAATGGTTATGGAATAGGAATAAATACTAAACGGATAGAAGCATTTGCCAAAACAGGTTTCTTTTTACCGGAACCCAATAGCAGTATTGGCACAATGGTTTCAGGAATTTATCATCAGCAAAACGCTTTTTTCGGTTTAAAGGAATATGAAGGGATTCAAAAAAATCTCTACATCAACCTGCTATATCAAACTATAATTGGAAGTACAGATCATCAGATTACTTCAGGTTTTAGTTTTATGCACGATGATTATGACGAAACTTTTAATCAGGTTCAATATCAGCGTACAGAGAATGTACCCGGAATTTTTACGGAATATTCCTATAATTTAGCCGATAAAATGAGTTTAGTCAGTGGATTGCGTGCCGATTACCATAACCTTTATGGATTTATGTTAAACCCGCGCATACATTGGCGATACGACCTGTTTGAACAAGGAACGATACGCGCTTCGGTAGGAAGGGGAATGAGAGTTGCCAATATATTTGCACAAAATATGAGTATTTTTGCTTCGTCTAGAGAACTTGTCATACAGGAAGCATTAAACCCTGAAGTGGCTTGGAATTACGGATTAAACTACACTCAAAACTTTACCCTCTTTGACAGAGATGGTTTTGTAACCTTTGATGCTTATCGTACCGATTTTACCAATCAGGTTATTGCAGACGCTTATAGTACCAGTAATCTGTTGCAGATTTACAATCTGAATGGAAAATCTTTTGCCAATAGTTTTCAGATTGAAATGAGTCATGAGGTACTTAAAAAAGTGGATGTTAAAATGGCTTATAAATTTGACGATGCC
Source organism: Sphingobacteriales bacterium (assembly GCA_016700115.1). Lineage (NCBI taxonomy): Bacteria > Pseudomonadati > Bacteroidota > Sphingobacteriia > Sphingobacteriales > Sphingobacteriales bacterium. The sequence continues at coordinate 4,578,978 of CP064999.1, read as the reverse complement.
CGTTCAACTTTTGGTGGACAACTGTTGCAAGTTCCTTTACAGGCGCAGCATAAAGCATTGTTCAATATTGCTTACGAAACGCTGAATAGTCATTGGAGATTTGATTTTACCACACAATGGCATGGCCCGCGTTATTTGTTTAATACTCTATTAGACAATGGCACTCAAAATCTTAAGCCCGAAAAATCCCCATCTTATTTTATCCTTCACACTCAGGCTACTTATATTTTGCGCAATTTTGAAATTTATTTAGGAGGAGAAAACCTAACCGGATTTACTCAACACCATCCCATATTAGCACATCATCAACCTTTTGGTGAAGAATTTGATGCGACTAATATTTGGGGACCAATAGTTGGAAGGATGTTTTATACCGGAATTCGATTTAAATTGCCTTATCCGGAAAACCAAAACTAACTTTTTCAGTTATTTATCATCTATACAATTGGAATTTTAATTCCTTTATTTCTACTTAAAACATTTACAAACTTTAAAAAGCATATAACATGAAATCTTTTAAAACCTCTATTTTTAATTTTGCTCTTGCAATTGTTTTAATAGCCGGATTTATTGTAAATCAGCCTCCTGTTCAGGCAGGAGGGAAATCTGAAACTGTTGAAATTCTGACCTCTGCAATCTGTGATATGTGTGAAGAAAGAATTGAAAAAGCGGTTTACAATACTAAAGGGGTGAAAGCAGTAAATCTCGATTTGGATACTAAAATCGCCACTGTTAAATTCAACCCAAAAAAAGTATCAGCAGATGAAATTAGAACAGTAATCAGCAATGCAGGTTATCGGGCCGATGAATTGCCCGCAAACGAAACTGCTTACAATAAACTACCGGGCTGTTGCAAAGCTCCCGGTGCATGCAGCAAATCTGAAAGCAACAACAAACATTGAGGAAAATAACATCCTGATTTTGCCTAATCTTTTTAAAAAAGAGATTTCAGGCAACTTCTTCGATTTTAGGCAATCAATTCGTAAAACCAATTGGTACAAACCCGTCTTATGTAAATATAAGACGGGTTTTGTTTTTTTTACTTTGATTCGTAATGATACAAAAACCCTTCTTTGTAAGGCATTTCGAGCAATAGTTTTCCGTTAGCTATTTCCGGTTTTCCCGATTTTGAATACACCCAGAAATTGAATTTCCGGTTCAAAGTTTGAGATTCTGCAATAAAACTTCCATTCGATAGCCCGTTTAAGACAATATCTGAACAAGGGAAAAGATGAGAGTTTCCGCCTGCTAAAGAAACATCATTATTGGTGTTTACAGCTAAAAGGCAAATTGTCTGAAAAGGCAAAATTGAGATGATTTCTTCAGGCTCGATATGTTTTGATAAACGGTTATGGTAAAAACATTTTCTGAAATTCTCAGGTAAAAACCGGATTTCATCAGACATTTGTAAATTTATTGATTTTGCGGTCAAATTACTGAATAAAAGATAGTGCAATTCACCTATACTAAAACCAATCCGGTAAACCTCATTTTCCTGTGCAACTCTGTAAATGTTTTTTTGTTGAAGCGGAAACTGAGAAAGGTAAAGGTGCAGCATGTCAGGGGTATATTCATTGATGTTGTCCGAAACAAACTGGAGTGAACCAAACAATTGATTGATGATGAAGAGGGTATATTGTTGTTCAGGTAGCAGATTGTGGTTGTGCAGTCTCAAAATACTGACATCGGGGTCATTGAAAAAAGCCCTGCCATTTAACTGATGCCGGTTAATGGTATTTTTAATGGCATTTATGGTTGATACCCCTTCGCGGCTTCCCAACCAGTTTAACAAAGGAAAGTCCCATTTCAGATGAATATCTGGCCCAATCCGGCAAAAATCTGTTTGCCCCATTGCAGCGCTTAAAGGCACTCCACAACCCAAAATCAACTTGTCTCCAACTGTTTTTCGCAACCAATCCATGGCTTCATACATGACTTGTCCCCTTGTTTTTCCGGGAGGTGGCTGCAGGGCTACGGCATATAAAAAATCGAGTTTTACCATGTCAAACCCCCATTGATTTAAAATGGTGTCAAACACCTTTTTGAGATAATCCTGAACACGAGGATTGTAGAAATTCAAGGGATACATAAAGCTGCGCCAAAGAAAATTATAGGCTGCTTTTACCGGATTTCCGTTTTTCTGACGCAACAGAAATTCGGAATGTTTTTGATACAGTTCGGATTGAGACTGGCAAATAAAAGGTGCGAGCCATAAACCAGATTGGTAACCTTGTTTGTGAATCGATTCCGAAATTAATTTTAATCCATTCGGAAATTTTTGGTTTACCTGCATCCAATCGCCAACTGCCTGCTGCCATCCGTCGTCAATCTGAAAAAAATTTATGGGAACCTGATGTTTTTTAAAAGCTTCAAGGTTGTCTAAAATTACCTTTTCGTTGATTTTGGTATAATAATGATACCACGAAGTAAAACCTGCTCCTCCTGCCGGATTTGTTTTACCCGAACCGGGAAAACTGGAATGCGCTGCTTTTTCCGGCAAATTAGTTTTCATAAGTTCGAAAAAAGAATCAAAAACCTCATTTTCACTTCCACAGGCAATATAAAGAGAAAAGGCATTGAATATCCTGCCTTTGTTAACTTGTAAACTCTCGCAGTCTTTAGAAATGGTGATTTTGCCATTTGGTTTGTTAGAATCAAATTCAATCAGTGTATATGCGCTTCGCTCGTCAGTTGAACCGATAAAAAAAATGGGAAGCCTGTCCTTAGAGCGGATAAATGCATAAGTCCAACTATGCAAGATGCCTGTTTTTTCTGTGTAAGGGTAAATTTGATAATCACCAAAGGCACTAATCAAATTTTTGGCAAAAAACCTTACTTTCTTAAACCGGTGATTAACCGGATATTCCTCACTTAAGGTCCATGATTGAAATCCATTGCAAAACAACCGCTCATTATTTTGAAAAGTATAAGGGAGGTTAATTGCCAACTTATCTAAAACAAGATCCTGCCAAATCTGCAGCTCAATTTTTACCCATTTCCCCAACATCAGTTCCTGAGTAGAAATTTGTGCCGTCAACCCTTCGATAATTTGTTGTTGAATATCAACATGAAGTGTAGCGCGTTTGGTTTTTTTACCAAGACGATATTGGATGTCAAGGGTTAAATCTTGCATTTTTTGGGTAAAAATACAATTTGAACTTTAAAATTTTCGGATGAATAAGCAATCAGAAAAGGCTGAACAATTCTTAACATAATAGTAACCTTACGGTAATCGGCAGGAAACATGGTCTTCGTTATTTTGCACCGCAAACCAAACATACTCTTAAAGAGCGTTTAACTTGATTTCTAAATAGGCATAGTTATTTAATAACATACACCCATTTTTGCGCTGTCAGACTTCCGACTATCTGGATTTAACTCCATTTACCGGAAGTCTTTTATTTTAATGAGGTATTAATTAGAATTAAACATAAGAATTAGGTCCTTCAAAACTCTAAATCTCTAATTTTTAGGTGGCGCGCATCGTATTTTGTGGGCAAAATCAAAATGATTTGTTGTTAGAAATGCCTTTGAAAACTTGTTTACAACAACAACTCGAAACTGTTCTTCCAATTTCAGGCACAAAGATTGAACTTAGTACAGGAGTTAAACAGGATAACATCATATTCTGACTGAAAGATGAAAAACAAAAACGTCACATTTCCTGATACAAAAAAAACAAAATGAAATAAAAAACGGAAGATTTCAAACTTGATATTTTATAGATAAAACATGGTTGAGTTTATTTGTAATATTAAAAAACAAGAATGAAACAAGAAGCCGGCTAATTTTTGTTTCTTTGAGTTAAAATGAGGTTTGAAACAGTACTATACTACTTCAAAAATTATAAATGATGGAAGAAATGGGCGCAAGTTTGTTTAACAGTTTTTCCTAAATCAATTTTGTTTCTGCAAATCAATTCATTCAGAGTTGATTAGATAGAAATTGAAAGATATAAAATGTAATTATCCAATAACACTCCGATTATGAGAAAACATAGCATATTCGCATTTTTATTTTGTTTCACCTTTTTGGGTTGTAACTCTCAGAAAAGTGAGAACATTAAAGTTGAAGAGACTACAAAATATATCAGTGAAAATATTGAGAATGAAAACAAGAGCATTGCAAACAAAAATATAACTCAATTTGATTCGAAAACTAAGACAATACATATTTTTGTAGCACTATGCGATAACAGATTTCAGGGCATAGTACCGGTTCCTGAAATGATTGGCAACGGGCAAGACCCCGATAACAACTTGTATTGGGGATGTGCTTTTGGGGTAAGGACCTATTTTAGAAAAAGTAATGAGTGGAAATTGCTCAAGACTCAAAAAGTAGATTCTGTCAGACTTGAGCGGTTAATTTTTAAGCATACAACAAAAAGTTATTATTTAGTCGCAGACGCTTATGACGGACAACACATTAAGCAATGTACAAAGGACTTTCTGAATAGTAGTGCGGGACTACTAAATGACACATTACATATTAATGACGCAATAATTGGAATTGCAGGGAACTCAAAGTTGGTAGCCTATATTGGGCACGACGGACTTATGGACTTTCAGTTGTCAGAAAACTACCAAAATACTGACAATAAGAAAAGAGATGTAATTATCCTGGCTTGTTACAGCAAAAGATATTTCTCCCCTTTATTAAATTCAGCTAATATTAATCCAATTTTATGGACATCAGGATTGATGGCTCCCGAAGCATACACAATACATGATGCAATTACGGGCTATCTTAACAACGAAACAAACGAGCAGATAAGAAGCAGAGCAGCTATGGCATATTCTAAATACCAAAAATGTAGCGTTAAAGCGGCTAAAAATTTATTGGTAACAGGGTGGTAAAATGAAATACTGCCAATAACACTAACTGTTATTCAACTACACAGTGTTTCTTTTTGGTGTTGCATAAAATTTCCCGTGGTTTACCATTGCTTTAAAAAAGTATAGGGTGCTTCTGGGATTGGTTATTTTTCAAAGACTGTTTTTTGGTTGGAACCCCCCAAAGTAAAGACTTAGGATTCCCGTTTACTTTCTCAAATTTAAGGGAAAGTTCTGTTTTAGTCAGCGACAATTTTGTAAATGACGGTTATAACAATCACCTGCCAGCCTTAAATCATTCAATCCTTTCAATGAGTTTTTTAGCTGAATTTTTGCTCAGATTAGCAACCTGTCGGGTTGTTCAATTTAAGGCTATTCTCCAGAATTGTGTTGTTTCAAATCTTTAAAACCATCGGGTTATGGAAAAAACTCTGGTGGAATTTTTAAAAACACTTGTGGAATGAAAAAAAACACCGGTGGAAATTTAAAAAACACAGGTGGAATTTTTAAAAACACTGGTGGAATGAAAAAAAACACTTGTGGAATGAAAAAAAACACAAGTGGAAAATAAAAAAACACAAGTGGAAAATAAAAAAACACAAGTGGAAAATAAAAAAACACAAGTGGAAAATAAAAAAACACTGGTGGAATTTCAAAAAACACCGGTGGAAATTTAAAAAACACCGGTGGAAAATTATAAAACACTTGTGGAATGAAAAAAAACACTTGTGGAAATTTAAAAAACACTTGTGGAATGAAAAAAAACACCGGTGGAATTTGTAGAATAATGGAGAGAAAGCAGTAAAGAAACTCAAAAAACGTAGAATTATACAATGTATTATCGCTTGAAAATCAGATAACAAACTACAAAAAGATACTTTTCCCTAAATATGTGAGTTTGTCATTAAATTTACCTGCCTTATAAAGGGTTTACTATTTTTAACCTTCTAAAAGCACAACAAAGAAGGGACACATTATCGGTTATACCCGCAAAAAGAAATTAAAAAAGAAAAAAAATATTCATAGATGTGAAAAAAATAGTTTAACATTGCAATACAATATCTATGAATGTAATAAGCATGATGTCTTTGCTGATTTTTCCGGGTTTGGACAGAAACGACTATTTTCCTGCTACTTCAAACACTAACCAAAAAAGTCTGTTTGAGGAACAGTTTGACGACCAATATAGTATAAGGAGTATTCAGGCTATATTTAAAGCTGTAAAACATAAAACAGTTACAGATATAAGTATCATTCTGGAATTATTGGAACATAACAAATCTAAAGCCACCGAACGATATACCCATGTAAGCAATCGAATTATCCTAAGGGTGCTAAGCCCCTTTGATACGTGATTAAAGTAAAAAACTAAAAATGGGCAGGTATTTGGGTATAAATACATGTTATGCCAAATGCTATGATGACAGAGCAATAGACAAACTTAATAGCTTGACACAAAACTTTTGTTTAAAACTTGATGACCTAACAGGACAGTTTTAAACGTTAAAAACAATAACTTAGCGACATACTTTTAAGACGAGAATGAAGCAAAAATTAACAATAGAGAATTTAATAAAAGAAGCCCAAATTTTCTGTGCTGAACAATCAAAATTTCAACATAAAGAACTGTTTGGAGTAACTGACGGCAAAGCTGTTGGGACAGTTATTGAACAGAAATTTCAAAAATACTTAAATGACAAATACGAAGTTACAATTGGTTCTTCTGCAAGCGGTGTGGACCTACCTGCTGACGACATTTTAACTGACATCAAAGTAACTTCGATAAAACAGCCCCAATCATCTTGCCCTTTCAAAGACGCAAAACAAAAGATTTTCGGACTTGGTTATAACCTACTTGTTTTTGTTTACGACAAAGCTGACGACCCTAAAAGTAAAACAGCAACTTTGAATTTTGTAAGTTGTTCATTTGTAGCAAAAGAGAGAACGGCTGACTATACAACAACTTACCGTTTAAGAGAAATGATTAAGGATAAAGCCATTCAAGCCGACATCATTGCTTACCTGCAAGACAAAAATATACCAGCAGACGAAATAACATTATCAAAATTAGCGGAGCAAATCTTAAAAACTCCACCTGAACAAGGTTACTTGACTATTTCAAATGCTTTACAATGGAGACTACAATATCAACGAATTGTAACTCTTGCAGATGAAGTAAAAGGAATAACCAAAATTGTAAGCTATAACAAACCTCAATGATGAAAGTATTTGAAGCAAATATTACTCGTCAAGTTTCAGATTTCTTAAATGACAATCTTAAAAAGATTATATCCTTTGAAAAGGCAAATCAAAAAATGTATGATGCTTTCGGCATTATACATTTTTTTGATAATGATGACGAATTACAAATTCTTAAAGAAGTTCTTTCATTTACTAATAATACCATTAAAGAACCCAACAGAGAAGAATATGGCGACTTCCAAACTAATTCTGATTTAGCAAATAAAATAACTTTATATTTGGCTTCAAAAAACATTTCACCAGAAGTTGTAATTGAGCCGACCTGTGGAAAGGGGAATTTTATTATTGCTTCTCTTCGCAACTTCTATAACATTAAAAATGTTTTCGGTGTTGAAATTTACAAACCATACGTCTGGGAAACTAAATTCAGCATTGTAGATTATTTTCTTTCTAATCCAAGTCCAAACAAGCCTGAAATTTCAATAGTTCATTGTAATGTTTTTGATTTTGATTTTAAAGCAATAGCTAAGAAACATTCAACAAGTGATATTTTAGTTATCGGTAATCCACCTTGGGTAACTAATTCAAAATTGGGTAGTTTAAATTCAATTAACCTTCCGAAAAAAACGAATTTCAAAAATCATAGCGGTTTAGATGCAATGACAGGCAAAAGCAATTTTGACATTGCTGAATTTATTACACTTACTATGATTGAAACCTTTCAAAACCTGAAAGGTGATTTATTATTATTGTTAAAAAATTCTGTTATCAAAAACATCGTCTTTGACCAAAACAAAAATCGTTACGAGATTTCAGCTATTGAAAAACATTGTATTGATAGCAAAAAGGAGTTTAATGTTTCAGTTGAAGCAGCTTTGTTTTATTGTAAACTAAATTCAAAACCGACATTTGATTGCAAAGAATTTGATTTTTACGACAATCAAAAATCTCAATTCCAATTCGGTTGGTTGAATGACAAATTTGTTTCAAACATTAATACTTATATTCACACGAAAGAAATTGACGGAGAATGCCCTTTTGTTTGGCGACAAGGGTTAAAACACGATTGTTCGACTGTAATGGAATTAGACAAAGTGAACGGGTTTTATGTTAATGGACTGAAAGAAGAAGTTAAATTAGAAGACGGTTTGGTTTACGGCATTCTCAAAAGCTCTGACCTTAAAAACACTGTAATTAATCAAACACGAAAGTTTACGATTGTTACACAAAAGAAAGTTGGACAAGAAACAAAATACATTAAAACCGAATATCCTAAAACGTATCAATACCTGACACAGCATCAAGCAAATTTTGATGCAAGAAAATCAAGTATCTATATCAACAAACCATTGTTTTCAATATTTGGTATCGGCGACTATTCTTTCAAACCTTTCAAAGTAGCCATATCAGGACTATACAAGACGTTCCATTTCACCCTTATTCTGCCCCAGGACAACAAACCTATAATGCTTGACGACACTTGTTATTTAATCGGTTTTGACAAAATAGAATTTGCCGTTTACACTTTAATTCTTTTGAACTCTGACACGACAGTTCAGTTTTTACAATCAGTAACTTTCCCGGACGCTAAAAGGACTTTTACAAAAGACGTTTTAATGAGAATTGACCTTTTAGAATTAGCAAAACTAATTACCAAAGCCGACCTGCAAACAGAACTTGAATCGCTTAACGAAAAGTATAAATTCAATTTGACACTTGACTTGTGGGACAGTTTTATTAGCGAAATGACACCTGTAAACAATGGACAAATGACAATGTTTGCATAGACTTAAAAGAAGCACTGTGAATAACAAGTGTTTGGCTCAATGGCGGGCAAAAGTGCTAAATTGAACTTTTGTGCTTTCTATGCGCTTTTTTTTGTGTTGAATCGATAGTGCTACTAACCCCGCCCTTCGCAAACATTTTTCCGTAATGGTGCATATTAAAAGACGACAAGACAACCAAAAGATGAATGAGATTCTAGATTTGTGTAATACATTAAACAAGATTATTCAAGAGCCTTTGTACCATAATTTCTATAACTTAACAAACAAATTAAAATGCAATCAAACATTTGCTTCAATCGACTTAATTGAAGACAGCCAAATAGCGATAGACGAATTTGAAAGTGCTGAACCATTAGGCAAACAAGGAAGAAGTACGTTACTTATTTATGGACTTCTACAATCTCTTTTTCTTCAACAAGATGGACTTTATCATTTATACAAATGTGTTGTGGATGAAAATATTAATCAAAAAGACTTCTTTGACTTATTTTCCTTTGATAAGGATATAAGAGAAGTCCGTAACGACATTGCCGGACACCCAACAAACAGAAAGAATTCAGAATTCTATTTTATCGCAAAAGGGCCTATTTCAAAAGACAGATTTACCTACGCAGGATATACACCAACTTTCAGAACAGTTGAAGTTGATTTAAAGACTTTTATAATAAAACAATTAGAATTCACTAGAAATGTTCTTCAAAAAGTGCAGGAAGACATTTCCAAAAAAATAGAAATGAAAAAAGGTGAACACAAAAGCAAACTACTCAAAGAAATGATAGTTGGTGCGGATAGAAATATTCTATTCATTTATCGTGGAATTAGAGATGAAGACCGGAATTTTCAAGGGGAGTTGGGTATTTCAGGACTAAAAAGTGCTATTGATGAGATACGTGAAGAATTAAACAAGAGATATAATCAAAAATTACATATTGAAATATCTGAATCATTTAGACTGATCGATTATATCATTCACCGTTTCAACCATTGGTGGAATGAAAAAACTCTTCTAGGAAATGATGATGCAGAAATTTTCCTTGACAGTTTGGAGAATCAACTTAATAGACTTAAAGAAATGTTATTAGAAGTTGACAAAGAATTTAATGAATAAAAAACGCACCATAACATCGGTAACCGTTTCACAACTACTCAAAAACCACTAATTACCCGATTTTGAAAACGTTACCTTCAAATAAAGGCTTATGTTGATTTGTACTTTCTCTGAGTTTTTGATAACTCAAGTCTCTCAACAAAAGCATCAATAAACCGCACAGGGTTATGACCTCCGATGCTGATCTACAAACAGATTATTTCCATCTGCCGGTGGGGTGTTCCTTGAAGATTTTGCCTGCCATAAGATTATTCATTTTTTGCTTCTATTTAATATATTCTTGTATTTTTGTTAATGTTATTTTCACAAACTGACGTTAGGTGCAAGGATAGAACGATAGACAATCACTGAAACAAAGTAACATTTGTAACAGACTGAAAGAATAAATAAACTGAAATTTGCAGGAAAAGGAATGACTGAAAATATAAAACTCGGACTTAAAGCAAACTGGAAGCAGTTTACCATTTTGGTAATTGTTAACTCCTTTGTAGGTGGAATGATAGGAATGGAACGGACTATTTTTCCACAATTTGCAGAATTGGAGTTTGGTGTGGCTTCTAAAACGGCGATACTTTCTTTTATAACAGCTTTCGGTATTACAAAAGCAATAGCGAACTATTATACAGGGCGACTTGCCAATAAATTCGGACGCAGAAATTTACTTCTGTTTGGTTGGTTGCTCGCAATTCCAATTCCTTTTATGCTCATATATGCTTCCAGTTGGAGTTGGGTTATTTTTGCCAATGTTCTTTTGGGAATTAGTCAAGGATTGACCTGGAGTAGCACGGTTGTAATGAAAATAGATCTTGTTGGAGAGAAAGACCGTGGCTTTGCAATGGGCTTAAATGAATTTGCGGGATATTTTGCAGTGGGTTTAGTTGCCTTTCTAACAGGGTATGTGGCTAACAAATATGGGGTAACACCGTATCCATTTTACATAGGAATTTTCATTTCAATTATAGGTTTCATTCTGACTTTGTTATGGGTAAAAGACACAAGAGTTTTTGTTCACAAAGAGAGTGTAACCGACAATACTGCACATCTTAAAAATGTGTTTTTAGAAACAACTTTAAGAAACAAAACTTTGAGTTCAGTTACACAGGCAGGACTTGTAAACAATTTAAATGACGGAATGATTTGGGGCTTACTTCCAATTGTTCTGTTTTCGTTAAACTTCGACAACGAAAATATTGGAGTAATCACAGCTATTTACCCCACAGTTTGGGGTATCGGACAACTTTTTACAGGTAAAATGTCTGACCACTACTCAAAAAAAACAATGCTGTTTTGGGGTATGCTTTTGCAAGGGTTAGCCATTTTACTTATTCCATTCAGCAGTAACTTTTATGTTTTGGCTTCCATTTCGGCAATTTTAGGATTAGGAACTGCATTGGTTTATCCTACTTTCTTATCCACTATTGCTCAGGCAACAAGCCCAAAACAACGAGCAGAAAGTATTGGCACATTCCGGCTTTGGAGAGATTTGGGGTATGCTATCGGTGCTGTAATTTCAGGAGTTACAGCGGACTTATTTGGTATTGATTATGCCGTTTTACTAATAGGCGGACTAACCATTATTTCTTCTTTCATAATCAAATACCGAATGCCCGAGCAAATTAAATCAATTTAAGATTGTATTGAAGTGGACGAAGTAAAACATGCACTTCAAACAAACAAAAAAATTCAAATCATTGATGTTAGAAGTAAAGAAGAATATGAACAAGCACATATACCGAATGCCGTGAACATTTCGCTTCAGGATTTGAAAGACAACATTTCCAAACTTGACCAAAGTTTTCAATTTGTTACAGCTTGTGGAAAAGGTGGTGGACGGTCAGCAGATGGAGCAAAACTTTTAAAAGAGTTCGGACTGAACGCAATTTGGCTTTGTGGCGGGACAAATAAATGGTTGAACGCAAACTGATAACAAGAACGCCTGCACCTAATAGCGGGTACTGTTTCACAACTACTCAAGAACCACTAAATACACGATTTAAAAGTGGTGGAATTGGACCACTTTAAAACACAAGCAGGTTTGCCAAATTTTGTGTTAAGTGTTTCAGAATGGATTGAAAAAACAAATGTGTAATTCAATTGAATTAACAGCTTTTAAAACGGGTATTTGTTGAATAACTAATAAAAATAACCAATATCCAAACATTAAACAAAAAAGCGTTTAATTATAAACGTTCACTGACTCATTGTTTATTCAATTTTAGATTAAAAGTTTGAAGCAGAGATTTCTGTATATGTGCAGCTTTCAGTTTAGGATATACTTAAACAAGCATAAAAGCAAATTCCATAAGCAACAACCGGTAAATTGATCTTCACATTCCAAATTGACTATTTCAATCCGGATGGTTTTAGAGTTGTCCGTTTCGCACTGCCCTCATCAGAGCGGCCCCAATTAAAATACATAGTGCACAAAGTAGGTTAAGACCTGACCAATAAGCCCGGTGTCTTTGCATTCCTTTTAACCGTTCGTTGGGCAACGCAAGCAGAAAGGTTATTGAGAAAAGTCCGGCTGCGCCAATCATTTTGAAGGCGAACGCGAGCAGGTACTTAGATTTTTCGATGACATCAGGATAGACATCTAACCATTGTACTATTCCGGTCAATGCGACAACAATAACTCCGGCCCATTTAATATAGCCAAAACGTTTGATCATTATATCGAGATATTCATCTCTTGCTTCATCCGGAACATATTTCATGTTTGGCAGCAAAACCATTCTTGAGTAAAACAGCCCGCCAAGTGATGTGCAAGTGGCTGCGATGTGTAAAATATGGCAGATGAGTTGTAAGATCATAGTTCACCCTTTGCTTCTTTGCCTGCTAATTGTCGTCCACGGACAAAGGTCATCAGATAGGTTAAAATGCCTCCTGTGATGCCATGAATGAGGTTACTCGCGTAAAGTTGGTCTGTATAGGTTCTGAACAGAAGTCCGGTTAAATAGCCTTGAATGCACCCTGTGCTGACAATAATCAGGAGTAGCAAAACAATAGATTGTTTCCATTTATCGGGAGAGAAATGACTTGCTCCGGCAGCAAACACTCCGCTCATTGCTCCGACTATAAAAACATTGACTGTCAGGTCGAAATGGGAAAAAGGGAAAAATGCAATCAGATAGGCAATAGCTCCAAAACCAAAAGGTTCGAGCCAATGAGCATCTCTTCCATAATTAGTATCCTCACTTTGTCCGCCGGCAGCGTCGAATATTTTTTTGTCGTCAATGTAAAAATAGGATAAAAAAGCTCCTACCGGCGCTCCGATATAAGCGTAAATGATGAGCCAGTAAAGTGGATGATCTTTCAGGTTGGGGTAGAAAATGGCGGACACAAAATAAATTCCGATGGAAGTAACCAATCCCCAAAATGCACCGATCAAAATATGTTTTTGCATTTGCAGGATAAAAAATGCCAATCGCAAAAAAATTACCTGTGCTAAAGCAGCCCCTGTTGCAAGTATAAATAAAGTGACTGCCGAAACCTTAAAGCCAAATATCAGTGCGCCAATGAAAATAAAACCAATCCAACCAATTAGTCCGGTCAAAATGCTTGACGGAAAAGAACTTCTTTGTTTAAATGGATTCATGGTTGGAGTTTTTGGTTTATTTTCTTTTTTTGGATCTGATTACAATATTTTACCTACTTAACAGGAAGCTTTTTCAATTCTTCAAAAACTCCGGTATCGCGGTTTTTACGAACATTGTTCCAGTCGAAATACCTGCCGTTCATTGCAATATAAACGCCGGGGGGTAAGCTTTGAACAAAGGCTAAAGCACTGCCGAGGTTAAAGAATCCGTCAGAGCTTCCAAATTTATAAGGAATCATGGCACCTGTCAAAACAATAGTTTTACCGGTGATTTCGGATGCTGCCAATACTTTTGCAGTTTCAACCATCGTATCAGTTCCATGAGTAATGACAATATGATTTTCGGAGATATTGAGGCAATTATTGGCTATGACTTCTCTGTCCATATCCGTCATTTCAATACTGTCAATCATCATTAAGGTTCGGATATTGATTTCTATGGTGCAACGGCTTAGCTTGAATATTTCAGGCAAGTGGGTATCTTTAAAATAGAGTTGCCCTTTGATCATGTCGTATTCTTTGTCGAATGTTCCTCCTGTTACAAATATTCGAATGGGTTCTTGCATATTTTTGGTTGGTAAATGATAAACGGAAGTGTGCTGCTTGAAATGTTGAGTGGATATTGATAAAAGTCAATCCATGAACTTAAAATTGGTCAATGAAAGGATTTCGTCAGTTTTTTGAATATAAGTTATGCAATAGCGGCATAAAGTTAGCACAATTTAGGTAGGTACCAAATATACCAAAGCAGGGAGGGTGATTTGATTTCTTTACCAAAAAAGTTAGAATTTCATTGCACAACCCTTTTTTTTAAGTTGATGTAAAACATTCTTAATTTTGTGTAGTTTTAACTTTGCAGCGTTAGATATTCACAGTTGTTATCAATTTATTACCTAATCATCTACTCCAAATCTATAATTTTTTACTATGTTAAAATATTACACAGATCGGGTTTTTCTTTGTTTTTTGGTTTCAATATTGTTTGGGTATTCTTTAGTAGCCCAACCCGGCGATAATTCTGATCGAAATTTAGTTTTTAAAGAGAAGCTTGTTATAGATCTTCCGGAGTTGGTGAAACTTCCCAACCAATATCGTTCCTTTTCTTTTGATATAGATCGGTTAAAAAAAACTTTGGAACTTGCTCCATTAGAATTTACAGAAGAGGCTAAAAACACAGCGGGTTTGCCGGTATTGACTTTGCCGATGCCCTGGGATCAGAATTTAGCTTTCAATATGGTTGAGTCTCCGGTAATGGAACCGGGTTTAGCGGAACAAATGCCGGAGACCAAAACCTATTTCGGGTGGGCAGCAAACGGTATTGATGTCTCTATGCGATTGACAGTAACAAGTTCAGGAATTTACGCACTTATTCATACCTATAAAGGGCTTGTGGCTATTGAGCCGCTACGCAACAGCGTAACAAAAAACATGCACCTTGTCTTTGCAGATTTTGATTTGTTAATCCCAGATTTTGTTTGTAACACTGCACAGCCTTCACATGGTCAGCTTCCCGGCTATGAAGATGTTCGGGGCAATTGTGGAAATATGGGCAGTGCACTTCGTCAGTTTAGAATAGCTATTGCAGCAACCGGGGAACTGACCACTCAATATGGAGGCGTATCAGGTGCTTCAGATTTTATTGTAGCTACATTGAATGGTATTAATCTTGTTTTTGAAAGAGAAATGAGTGTCAGGATGA
The DNA here is from genome assembly GCA_016700115.1 of Sphingobacteriales bacterium. NCBI lineage: Bacteria > Pseudomonadati > Bacteroidota > Sphingobacteriia > Sphingobacteriales > Sphingobacteriales bacterium. The sequence goes on along the minus strand of CP064999.1, from coordinate 4,563,755 downwards.
CTTTAATTGCCGAAAATAATAGTGTGATTTTTAGTAATGCTGCAACAGATCCTTTCGACCCTTCGGCGGCAAGTTTACCCATCAATGCCCATGCAGGAATAGTTACGGTTCTCAATACTTCACAATTCGACATGGGGCATGTGATTCATTTTGGGGCTTCTAATTCAGGAATAGCAGGATTTGGAGTGGTTTGTACCAATTCTGCCAAAGGTAGGGGGTGGAGCACGTATTTCAATCTGTTTTTCTCGCGGTGGGTGCTGCTTGTTGCTCATGAATTCGGTCATCAGTTTGGGGCCACACATTCCTTTTATGGAACAGAATCAAATTGTTCGGCAAGAACAGCGAGTGGTGCCTATGAACCGGGTAGTGGCACTACAATTATGAGTTATCAGGGAATTTGTGGTTCGCAGAATATAGGTTCTGTCAGGGAAGATTATTTCCATGCCATCAGCCTTCAGCAAATGAGAGTTTTCATTAACGGTATTTCCTGCAACACGACAATTGCAACCGGAAATACTATACCCGTATCAAACGCCAATCCTTTGGGCGGAACCTATACAATTCCCATTCAAAAGCCATTTGAAATGACCGGTACCGGAACTGATGCTGACGGAAATGCCATTACCTATTGCTGGGAGGAATTTGACAGCGACGGCACAGCAGGGGGGGCTCCAAACGATGCCGCCAACAGTACAACTGCCCCGTTGTTTCGATCTTTTTACCCAACAACAAACCCAAACCGCACCTTCCCTCAATTGAGTGATTTGCTGAACAACACACAAACAATCGGTGAAATCCTGCCAAATGTGAGCAGAACCATTAATATGCGATTAACAGTCAGGGACAATAATCCCTTAGGTGGAGCATTTGACTGCGATGCAACATCTGTAACGGTTAGCAATACGAGCGGCCCATTTACCGTAACCTCTCAAAACAGTCCGACAACCTGGAATGCAAATGGAACAAATACGGCAACCGTAACCTGGGATGTAGCAAATACTACATCTGCACCGGTCAGTTGTGCCAATGTTGATATTTTGTTTTCGACCAATGCCGGGCAAACTTTTCCATATTCATTGGCAACAAATACACCCAATGATGGAACTCAAACATTTGTCATTCCGAGTTTTCCCACAACAGTTGGAAGGGTGAAGGTAAAATGTGCTAATAATATCTTTTTTGATATCAATAATGCACCAATCACTATAAGTTCTCCTTGTGCTGCCAATGCAGCATCTGTTACACCTACAACCTCTGTTACTTCACCTGCCGGTACACCCGCCTTAGATTTAAGTCTTACTCCAACGTATGGAAGCGCGTACCCAAATTTTAGTGGTAATTTGTCAACTTCTGATTCTCAGTCATATTTACCTGCCAATAATGGGAGTGGAGTTTGTACTTCATTTCCCGGAAATGCCACCCGTTTTGATTCCTATCCATTTATGGTAAGTGTGAGCGGCAATTACACCTTTACCCGCGCAGGAGGAACAAGTTCTTTTATAGTGATGCACGTTTACAATGGAGCTTATAACCCACAATCTCCCTGTACCAACTGGATTGCATCGAGTTATAATACCTCGACTACAATAAATTCTTCGACATTAAACGTTGCTTTAGCTGCTAACATTAATTATACCTTTGTATTAAGCACTTTTAATGCTTCCTTACCGGCAACCCTTCCTTCAAATTACACCATTAATTTTACTCCTCCGGGTGGGGGAGGGGTTTATAACGGAATTCCTTCACCTCCGGCAGGATATGCCTATACTTATATCATGGTTAACAACGGAACCGGATTGATAACAGGCATCAATGGCAGTTCTGATTTGTCGGATTCCAATACATTTACTCCTGCAAACTACCATGTTTATGGGTTTTCATATCAAACAGCCACTATTCCAAATCTGAACGTATTGATAGGGATGTCTCAACAAACCCTTCAAAACAATTTGGACTTTTTGGTTTATTGTGGTCAACTAAGCTCAAATTTTGTGCTTGTAACAGTTGAACCGGGAGCATCTTGTGCTTTACCACCGGCTCCAACAATAACCCCGCCTTCCAACACAAACTTATGTATGGGCAATATTCAGTTGACAGCATCAGCGCTTCCCGGAGGATTTCCGGGCTATGGTTATCAATGGTATCAAAACAGCAATCCGGTTTTTGGTGCAATCAATCAGAGTTTTTATCCTGAATCCGGAGGCAATTTTACGGTTGTTTTGGTGAATGGAGAATGTGTTACTGCTCAATCCAACACAATCAGCCTTACAGAAACGCCACCTTCAGCTTTAAGCATTGTGCCTGAAACAATAACACTATGCGAAGGCAATTCTGCTTTACTGACAGCATCAGCTTTAAATCCGATGTTTCCGTTTCATAGTTACAGATGGTTAAAAAACGGAGTAACTATTCCGGGACAAAACAATGCTACACTTATGGTTACTGAAACCGGCAATTATACGGTTCAGGCATATTTTAACAATGCCTGTGCATCTGCACCATCCAATATTTCTGCCGTAACTGTTATTCCACAGGTTGGTTTGCCTTATAATCACGACTTTAGCGCAGGTTTCCCTCCAACCGGATGGACACTTCAAAATCCTGATGGAAATCTTACCTGGGGGCTTCAAACCACGCCCTGTTATTTACACGCCGCATTTCTCAATTTTTTTAATTACCCCAATCAAGGTCAGCAGGATTATTTGGTTACTCCGCTCATCAACCTGAATGGGGTAGGTAGTGCCGGATTATCTTTCGATGTGGCTTATGCACGGTATAATGATTCCTTTTTTGATGGGCTTCAAGTGCAAATATCTACCGATTGCGGGCAAAACTATACGACAATTTACAACAAAAGTGGAAACACATTAGCCACTGCTCCGGACATATCCACTTCTTTTAGCCCAACTGATTGTTCACAATGGCGAAATGAAATTGTTGACCTAAGTGCTTATGTTGGAAATTCTGTTCTATTGCGTTTTGTTGGATTGAATGGGTATGGTAATAATCTGTTTGTAGATAATGTCAACATTAGTGGAAGTATATCGGCAGGAGTTAGAGTTGAAGCGATATTACTGCTCGAAGGGGCTTTTAACAATGTGAATCAAAACATGAACACCATTTTGAATTCAAATAACTTGCTTCCTTTTAACCAACCTTTTAATGCGAGTCCATGGAATTATAGCGGAACGGAAAGTATAGTTAGTTTTCCGTCTGACGTGGTGGATTGGGTGTTGATTTACGTACTTGATCCTTCCGATAATTTGATAGCTCGAAAAGCAGCGCTTTTGCAAAACGATGGAGTAATTCTGAATACGGACGGATCGAATGGTATTGTATTTACATCCGGTCTTTCTGCCGGCAATTCTTATCGCCTTTTGGTCAGGCATCGAAATCATGTCGCAGTTGTCGGAAATAATACTATTGTTTTGCCCAACACAAATACTCCCTATAATTTCACAATTCCGGCAAATGTTCGCAATGGAGCAGATCAGTTGGCAAATTTGGGTAACGGACTCTATGGACTTCGCGCTTCCGATGCAAATTCAAATGGGGTAGTGAATTATCAGGATTATAATATCTTCATCATTCAAAATGGACAAAATAACGGGTATTTTAATGCTGACTTTAATCTGGATGGGCAGGTTGAAATAAACGATTTTATCTTGTATAACCTACGGGCCGGATCAATCGGACTTTCATTAGTTAGATATTAAAGTTGAAAATAGAATCAAAAACACGGGATTTGAAGAGAAATTCAAAACCTTAACATGTTTGGAACTTATTTCAACTAAAAGGGCTGACATTTAATGGCTATAAAATTAAGAAACTGAAATAGAACCTAAAGACGGGTAAAAGTATTATTAAGACTATTATTTTGATACAATCAGTATTTTATGAACTCTTCTAAAAGTCGTTGGAATGTTTATATGCCCATAGTTTATTCCCTGATATTAATATTAGGGATGCAACTTGGATTTAAACTCTACGAAAACTTGAAAGGGAAGCCCCGTATGTCAGTTGTAAAAGGTGGTCAACTGTCTGAATTGCAGGAAGTTCTTAGTTTGATTGACAGCCGCTATGTAGATACAATTGACAGTCAGGCTTTTATTCAAAGATTGATTGAGCAAGCACTTCAGGATTTAGACCCTCATTCAAACTATATTGCTGCCGATAATATGCAGGAAGTTACAGAATCGCTCGAAGGCAATTTTGTTGGCATCGGCATTGAATTTTCAATTGTAGATGATACAATTGTAGTTGTTACTCCAGTTGCCGGAGGTCCATCAGATAAACTCGGAATATTATCGGGCGATAAAATTGTAGCAATCAATGACACCAATGTAGCAGGTATTGGCATTACCAATAAAATGGTACTCGAAAAACTAAGAGGTGAACTCAACAGTAAGGTTAACGTGAGAATTGTCAGGTTTGGAGAACAAAGATGGATTGACTATTCCATTACCCGGCAAGACATCCCTTTGGTTAGTGTTGATGCCGCTTTTATGTTGGATAAAGAAGTTGGATATATCAAAATAAACCGGTTCAGTGCCAATACCTATAATGAGTTTATGGATAATCTCATTGCATTACAAGACAAAGGAATGGGCAAACTGATTATAGATCTTCGTCAAAATCCGGGCGGCTATCTTCATTCTGCTGTAGCTATTGCAGATGAATTGATTGACGGAGATAAATTGTTGGTTTACACAGAAGGCCGTACTTATCCGCGTAAAGAATATCGCGCAACCGCTCGCCGTACCGGAAAGTTTGAATCGGGACAAGTAGTCTTGTTAATAGATGAAGGCTCAGCTTCAGCCAGTGAAATTCTTGCGGGTGCAGTTCAGGATTGGGATCGTGGTACAGTTATAGGCAGAAGAACTTTCGGCAAAGGATTGGTACAGGAACAATACGATTTGTCGAGCGGTAGCGGTTTAAGATTGACTATTGCCAGATACTATACACCAACTGGACGCAGTATTCAAAAACCTTACAATTACGGGTACCGGCATTATAATGAAGAATTAGAAACCCGCTACACCGAAGGAGAACTAACCGGTAAAGATAGTCTGTCTGATTTGTCTTACCGAACTGATACTATCGCTTACAACACGTTGGTAGAAGGCAGAACTGTCTATGGAGGAGGGGGTATTTCTCCTGATATTTTTATTGCTTTAGATACGGTTGGTTTAGATCCTTTTTCTTTGAGTGTACGCAGGGTAATTCCCGAATTTACTTATCATTATTACAGCAATCATACTGCCGAATTCAGCAAATATAATAATCTGCAGGATTTTAGGAACAACTACAACATTGACCCGGATTTATACCGACAATTCAGAAATTTTGTGAAGAACAAATTGGGCTTCTTAGATGAAAGACAACTTCTGAAAAATGAACACGAATTCAAAAATTATATAAAATCCTATATTGCCAAGCAGAAATGGAATTACGAAGGTTTTTACTTTGTTTCACAAGACATTGACAAAACACTTCAAAAAGCGCATGAATTTATTTTATTGCAAACAACTTCATCTTCTCAACCAAACGGAGTTGCCAACCATAAACAACAAGGTCAGCGTTGAGCTGTTTTCCTCTGTTTCTTCTTCATTTCGTTTGCTCCAATTCAGTTTATTTTCCTTCAAACTGAAAACTAACCTCAGGCAGACATGAATATTTAAAATAGCGATACCTGCATTGTTTTACTTTTTAACCCGACACAAGTATCTAAACTACCTGTTGCAAATAACCGTAAAAAATTATGGACTATTTTGAATGAATGCTCTGTATTATTTATAAAATATCCTCAACTAAAAATACGATGGTCTGAAACTTTCCATTGCGTCTGATTCGTATTTTTACCTTTTCATTGCTTTTACGATTTAAATTATGGTATAACTCACCCAAGGTAGCAGATGCAACAGGTTCTCCGTTTATACTGATAACTTCGTCTCCAATCATTATTCCGGCCCTTTCAGCAGGCGAATTCGGGCGGATATAATTGACAAATATATGTTTGAACTCAGGAGCTCTTGCTTCTAATTGTACTCCACAAAGGTCGTATTCAAAGGGCTTGTTAAAATTTTTGTTTTTTACCAAATACAATTCCTCATTCGGATAGTTTATTGTTACTTTAAATCTGCTCAAAGCATCAGCACCAAGGTTGCCGTCCCAAAGATGAATCTGATTAACTGCAAACTGCAATGATGCATCATCGGGAAACCCTGTAATCACATTTCGCAACTCATAATTTCCAAGCCTGAGCAGATCTATTCGTCCGAGTTTTCCCATAATATCCCCGCTTAGTCCTCTTCCAAGGTAGGCTTCAATTTGTTTCTCAGGTGAGGAGAGTTTTTGATAAAAAATGGTGAGTGCCTGAGTTGCTCCCGTATCTAAAAGCAATTGAAGAGAAGTGGTATCCGTACTATTTGAGGATAAAGCTACTTGTAAATAAGGCTTTCCTTTTCTAAAACTTAATTTAACGGCCTCTCCATTTCCTTTGTTTCTGTAGTGTTTGGGATCGTAGAGTCTGATGTATTTTTGCCTGTAATCAATTTCTACAACAAAACGGCTGAATAAGTCATACCCAATTATTCCATAGACCGGTTTGCCAAAAATTTCAGAAAATGAAATCAGGTTTGACGGCAGAACTACTAATTGCATGTTTTGCCCTTCAACACCTGTCATACTCATCTTTACTCCTTCCAACATCTGTGCTGTAATAGATTCACCCTGCCCAAGTCCTTGTATTTGAATGTTACGTCCCTGATTTGAAATTCCGGCCAAATTGAGCAGCAAAGGCTCGGTTAAAATTGTGGTTCGTGAGCCTGTATCTACAATGAAGTTAACATCAATAGAATTGTTCAGCCTGATAGGCAACAGGATTAAATTGTGATGAATTTCAATTGGAATCCTAACTGATTTGCGATGTTTTGCATTAAATCGAAAACCGGAATTAGATGTCTGAGCAATCAAACTATTACCGCTATCCTGATAAAAGGCAGCGAAACAAAAACAAATTAATACGAATTGTTTAAATGTCATTTGAACAACCTAATGGGTTTACTGTTTTACTGGAACTATGAGTAGCTAAATTTAATGCCGGAATAATCCTTTAATGTTAAAAATTGTTGGATTCGGTTTCCGGGAATCCAATTCCTTTCAAATTTGAAAACAAAAGTATTACTTAAAGAGTTTGTATTTATGAAGCGATCAATTTACACCTAATTTAAAAATAAATATAAATGCCTGCCTTAGAAACCATAGAATTAGAGTTAGGGTTTGTAGCACCTGATTTTAATCTTCCCGATACAGTAAGTGAAGAAAAATTATCTTTGGAAGAATTAAAAGGAGAAGTAGCAACTGTGGTCATGTTCATCTGCAATCATTGTCCTTATGTCGTACATGTAAATCCTGAATTGGTTAGACTTGCCGGTGAATATATCCCGTTAGGTGTTTCATTCATAGCCATTAACAGCAATGATGTAGAAAAATATCCAGCAGATAGTCCGGAAAATATGCGTCAGAGAGCATTAGAATTAAAGTATCCATTTCCTTATTTATTTGATGAAACCCAACAAACAGCGAAAGACTACCACGCGGTATGTACTCCTGACTTCAGTATATTTGATCATAATTTAACCTGTGTTTATCGCGGACGTTTGGATGGTTCAAGACCCGGAAATAATATCCCATTAACCGGAGAAGATATCAGAAAGGTGTTAAATGCTTTATTAAACGGCACAAAAATTGAGGAAAAACAATACCCTAGTATCGGATGTAGCATTAAATGGAAAAGTGAATCTCCTTATTAACAATTTTTAACTCACAAAAAACAGACAAACCAGAATTTGTTCTTATCTTGTCAGGCGATATTAACGATTTACAATTTTAACTTAAAATTAACAATTAACATGAAAAGATTTTTTAGTGTTTTATTATTAGCCGTTGCTTTATTGGCATTCAACCATGTATCTGCACAAACATATTCTGATGTTGATCAGAATCATAAATCTTCCTGCGCTGCCAAAAAAGCTGCCGCCAGTGCTGAAAATAATACAGACGAAAGCAGCACTAAAATGGTAGAAACTGCAGGTGTTTCAGAAGATGCAGCTAAAACCGGTACTTCTTGTGCATCTAAGGCTTCAGCTTCCGGTAAAAAATGCGATCCTGCTGCATGTGCTGCCAAAAAAGCTGCCGCCAGTGCTGAAAATAATACAGATGAAAGCAGCACTAAAATGGTAGAATCTGCCGGCGTTTCTGAAGGGGATGCTTCTAAAGTTGGAACTACCTGCGCTTCAAAAACTGCCGCTTCAGGCAAAAAGTGTGATCCGGCTGCTTGCGCAGGTAAAAAAGCTTCAGCAAACGTTGAAAACAATACCGAAGAAGGAAGCACGAAAATGATTGAATCTCCCGGTGTTTCATCTGAAAAAAAATCCGGATGCTGTGCAAACAAAGCTACGGGTTGCAAAAACAAAAAAGCAGAAAATTAAAATTGCCATTTGGTTTTTAAGTTTTTTTAGTGTTAATAAATTAGCATCGGATTCTTTAAAATCCGGTGCTTTTTTTATATTATGAATAGTTATTTACAAAGCGTTTAAAAAAACTCAATTATTACCAACCAAACCATTTGAATAAGTTATGACAGAGGAGGAGAAACGCCATCGCAAAGCCACTGATTTAATAACCCATCATGTTATCTTATCAATGGGAACAGCCATAATTCCTGTTCCAATGGCCGATATTTTGGCATTAACTACTCTGCAAATCAGGATGCTGAAAGAGTTATGTGATTTGTATGAAAAACCTTATTCTAAACAGGTTGCACAAAACATAATAACCGCTATTGCCGGGAATAGTCTTGCCCGGTTGGGGGCAAGTTTATTAAAAACAATTCCCGGTATAGGTACTATTATTGGTGGTGTTTCGGCGGTTATTTTATCGGGGGCATCCACTTATGCCATTGGAAAAGTTTTTTTACATAATTTCGATGCCGGTATATCGCCTGAAGAAATTGATTTGGATGAAGCGGAAGTTTTGTACGGGTCAGAATTTGAAGCAGGTAAGGAAGTGGCTGCGCAATTGGAAAATGAACTTGCTGTTGACCAAAAAGACTCTGAATTAGAAAAACTCAAAGTTTTAAAATCGCATATTCACAAATTAGAAACACTGGAATTAATCAAAGAACTGGGGGGTCTTAATGAACAAGGGTTTATTTCCGATGAAGAATTTAAAGCTAAAAAGCAGGAATTATTGGATTCAATTTAGTACTTCTCTGCGATAAGCTCTCTGTTTTGTTGATATTTCTTATATTTTACTCAGCCCGATATAGAGAAATGCCGATTTCACTGATAAAAAATACTTGTGCTTCGGGCATTAAATGGCTGATTTCAAAGGTGTATTTTCCGGGTTGTTTAAAAATATCCGTATTTTCTAACAAGGTAAATTCTTTATCCCAGATATTACCTAATCCATCTCCTGTAAGTTCGCCTTCTTGGGTTCTTATAGAAAGTTTGGAGGTTTCTTCTGCCACAAGAGATTTATCAGGCGCATAAATCAAAAATTTAACCTCAAACTCGCTATATTGAAAAGCGGAAGCATATCTCAAAAACAAGTGCAAATTTGTTTTTTCTGTTTCTTTATTAACTGGAATCACAAACCTGTATCTGTCACCGTTGTTCCAAACAGTTTCAGGAACTTTTATAACCCGATGGTAAAGCCTGTTTGAGTTACAGGATACGGTGAAGAGTATTAAAGTAAACAAAACGCCCTGAAATATGAATCGCATAAATTGAAAATGAGTAGCCCCGCAATTCAATGCTGTAAATAATTTGTTGATTGATTTTAATCCCATCCTTGTCTTTTTTTGAGGGACTGTATATGGGCAAGATGATGTTTCCCATGCCAGGCGTATAGACCAATGGCATATTGAAGCGTAAATTCACGCTTGTTTTCAGGGTGGTAATAGGTTTTGTTTAAATCTTGTTGGGTCAGAGAAAATAGCAGATGTACCCATCTTGCATGTAAATGAACGAGTAATTGAAAAGAGACCTGAACCGGCATTGAGTAATCTGGTAAATTGGCCCAACGCTCTTCAAAATAAGGCTTAATGGTGGGATTTTCTTCTGTTAAAGCCAACTTAAACCGGATAAAACTATTGAGATGACTATCTGCAATATGGTGGATGACTTGCCGAAGAGTCCATCCTTCCGGCCGGTAAGGTGTATTTAGCTGTAACTCGTTTAAATGCCCGGCTTCAGTTTGAAGCTGAACGGGCAATTCGTCAATTTCTTTTATCCATGTATTGATTAAACTTACCGGATATTCCTGAGGTTCTAAAAATTCTCCAATTGGAAAACGAAGTTGGTACAAATTTGTATTTTGCATGTGGGTAAATTGGTTTAAGAAGGAAGTAAGCGGCAAACCGAATTTTGCAAATATAGAGTTTTTTGAGTAAATTTCATCAAAACAAACAACTATGAAACCTAAAATAGCCATACATTGGTTCAGAAGGGATTTGAGATTGCACGACAATACCGCACTTTGGAATGCCTTATCGGGAAACTTACCGGTACTTCCGTTATTTATATTTGATAAAAACATTTTAGATCAACTTCCTGATAAAGATGATTCAAGGGTAAGTTTTATTTATCAAAGCATTATTTTGCTGCGGAGAGATTTGTTGTCTAATAAATCCAATATAATAATCGCTATTGGTAAACCTTTGGAAGTATGGAAAAAAGTGCTGGAAGAATTTGAAGTTGGGGCTGTTTATTTTAACCGCGATTATGAACCTTATGCTCAACAACGCGACCGTCAGATTTATGAATTTTTGTCTTCAAAAGGCATTCCCTTTTATGGGTTTAAAGACCATGTGATTTTTGAAAAAAGTGAAATATTAACCGGCACAGGAAAGCCGTACACTGTTTTTACCCCATATAGTAAAAACTGGAAAGCACAGTTCGATAAAAATCCGCCAATAATTACAGGCAATGCGCTCGACATAAAAAATTTTTATCCCTATCAACCTTTTATACTGCCTTCTTTAGAAATGATAGGGTTCTCCTCCAAAAGAAATGATTTCATTCCTATTACAGTCAAAGACAATTTGATTGAGAATTACGAAGTGTTTAGGGATTTTCCTGCTGTTAACGGCACTTCAAGATTGGGCGTACATTTCCGTTTCGGTACAATCAGCATCCGTGAAATGGTTCTGAAAGCCACAAGCTTTAGCCACAAATGGTTGAATGAACTGATTTGGAGAGATTTTTATCAAATGATACTATATCATTTTCCACATGTTGTTACTCGTTCATTCAAGCCGCAGTTCGATGCCATAGAATGGAGGAACAATGAGGAAGAGTTTGAAAAATGGTGTCAAGGAATGACCGGCTATCCTTTTGTAGATGCAGGAATGAGAGAACTCAACGCAACCGGGTTCATGCATAACCGGTTGAGAATGATTACAGCAAGCTTTTTAACCAAACACCTGTTAATTGACTGGAGGTGGGGAGAGGCTTATTTTGCCGGAAAGTTATTGGACTACGAACTTGCATCCAATAACGGTGGCTGGCAATGGGCAGCAGGTACCGGTTGTGATGCAGCTCCTTATTTCAGAATTTTTAATCCTGCAACTCAGGCAAAAGAATATGACCCGGATTTTACCTATATAAAAAAATGGGTACCGGAATACAATAAGGTAACTTACCCCAAACCAATCGTTGAACACAATTTCGCAAGGTTGCGAGCACTTGAAACATACAAAAAGGCAGCAAAAGACTTATAAACCAATTTTGTAAGTAAGAATTCAGACATTCCGGCCAGTTTTAAACTCACCTGTTTTTCCCCTTTGATGCAGAGATATATTGTCCTATCTTTGGCCATACAAACATTTAAAAGTTTTCAAGTGTTATGCAAATTCCATTGCTGCAAGATGTAATCGTAATATTAAGCCTGTCTGTTTTGGTGGTTTTAGCGTTTTACCGCTTCAAGCTACCATCCATCATCGGATTTCTGGCAACCGGAATCCTGATAGGCCCAAATGGTTTAAGTCTTGTTCATGCAACCCATGAAGTAGAATTATTGGCTGAAATTGGAGTCATCTTGCTGCTTTTTGTTATCGGATTGGAACTTTCACTTAAACAGCTTATTGCCATCCGAAAAACTGTTTTTATAGGAGGGGCTATTCAGGTCGGATTGACAATTTTAGCAGCAATAGTAACACTTGTTTTGTTTAAGATACATTGGGCATCCGCAGTTTTTATAGGTTTCCTGTTTTCGTTGTCAAGTACGGCTGTTGTACTTCGTATATTGCAGGAAAAGAACGAAATCAATGCACCACATGGTCGAATTTCATTAGGTATCCTCATTTTTCAGGATATTGTGGTCGTTCCTATGATGCTTATCACCCCAATTTTAGCCGGCAATTCTGAAAATGTGGCGTTAGAAGTTTTAATGTTATTGCTTAAAACAATCGGAGTTTTGGTAATTACGCTGCTTAGTGCAAAATATGTTGTGCCAAAATTGTTTTATTTAGTAACCAGAACTCGCAGTAAAGACCTGTTTATACTTACAACAATTGCAGTTTGTTTCTTAGTAGCTTTCCTCACATCTTTTGCAGGTTTGTCACTCGCTTTGGGTGCTTTTTTAGCCGGACTTATCATCTCTGAATCTGAGTATAGTCATCAGGCAACAAGCAATATCATTCCTTTCAGGGAGTTGTTTACAAGTTTCTTTTTTGTGTCAATCGGCATGTTGCTCGATATGAATTTTTTATTGTCCCATTTAGCCTTGATTTTATTCTTAGCAGTTATTGTCATTTTCTTAAAGGCAATAATTGCCGGATTAGCTGCTGCTTTTTTGCGTTTTCCCTTTCGGGTTGTCATACTAACGGGGCTATCTCTATTTCAGGTTGGAGAGTTTTCGTTTATACTCTCACAGACCGGCATCAAAGAAGGACTTTTAAGTTCGCTTCACAATCAATATTTTTTGTCAGTTTCTATTATTACTATGGGAATAACCCCATTTATCCTGCTCAATTCTGAACAGATATTTAGATTTTTACTAAAACTTCCTATATTCAAACAATTTAGTCTTAAACAGACCCCTCAGCCGGCAAGCCTTGGAACTTCAGAGAATTCATCCATTGACAATCATTTAGTAATTATTGGTTATGGAGTAAATGGAAGAAATGTATCACGGGCAGCCCGTTATGCCAATATTCCCACGCTTATTGTAGAACTGAATATGGAAGCTGTGTTAGAAGGTAAAGAAAGAGGGGAGAAGATGGTGTATGGTGATGCTACTCAAGAACATATCCTACATGAAGTGCAACTTGAAAATGCAAGAGTGGCGGTCATAGCCATTTCAGATCCACAAGCAACCAAAACGATGGTAGCGAACATCCGAAACTTATCTCCAACAGTTTACCTCATTGTTCGTACTCGTTTTGTAAAAGAAACAGATGAATTACTTAATCTCGGAGCTGACGAAGTTATCCCCGAAGAATTTGAAACATCCATCGAAATTTTTGCAAGGGCACTTCAAAAATTTTTAGTTCCTATAAACGACCTCGACAAATTGGTTCAGGACATACGTTCCGACAATTATCAAATGCTAAGGCCTATCAGAGCTTCTAATCCTTTGCCACAAACCGAAACCTTACCAAACTTTAATATTGAATGTGTCAGAGTGATTGCCGACAGTGGTGAAGTAGTAGGCAAAACCATTCACGAAGCAAATATCAGAAAGAATTATTCAGTCAATATTCTGGCAATTTCAAGAAACGGAGAGTTGATTTCCAATATCACTCCGGAATTGAAAATCCTTCAAAATGATTTACTTTACCTGAGTGGAAACACAAAACATATAGCCGCTTTTTACAAAGAAGTAAACTGAAATGGATTAGTCGGTTTTTCTGTTCAACAACTCTGAACAATCAGGTCTTTGTATCCTAAGGTTCATTTGTAATTACATTTTGTAATTAGTTGCTTTAGAATCATAATCTGGTTATTGATTTCCTTAAAGATGCAAAATATTTTTGTATTTTTTTTAAAAAAAGAATGAAATTCTTTTGAAAAGCTAATATTGTTGGTATTTTTGCCCCATAAGGTAAGAACAAGGGTTAATTTGCTAATTTTGCACATTCAATCAGACTATTTGAAAGCTTGTAATAACCTGACAATATTGAAAACACCCCCGGATAAAAAATAGAAAATGTCAAAAGAAAAAACCACAACACAAGATTTGCTTACGGTTGAATATACAGAAGACAATATCAGGTCGCTCGATTGGAGGGAGCATATAAGATTGCGTCCGGGTATGTACATCGGTAAGACAGGAGACGGTAGTTCGGCAGACGATGGTATTTACATACTCATCAAAGAAATCATAGACAATTCTATTGATGAATATGTAATGGGATTTGGGAAAAAAATAGAGATAAAACTAAATGGCCAGCGAATTGAAGTTCGAGATTATGGACGTGGTATTCCTTTGGGCAAAGTGTTGGATTGTGTTTCAAAAATCAATACAGGTGGAAAATATGATTCAAAGGCATTTAAAAAATCTGTCGGACTGAATGGCGTGGGAACTAAAGCAGTTAATGCTTTGGCAAAGAAATTTTCAATTTATGCGGTACGGGACGGTCAGATGAAAAAGGCTGAATTTGAACGAGGAGAATTGGTTAGTGATCCCCCGGTGATGCCAACCAAAGAGCCAAACGGCACATTTATCTCTTTTGAACCGGACGATCAGATTTTCAGGAATTACCATTTCATTGCTGAACATATTGAAAATCAGGTTTGGAACTATGCCTATTTGAATGCCGGACTGAGCATTTATTTAAATGGACAGCAATACTTATCAAAAAACGGATTGCTCGATTTGTTAGGTCGTAAAACCAATCCGGATGAATTGCGCTACCCGATTATACATCTGAAAGGGCATGATATGGAAGTTGCCCTAACGCACGGCGATCAATATGGGGAAGAATATTATGCTTTTGTAAATGGACAATATACTCCACTTGGAGGCACGCATTTGGTAGCATTCAAAGAGGCATTAGTTAAAACTATTCGTGAATTTTACAATAAAAACTTTGATACTTCCGATATACGTGCTTCTGTCATTGCAGCAATCAGCATCCGGATTGAAGAGCCTGTGTTTGAATCTCAAACAAAAACAAAACTCGGTTCAGCAAACGTTGGCCCTGACGGAGTAACCGTCCGATCTTTTGTTACGGATTTTTTAAAAGAACACCTCGACAATTATCTGCACAAAAATCCTGCTATTGCTGATGCATTGCTAAAACGAATAATGCAGTCAGAAAGAGAGCGAAAAGAATTGAGTGGTATTAAACAATTGGCCAAACAACAGGCCAAAAAAGCAAATCTTCACAACAAAAAACTGCGGGATTGCCGCTATCATCTTAACGAAGACGGTGGAGGTGAAAAAAGGTTTGATAGTTCTTTATTTATAACAGAAGGAGATTCCGCAAGTGGTTCAATTACCAAAGCCCGGAGTGTTGAAACTCAGGCAGTGTTTAGCCTTAGGGGAAAACCCCTGAACTGTTTTGGCTCAAGCAAAAAAATTGTCTATCAAAACGAAGAGTTTAACCTCCTCCAACACGCCTTAAATATAGAAGATGGATTGGATGGACTTCGGTACAACCAAATTATAGTGGCTACTGATGCCGATGTGGACGGAATGCATATCCGCCTCCTTCTTTTGACTTTTTTCCTTCAGTTTTTTCCGGATTTGGTTCGAAACGGACATGTCTATATTCTCGATACTCCTCTGTTCCGGGTGCGTGATAAACAACAGACCTTTTATTGTTACAATGAACAGGAAAAACAAGAGGCTATCAATCGCCTGAGAGGAAAACCTGAAATTACACGATTTAAAGGTTTAGGTGAAATATCCCCCGATGAATTTGGCAAATTTATTGGTAAAGACATCCGGCTTCAACCTGTTTTACTTAGTCAGGATTCTACAATTTCCAAACTCCTTTCTTATTATATGGGCAAGAATACACCTGACAGACAGGAGTTTATCATCGAAAACCTCCGCTTAGAAGAGGAATTGGCAGAAGTTTTTCTTCAGGAAGAAGAAACTGACCTTTTAGCAGTTTAAGATGTATATTACTATTTTATAGACTTTCTAACTACTTTTTCCACAATGTCTGAAAAAAACGGAACCCCTCCCCATAGTGGCAGTCATGAAGTTACCCATGTCAATGATTTATACAAAACCTGGTTTTTGGAGTATGCATCCTATGTGATTTTAGACAGAGCAGTTCCTACACTTGAAGATGGACTGAAGCCTGTTCAGCGCAGATTAATGCATGCTTTGAAAGAAATGGATGATGGACGCTACAACAAGGTAGCCAATGTCATCGGTCAAACTATGCAATATCATCCCCATGGTGATGCCTCAATTTATGAAGCACTGGTTAACTTAGGACAAAAAAACCTGCTCATTGATACTCAGGGAAACTGGGGAGATTTTAGAACAGGAGACAGTGCCGCCGCTGCTCGTTATATTGAAGCAAGGTTGTCAAAATTTGCCCTTGAAGTTGCTTTTAATCCTGACATTACGGAATGGCAGCTTTCTTATGACGGCAGAAAAAAAGAGCCTGTCAACCTGCCTTTAAAATTTCCTTTACTGTTGGCACAAGGCGTTGACGGAATTGCCGTAGGTCTTTCGACCCGGATTTTACCGCATAATTTTCAGGAATTGTGTAAGGCTTCGATTGCCATTTTACAGGGAAAAGACTTCACCCTGTATCCGGATTTTATGACCGGAGGGATGGCAGACTGCTCTGATTATCGGGAAGGACAACGTGGCGGTAAGGTTAGAATCAGGGCAAAAATTGAAACCCCGGATAAAAAAACGCTTATTATACGTGAAATTCCATTTAGTACAACTACCTCCAGCCTTATTGAGTCAATCATAAAAGCCAATGATAAAGGAAAAATTAAAATCAAAAAAGTAATTGACAATACTGCAAAAGAAGTAGAAATCAGCATAGAACTTCCTCCGGGGGTATCTCCTGATGTTACAATTGATGCCCTTTATGCATTTACAGACTGCGAAGTATCTGTTTCGCCTTCCTGTTGTTTGATTATAGACAAAAAACCGCGATTTATTGGAGTAGATGAGTTGCTCAAATTTTCTACCGAACATACCTTGTTGTTGCTGAAAGCAGAGCTTTCTTTTAAACTTAAAACCCTGTTGGAGCGGTTGTTTTTTGCATCGCTTGAAAAGATTTTTATAGAAAAACGCATTTACCGGAAAATAGAAGAATGTGAAACTTTTGAGGCAGTCATTGATACTATAGACAAAGGATTGAAACCTTATGTCAAAGACTTCATCAGAGAAGTAACCCGCGATGATATTATCAGGCTGACAGAAATTAAAATTAAGCGCATCAGCAAATATGACTCATTTAAAGCAGAGGATGCTATTAAATCTTTAGAAGAAGAAATTGCCTTAATCAGACATCATCTTGATCACTTGACTGAATATGCCATCGGTTATTTTAACGATTTGTTAAAGAAATATGGCAAAGGCAGAGAGCGTAAGACCGAGTTGAGAAATTTTGATACCATTGCAGTTGCTCAGGTAGCACAAGCCAATCAAAAATTGTACGTCAACAGAAAAGACGGTTTTATGGGCTATGGTCTGAAAAAGGACGAATACGTTACAGACTGCTCCGATATTGATGATATCATTGTGTTTCGTGCTGACGGCAGGTTTTTGGTTACTAAAGTTTCAGAAAAAACATTTGTAGGAAAAGACATTGTACATATTGATGTTTGGCGGAAAAACGATGAACGGCGAATTTATCACGCCATTTATTTAGATGCAACAGCCGGCAAAAACTTTGTCAAACGATTCGCAGTAACTGCCATTACCCGCGATAAGGAATACGACATGACTTCAGGAGCAGGTAAAGGTTCAAAACTCCTCTATCTTTCCGTCCACCCAAACAGCGAAGCAGAAAAAGTTTTGATTTCTCTCCATCCTACAAGCAAGGCTAAAATAAAAGAATTCGAATACGATTTTGGCGAATTGCTTATAAAAGGCCGGGATGCAAAAGGCAATATTCTGACTCCGCACCCCATCAGAAAAGTGGTGCAAAAAGGAGTAGGAGCTTCCACTCAGGGGGGGAGAAAAATTTGGCTGGATGAAAGTATTGGCCGCCTCAACACAGATGGACGTGGAAAACTGTTGGGTGAATTTGACACGGGAGACCGCATTACCATTATTCACAAAGATGGCAGTTTTGAGTTGACGGATTATGAACTGAGTAACCGTTTTGATTTGCCGACGATTTCAATTGTTGAAAAGTATAACCCTCAAACCGTAGTTTCTGCCATTTATTACCATCCTGAGAAAAAGGCTTATTATGTAAAGCGCTTTCAGATTGATGTGGTGAAAACCGGGCAAAAGTTCTACTTTACAGGAGAAGATAAAAAATTCGAACTATTGTTTGTGTCCACATCTTCACAAGTCAGTATTGTCTATCATTATATCACCGACAAATCTAAGACCAAAGGACATACAGTTGTGGATTTAGATGAAGCCGTCAATGTTCAGGGTTGGCGTACTTTGGGCAACAAAATCACATCCTATAAAATTACCAAAGTAGAACAAAACAGCATTGAAGCCAGAAAAAAAGTTCATTCAGAAACAGCACTACCGGTAGAAGATTCTCCGGCTGAAACTTCAGAAAAAGAACAGGGAGAGTTGTTTTAACAGAAACCTGTTTCTGGTCAGGATTCAAAATGTTTGTAAAAACGTTCTATGTTACGGCTCAAAACCATTAATTCTTCGGCATGAATTGATGTTTTTTGATTGATGTCTTCTATGGTATTGAACAAACGGACAATTTCGTTCAGTGGTATCCCTGTTTTTGAAGAAATATATTGATAAGTTGCCTGAGAAAAGGTCAGGTCTTTTAGGAATAGTTTTGTTCTGAGCCACGACAAAAAGTAAGTTATTTTCTTTTCTGCTAAATCTTTATGGTTGCCATGTTGAAAATAGAGGTTCCCGACTGTTTTGGTAAACTCTAATGTTGTATTTGACAAGGGCTTGATTACCGGAATGATGCGCTGCATACGTTTTGATTTAAAAAAGATGAACAGAAGTAAAGTGGAAAGACCTATATAGATAGCCCATCTTAATGCCTCAATCGAAAGAACATACCTAAGCGGAGAATCCCCTTTGCGTCCAAAAGCCTTGTTATTTGGTTTGTAATATTCATCCCAAAAGACAGTTGCAACCGGCAAATAGGACAAGATTTTTTCAGCGTATGTATGGTTGATGCCATTCACTAAGTAGTAATTGGTAAATGCTACAGGAACTGAACTTAAATAAAAGTTTCCTTCACCATATTCTATCTGTAAAAAATTAGCCCGGTCTCCAATATTCATACCCAACACTGTAGTGCTGTCTGTTTTGAATTTATCGAAATAATAATTAGCTCTGTGGAAAGTTTGAAAATTATAGTCTTCATTTGAAGCTAACAGGGTGTCGGTAAAATTCAGTCCGATTAGCGTATCATTGAAAACAAAATAATAGTCCAGACTAAATTTAAGGGTATCTTGAATTTTATATCCAAAATTGGAAGCAGCAATAAAAACGTTGTTGCCTTTATCCACATATTTTAACAATTGTTCAACATCTGTTCGATCAGGCTCAAAGCTATCAGTAATGATGATATAATTAGAAGTAAAGGAGCTATCTAACATGCTTAATTCACCCTGTGGCGATAAATAAAGTGATTCATATAAAGTAACTGATACCGGATTGATATCTACAGAGGGGAAAACACTGTTTAACAAACTAAACATCACTTCACAACCAAAAGGGTCTTTTGAAGCAGAGGTGTAGTCAGGCTCCCATTTTATACTCTTGGGTTGGTTCAATTCCAGGACTATTAACAGGATAAACAGGAGTGCGATTGCCGCTATGATTAATTTATTGCGCATCAAACTTTTTCAGCTTTAATCATTGAACCGAACTGTTCAAATGCCAGACTTATTGAAGAGTATTCAAATTCTTTGATGGTAAAATTTCCGTACCAAACATAGTTAAATGCACGGGTTATATTTGTAAATGGTTTGTACAATCTGCTTTGTCTGAGTTCAGATTGGTAATCTTTATTGGTTTTATAGGCTTCCCAGGCAATCAATTCTTTATCGCTCAACTGTTTCAGTGCTTTAAGATAGTTTAATCTTACTGCCTTGCGGTAATCTTGTTGTTTTAATGATTCAGAAATCAGGGCTTCGAAATCAAGCTCATGAATATTTTCGTCAAATACCTCATAAGCCGGACCAACTGACCGGGAATTGCGGCGAAAAAAAAGTTTATTGATTGGCACATTCAACAACAAACTGACCAACAAAACCAGTATGAATGCAATTAAGACATATTGAAGCACATCGAAAGTTTTATTTACTCCGGCACGAGGGAAAAATCTTTCGATTAAACTATGTAACCACTGTAAAAAACGACCGATAAAAGAAACTTTTTCATCAGAGCGGTGATATTGGTAATCAGGGTCAGATTGAAATTTTTTTAAGGCAGCCTCATCAAAATTGCGCAATTCGGGCGATTTATAACCTGAGACTTTATCCGGGGTTAAAAACTTATCAGACTCTTTTTCGAATACATTAGGGGGATCACCACCTTTGATATGGGAAAAAGTACAAAAAACAAAGAAAACCCAAACCCAAAATGAAAAAATTGGGCGTTTAATTTTCTTTTTCAAAATGACTGTTGATATCATAGATTACCGCCTAAAAAAGGTAATCCGTTTCAGTCTTTTTCAAACAGTGCGACTGAACCGCCTACCCAGGGTTTTGTTTTTATTGTATTTTACCCCGATTAAATCAGCGCGACTGAACCGCGCAAGACTGATAATTTTTTCAGGTCTTTTAAGTTCAGGTTCCCAAAAATACATGATACGCACTTCTGTTTTTACCAATCCTTCGTCAGTGGTTTGTACAACCGGCTCGTATTTTACCTTTTTCTGTAAAAGGAAATTTTTCCGCTCGTCTTGAGGAATGGAATCTATATCTTGTTGGGTCGGATGAAAAATTACACCGGAACCCGAAAATGAGAAAAGCGGCTTTAGCACATAATTGTCCAAATCTTCAGGAAATACTTCAAAATCATTCAGAAACTTACAGGCAGGAATATATCGGCTTTTCATAAACGGCATGATGAATTTGCTGATTCGCAAAAACCAATTAGGATGTCCCGCCCATTCCACATCCACTTCTTCTGTCATGTTGAATTGACAGGTTAAGTCGGTTCTTTGGACAAATTCGTCAAATATTACCCGGTTATAGATGCGATAAACCGGTGTTTTTATCCCATTCCTTAAATAATACAATTTCCTTCCTTCCCGGATTAGTTCACTGATACAAACCGGTTTAATTCCGGTATAATGCTCATTAACTATAAAGTCAATAGCTGTATTTTGTTTGAGAGGTTCAATTTCGAGCAGGATTACATTTTCTGGAGCAAAGTTGTTGAGCAATACTTTTTTTAAGCGTTCACGGTAAGTTTCCGGGTTTAGTCCTGAGAACAAATGTGAAAAATTTTCGGGAACCGGGAAATGTTCGCGGTATTTTGCCGTCAAAAAGTCCTGATAGGCAAACAAAGAGGGAAACCCTTGCAATTCTATCAATTGTGGAATTAAATGACCTTCCTCATCCCGGCAAATCGCAAAATCAACTCCAAGAAACAAAGTATGTTTATCCTCATTCGGAACGTTTAATGAAGGAGGTATTGCGTGAACTGTCAGCTCATTGATGTTGGTGTCAACTAAAAAATCAATGATTTCATCACAGGCTGCAAACAAATGACGTTTAAGGTCTGAAGGTATAAACACAGGCGATTCGGCAACCCTGAATTTAATAGGGAACTGATAGGAGGAGTCCAGATCTTTTAAAAAATCCTGGTATTTTTCTTCGGTAAATGCCCGGTTATACTGCTGACGCAATGCAGGAATCATAATTGTAGCACTGAAATTTAAAAGATGGACTTAACTTAGAACAAGAATAGGCCTGAAAATCAAAATATCAGCATTAAAAGATAAGAACTTCGCTGCTTGTCTTGATCGTCATATCCAAAAATTTTGGTAAAATAGTGTTGTGAGTATGAACCAGTTTATCCGGGTCTTCAAGATGAAACAGGGTGTCGTAATACTTTTGCTCCCCATGTTGTTTGATGAGCAGATTTCTCTTTTCCTCCAATTGTAAATAATGAAAAAACCCGAAGGGATCTGCTTCGGGATGAAACTGTGTGCCGATGATAGAATCATTGAAACGGATACACATGACCGCTCTTTCTAAAGGAACGTGGGGACGAAATTTTTCGATACAGAGCACATTACCGCCCATTGCCTTTATTTGTTCAATATTGGGTTTAGTAACCTGATAATCGCGGGAGTCCACCGCCCAAAAAGGATTGTTAAGATCTTCAAACAAGGGTTCGGATTTACCCATCTCCGTTTTATGAATTGGCATAATGCCAAAAGAAGTGGATTTGCGGAGCGATACATGAGCAAGACCATAATATCTGCAGAAAATCTGGAAGGAATGGCAGATCAGAAAAACGCTTTTTTTGTTGTAAGGGCAGAGTAAATTATGCCGCATGATGTTATCTATAAGAGCAAAATACCGCTTTTCCCATAAACTGCCGGCACTATCTAAAGGACTACCGGGGCCACCGGTAGAAATATATAAATCGTAATCCAAACCGGGAACCTCAGCGTTACCTCTGGTATTAAAAACCTTGTACTCTATATCGGCATCTTTTTGAAGAGAAAAAGTGTCAAT
The DNA here is from genome assembly GCA_016700115.1 of Sphingobacteriales bacterium. Taxonomy (NCBI): domain Bacteria; kingdom Pseudomonadati; phylum Bacteroidota; class Sphingobacteriia; order Sphingobacteriales; species Sphingobacteriales bacterium. The sequence goes on along the minus strand of CP064999.1, from coordinate 4,540,902 downwards.
AATTTCGAGTATGCTTCTCATGCCTTGATTGGCATGACCGTCATACATATCAATAATTGCGACACGCGCATAAGGAGAAGGCATATTGAGTAATAATTTTCACTAAAAATGTTTTGACTTGCCTGTTACCAATAAGTTACTGCGGAGGAGTTATGACTTTCGCTGTATTTTTTCTCAGTAAGGCGGCAAGTTTTGTTGTTTTTTAAAAGGAGGTAAAAGTTAGCGCATGTTAAACTCCTTGCAAAGTTTGTTCCAAAATATAATCAACTACTTTAATCAGGCTTCCGGATTCTTCGTAAACTGCAAGCTGACGATCTGCACCGGTTCCGTTTTCCAAAATGGTGTGTACATAATTCACGGCATTTCTGCTGCCGAGATCATCCACGACATCATCAATAAATTCGAGCAATTCGATGATTAAAGATCTGGCGCGAACTTCCATTTCTTTTCCAAAATCAATCAAATTGCCATCAATGCCGTATCTGCTTGCCCGCCATTTGTTTTCGTTTATCAGAGCGCGAGGGTATATCATAAAGTTCAGGTTTTGGCTTCTCAGTTTATAAATTTTGGCGACCAAAGCCTGAAAAATTGCAGCGATAGCAATGGTTTCTTCGACTAAAAGAGGGATATCGCAAATGCGAAACTCGATGGTATCGAAAAAAGGATGCACTCTGATGTCCCACCATATTTTTTTGGCATTGTCAATACATCCGGTTTTTACCAAAAGATTAACATAGCTGATAAATTCGGCGTAGCTGTTAAAAAAGTCAGGTATTCCTGTTCGCGGAAACTTATCAAAGACCTTGGTTCTGAAAGACCGGAACCCTGTGTTTCTGCCTTCCCAAAAAGGGGAATTGGTAGAAAGGGCATAGACATGAGGTAAAAAATACCGCACCGTATTGGCTATATGGATGGCCAGATTTTTATCGGCAATTCCAACATGTACGTGTAATCCGAAAATGAGATTTGAGCGGGCTGCCTCCTGCATCTCATTGATGATATCTTCATATCGCGGATTTGGGGTGATGAGCTGGGTTGACCAATGTGAAAAAGGATGGGTGCCTGATGCACCTATTCTTAATCCGATACTTTGTGCTATGTCTGAAACCGCACGTCTTAAATGGGTGATTTCCCTTCTTGCATGTTCGACATCATCACAAATTGTCGTTCCTACTTCAACAACTGCCTGATGCATTTCGGCTTTTACCTTGTCATCAAGGGTTTTAGCAGCCATTTCAACAATTCGTTGGTCGTGCGATTTCAGTTCTCGGGTTTCGGGGTCAATCACCATATACTCTTCTTCGATTCCGAGTGTAAATTTTGGCTGCATATAAGCTGATTGGCTGGAAGAATGATTGTTGCTTTATATAATCAAGGCAAAGTTAAAACATTAAGTGCAAATATAGTAATACCCTTTAAAACCGAAGAATACTTTTGTCAAATACCTTTAATTCCTATGTGATTTTTTAGGACAACAAACCATGCAAATGATAATGTCTTAGAATCAGTGTTACCGTTTTTATTCGATAACAGTTCAACAACTATAAGGTTTTGCAAAAAGCACCCAAAACCGTGTATTCAGCAAGGGGTTCAATTCGATGCCATCTTACAAGTAGATGACCACTAATAATTGACCATTGAAAATGCAATAACTATCTCATTATCAACCATTTATAAAAATCGGAAGTCCATACCAATTTTAACGAAGTCCATAATTTTAATGTTTAACGCCAAAATATCACACAGCATATTGCCTAAACGGAACAACAACAAACATCAATAATAAAACATAATAGAGATAATTGATTATTTTTGCAAACCCAAAATCTAACCCAAGCAAAACACATAGCTCCCATTATATTTCACCATAAACTTTTAGTTTTTCACTTTTAGTTTTTAGTTTTTCACTTTTAGTTTTTCACTTTAAACTTTCCCTCATGCTGTTAAACGACCGTTACGAATACAATCCCGATACCGACCTGATTGGCAAAGGAGGGCTTGCCGAAGTGTTTAAGGCCTACGACAAGCAAAGGGGTATATTCGTAGCCCTAAAAAAGTTTCTTACTGCCGATAGCCTAAAGTACGGCATTAGGGAAGAGTTTCAAAAGTCTATCCAATTTGCACATGGAAACATCGTGCGGGCTTATGACTTTTTCACGGTCGTCAGAAAATTTGATGACGGAGAAACCCACGAAACGCAGTACGGGGTGATGGAACTGATAGAAGGTGGCGACCTGACAGGTTACCTGAATAAGAAACCGGATAATGGGGAGTTGCTGGAAGTGGTTAAAGGCATCCTTCGGGGATTGGACTACCTGCACAAACCCGACTCTACGACTGATAAGGGCAGCATCATCCACCGCGATATCAAGCCGGGTAATATCCTGATTTTTTACAACAACGAAGGAAAACCCATACCCAAGATTGCCGATTTTAATGTGGCCAAAGAAATGAGCGGTAATCTGGAAAGCAGCGTGAGCATGGTCGGAACTTATGAATATATGGCTCCCGAGCAGTTGAACGTTACCAAGTACGGCATGGGAAATCACGTCCACGCCAACGCCGACTTATGGGCATTAGGAGTTATTTTGTGTGACTATTTTATGGGAAAGTCGCTGTTTGGCAGGCGGAGCGAAGGAAACACACAGGGGCAAATTATAGGGAATATTTTAGATAAGCCGATACCCTCCGAGGTCATTAAAAGTTTCCCTGCCCCGTTTAACGGCATCATTGCCCGGTGCTTGGTGCGAAACGCTAAAGACAGGGTGCAGAGTGCCGGGGAGTTGTTGGAGTTTATCAGTAAGAATTTGGTTTTGGATACAACATTTATTGATGAGAAGAGTGCTAAAGGCAGGAATACGGAAGTTACGACGGAGAATAAAAACAAACCGAAACCTAAATATACTATCGTATTTGCCACGGCAGCACTACTATTCGCAATATTATTGGGGTTAATTATTTTTTTGCCTAATGATACTGATGAGCCGATTGTCATCCAAAAAGACACAACAACCGATAGCATTCCTATTGCATCTGTTCAGACAAACAACGATACTGTCGAACAAGTTGAAAGATTGCTAAACGAAGCGAATGCCTTGTTTGTAGAAAATCGCTACAATGAAGCTAAAGAGAAAGCACAATCAATCTTAAAAATTGAACCCAATAATTTGCAAGCCAACAACTTAGTAAAGAAATGCGAAGCACAATTAAACCCTCCCAAGAACAATGAAACAATAACAGAAAAGAAAACCCCTCTTAACGATAACATAAATGGCAACAGCATTAATAATCCTAAACCTGCAGACAATAAAACTTCCCCAAGTAATAAACCAAGCAGTAGCAGCAGTACGAAAGTAAACGACCCCTTTGCCGCCGATATGGTCTATGTAGAAGGGGGAACATTTATGATGGGCAGCCCCGACTTCGAAGCTGGCCGCAGAAATGATGAATATCAACATCAAGTTACAGTGAGCAGTTTTAAAATGGGAAAATATGAAGTAACGCAAGCACAATGGCAATCTGTGATGGGGAACAACCCAAGTTACCATGAAAGCTGTAACCAATGCCCGGTAAAACAGATATCATGGAACGACATTCAGGAGTTTTTATTCAAGCTGAACAACAAAACCGGTAGAAAATATCGCCTTCCTACCGAAGCGGAATGGGAATTTGCTGCGCGAGGGGGTAATAGAAGCAGAAGTTACCTATATTCAGGCAGCAACGCTTTGAGCGAAGTGGGATGGTACTACGAAAATTCGAGCGGTACAACACATCCTGTAGGGGAAAAAACTCCCAATGAATTAGGTTTGTACGATATGAGTGGCAACGTTTGGGAATGGTGCAGCGATTGGTTTGATTCGGAATACTACAAAAACAGCCCCTCTAACAACCCAAAGGGTCCATCAACCGGTGCGTTACGCGTTTTGCGCGGCGGTGGTTGGGACGGCGGTTGGCGGTTCTGCCGGCTGGCTTACCGCCACCTCTTCCTCCCCGGTAACCGCTACGGCAGCGGCGGCTTCCGCCTTGTGGTCGTCCCGTAGTTCCGGCTGTTATGCTTTTCCTTTTTTTACCTTTAAGCTGAAGTTGTGACATGAGTTTGCACTTAAATAGGCAAAGCGGAACGAAGCGGTTGCAAAGTGTAGCAAGTTTTTTTTAACTGGCAAACGAAGAGATAACCTGAAGAAGGGGAGGGCAGAATTTTAAAACAGACATTCTGGGTTTTGTCTGGAATTTCGTTGGATTCAACCGATAAAACGCTGACAGCGTTAAAAACCGTCAATCATCCATCAAAATTTGTCAATCATCAATCCATCCCACGATGTTTTGATATGGGTTACTTCACCTCCTCTTTACCGCAGGCTTCCCCGCTTTCCCGGCCGCAAACCGTGCATTTGCCGATTTGTTTTTCCAACATCGGATTGTTACTGGAACATGACCCTCTGTATTGCCCGTCTTTGATAAGTAAAATTCGCATTCCGATACCTGCCACTGCAATTACAAGCAAAATAAGAGTTAGAAGAAGTGTTACCGGGAACATGATTTAGTGTTTGGTATAAAAACGCCGGAGATATGCGATAAGTTTAAAAAAATGTAATTTTGCTTCTAATCGGGTTGTGAAACTGAATGAAACAGGTACCCCATTTAAAAAAAAATATAGAGTAGTATGCAAAACAAAACGGCGGCATTTGAACGGCTTCTGTTGATTATGAACGACCTGAGAGAACAATGTCCATGGGATCAAAAGCAAACCATCGAATCGCTAAGACCACTGACCATTGAGGAAACTTATGAGTTATCCGATGCAATTGCAAAAGGCGATATGAACGCAATTAAAGAGGAGTTGGGGGATTTACTGTTGCATATCGTATTTTACTCAAAAATCGGAGCAGAACAAGAATCATTTGACATTGAATCGGTGATCAATTCCTTATGTGATAAGTTAATCCGAAGACATCCGCACATTTACGGTGGGGTAGAGGTGTCGGGAGAAGAAGAGGTAAAGCGCAACTGGGAACAAATTAAATTAAGCGAGGGTAAAAAGTCAGCCTTAGAAGGCGTACCTTCCTCTTTACCGGCATTGATAAAATCTGTCAGAGTTCAGGAAAAAGCCCGAAAAGTAGGTTTTGACTGGGACACCGCAGATCAGGTTTGGGAAAAAGTAGAAGAAGAACTGAATGAATTTAAATGGTCGTTATTGCATCAAACCAAAGAAGAACAAACCAAAGAATTTGGAGATGTATTGTTCGCTTTGGTCAATTATGCCCGGTTTGTTGACATTGACCCGGAATTGGCTCTTGAAAAAACCAACCTGAAATTTATTTCCCGTTTTCAGAAAATGGAAATTATAGCGGAGGCAAACGGCAAACGATTGTCCGATATGACCCTTCAGGAAATGGATGAAATCTGGAATGAGGTGAAGAAAGTTTTCCCCTGATTTTATTTACAGACATGCCCCACTAAATTAATAGATTAACAACAATTCTTAAAGACATGACCCCTTTTTCAAAACCTGAAATTCAACAAGCCCTGACCGAAGCATTTACCCGGTTTTCCAATTATATGGTTCATTTATCCGACGAGCATTTTGTGGCTACGGCAACCGGTAAATGGAATGCAGGGCAGCATTTGGAGCATCTCATTAAAAGCATAAAACCCATTAACCGCGCCCTTCAGTTACCGCGTTTGGTACTTCGCACGATGTTTGGAAAAAGCGGCAGGGAAAGCAAGACCTATTCCCATGTAGTAGAGATTTATACAAAGGCTTTGGCCGAAGGTGGCGTATCAACCTCTGAATACCTGCCTAAAAGGATTACCAAAGACGATAAAGAAAAGTTATTGCAATCTTATCAAAAACAATTAGATCTGATAAAGGATAACCTGGCTACAGTAACCGAGAAAGAATTAGACAGTATTTTGCTTCCTCATCCGTTATTGGGGAAATTAACGCTGCGGGAAATATTGTTTTTTACCATCTACCATACACAACACCATTTAGTTTCTGCTAATCAAAATACCGGAACATGAGAACAATTGAATTTTCACATATTCTCTTCCTGGCTTTTTTGTCTTTGAATGTATGGTTCAATTTAAAGGCGCAGGAACTAAATCCGAAAGTAAAACCGGAACAATACTTTCTGAATTTTGGAAGTGGAGGTGGAACCGGAGGTACTATGGGGGCTGGATTTAGTATTTTACCTGCCAAAAACAAGGGTATTCATTTTGGGTATCGCTTTATTACTCATGATGCATCCAACAAACCCGATGATTATCATGCAGGGCTTTGCATTTTTGGAAATTGTCAGCCTCAGGACTATTTCCACCTGGCAACAGTAGCTTATAAAATGATGTTCAATACACGCAAAGAGAGGATAAAATATGGTTTTGAAACCGGACCCTCCCTTGTGTTCAACAATAAGGCCTATTTCACTCCTCAAACTCCCGGATGGTTTGGCAGCAATTATCAGATAAACCGCCGGATTGAAACGACAGTTGGCTTAAACTTAAGGGGAGTGGTTGACTTTAATTTACTGAAAAGGTTTGGACTTGAAATAGCGGGTTTTACCAACTTGAATCCTGAAAGATTTATAGGCGGAGCAGAATTATGCTTGTTATTGGGGAAAATCCGGTAAAAGCCACGTAGAGTTTAATCCCAGTCAAACCAACTGTTCACAATTGTTTGAACGCTATCTGTTCCTGAAAGATGACAAAACTCGTTGGTATGGGAGTTATAGGTATAATCTTTACCCCATTCTTTGTGATGGATGGCCAATTGTTTGATTGCACTGACCAAAAAAACAACCTCTTCGTCGGTCATAACCGGATGAATGGAAGCGCGAATCCATCCCGGTTTGTTTGATAAATCGCCTTCATCAATCTGATGGGTGATATTATGAGAAATTGATTCCGGAATATTCAACAGGAAATGCCCGTAAGTTCCGGCACAAGAGCAACCACCGCGCACCTGAATTCCAAAACGGTCATTTAAAATTCTGACCCCGAGGTTGTAATGAAGGTCTTCAATATAGAAGGAAATCACCCCTAACCGGTCTTCGATGTTTTCGGCCAAAATATGGAGTTTGTCTATTTTTTTCAGTCCGGTAAATAAAATTTCCAGCAACTCTTTTTCACGAAGCAACATTTTTTCGGGGTTCATCAACTCTTTCAACTGTATTGCCATGGCTGCTTTGATGGTTTGCAGAAAAGCAGGAGTGCCTCCGTCTTCCCTTGCTTCTATATCGTCCCAAAACCGGTGTTCGCCCCAGGGATTGGTCCAGGCTACGGTGCCCCCTCCCGGACAATCGGGCACTTTGTTGGTATAAAGTTTTGAATCAAAAATCAGCACTCCCGGCGTTCCGGGACCTCCTAAAAATTTATGCGGTGAAAAATAAATGGCATCTAATTTTGCTTCTTCGTCCTGTTCCGGGTGCATGTCAATTTTAATATAAGGAGCCGAGCAGGCGAAATCTACAAAACACAATCCCCCGTGTCTGTGCATCATCCGGGCAATTTCATGATAAGGAGTTTGAACTCCCGTTACATTTGAACAAGCAGTAACGGAAGCAATCTTGACTTGCCGGTCCTGATATTTGTCCAACAATTGTTCCAGGTTATGGAGGTTCACCAATCCTTGTTCGTCTGGTAAAATACATTCAACCGTAGCGATTGTTTCTAACCAGGAAGTATGATTGGAATGATGTTCCATGTGCGTTACAAAAACAACCGGACGTTCAATTTCGGGAATATTACAAAGCGGCGACCATTTTTCAGGCAACCGAAGCCCGAGTATTCTTTGTAACCGGTTAACTGCTCCGGTCATTCCCGTTCCGGCAAGCAGCAAAACATCATTTGCGTTGGCGTTGACATGCGATTTTATGATTTTTTGAGCTTTGTGATAAGCTAATGTCATAGCCTTTCCGGTTTCTGTGGTTTCTGTGTGGGTGTTCCCAACATAGGGGCCAAGTTCTTCGGATAAACGATGTTCTATAGGAGCATAAAGACGACCGCTTGCCGTCCAGTCGGCATAAAGCAGTCGTTGTTGTCCATAAGGGGTTTGAAAAAACTGTTGATAACCGACAATTTGATTTCTGAAAGCGGTAAAATACGCTTCTAACCGGCTTTTGTGCGGGTGTTTTAAAGGAATGACAGTATTGGCGGTCATTTTGATAGAATTTACCGCAAAAATACAATAATTATAGTGAAACCTGAACAGACTGAACAAGTATCACTTCTTAGCTATTTATTTTCGAGATCAGGGGCTTCTTTTTTAACCGGATTTTGGTTGTCGGAGGTTGTGAGTTCGGAATTATTCATTAACTCCCGCTTTTTTTCCCGGTATGCCTGTTCTTCTAATTCCACATTTTCGTAAGCCTTGATGATTTTCTTCACCAACCTATGCCTGATTACATCTTCCTCGTTTAAATAAACCACGCCAATACCTTTAATATCTTCAAGTATCCGGATGGCTTTATCTAATCCCGATTTTTGGTTTTTCGGCAAATCTATCTGGGTCAAATCACCGGTGATGATGCTTTTTGCAGAAGGGCCTAATCTGGTTAAAAACATCTTTAACTGAAGGTTCGTCGCATTTTGTGCTTCGTCCAAAATGATAAAAGCATTGTCAATCGTGCGTCCCCGCATAAAAGCAAGGGGTGCAATTTCGATGACTCTGTTTGCCATAAACTCGTTGAGTTTTGGGATTGGAATCATATCGTCAAGCGCATCGTAAAGGGGGCGAAGGTAAGGGTCAACTTTGTCTTTTAAATCTCCGGGAAGAAAACCGAGGTTTTCACCGGCTTCTACCGCCGGACGGGTCAGGACAATTTTTTTGACCAATTTGTTTTTTAATGCCCGGACTGCCAACGCAACTGCCGTATAAGTTTTACCGGTTCCTGCAGGACCGATGGCAAACACAATATCGTTGTCTTCAATTTGGTGAACCATTCTTTTTTGGTTCGGTGTGCGTGCTTTAATCGCATTGCCATAAGGGCCGTAAAGTATCAGGTCTTTATTGTGTTCGACCGGTACATTTGTAGGAGCAGTTCCGGCGAGAATCTCTTCTATATTGATTAAAGAGATGGAGCCAAACTGAAAAATAAAATCGGTAATGACATTCACCTTCTCTTCAAAAATCATGATCTGCTCGTCATCTCCGATAGCCTGAATTATATTTCCTCTATTGACTAATTTTAACTTAGGGAAAGCACGGCGGATTACATCAAATTTAGAATTATTTACTCCGAAAAACTCTACCAGATTAACGCCTGCAACGGTAATTTTTACTTCGCTCAAATTGATGATGGGGTTTTAAACCAGAGAAAAGGTTTGTTTGAATGTTCGCAATTAATTTTTTAAAAAAACCGGGCTATCCGGAAAAATCATGGGTTCGAGATGCAAAGTTAAATTGAAAACCTACAAAGTCTTGACAGAATCGCGACTTAAGGAAATATTTTACAAAATATAAAATGGAATTATCAAGATGAAAACAGGTAAATGCTGCATAAACAAACAATTATTGCTTTGCTAATCGTTGAATTCCAGCAAGTGCAGATAACTTATACAATACCCTTGCTCCGACATTTGCATCCCATTCGTTCCCGTTATTGGACGATGGAGCTACTTCACAAAGATCAAAACCTATGATTTCTCTACCTGAAGCAACTACTTGCGAAAGCAGATAAAAAACCGGTTGTAACTCAAACCCTCCCGGAACCGGAGTGCCGGTATTGGGGCACAGTTTGGGATCTAATCCGTCTATATCAAAACTGATATAGACCTTGTCAGGTAAATGGCCGATGATTTCATTGCAAAGTTCTGACCATGAAATACTGTTTTCGATGACTGTTCGTCTTTTGATGTCATGGTCGTAAAAAGTGATAATTCTATTTTCGGAAGATTCAATCATGTTAACCTCTTCTTCACAAATATCCCGAACCCCTACCTGTACCAATTTGCTGACCTGAGGATACTTTAAGGCATTGTACATAATGGAGGCATGAGAAAAAACAAATCCCTCGTAACTTTTCCTCAAATCGGCATGAGCATCAATTTGTAAAATACCGAAACCGGCATGTTTTTTTGATAGTGCTTCTATCAGGCCTAACGGAGTGCTGTGATCACCACCTAATACGGCAGGAATTTTACCATCGGCCAAAATTTTAGAAGCCACTCTGATTAACCATTGATTCAAATGATAGGCGGTGGAGTTTATCTCCGCCAATATCGAATACAAATGAATGTTGTTTTCTACCTTTCCGCCTAATTCCAAAAAATTAATGTAATGGATGGCCTTTTCGCGAAGAATTATGTTTTTCTGTTGCCATTCCTGACTGATAGGCAATAAATGAAAGCCGATTTTCCAGGCATCCGGAACGTCAAAATCATATAAATCTAATTGGGGCGATGCTTTCAAAACAGCCTCCGGACCCAAAGCGGTGCCTCCTCCGTAAGAAGTGGTAACTTCCCAGGGAACCGGGATAATCACAATTTCAGAATCGGAATAATCAAAGGGCAACCCGAATATTCCTGAAGAAGTATTGCCAACCCCACTTGGGTTAAATTTGGCAATTTTGTCTGCTTTTGTGGGCTGAATGGGCATTTAAGATGGGTAGTTTCGTGCAATATTAGCTATTTTTTATTGCTTATCAGAACAAACCCTTAACTTTGCATCTAATATTATTTTTCTTCTGCTTCAACACCTATTCATAATGAAACAGTTGTCCTTAATTTTTCTGGTTGCCTTTACATTTAATTGTGCCGGACTTGTTGCTCAAAATCCCGGTAAAATCCGTTTGGTGATTACAGATTCAAATAAAAATGGGGTAGCAACCATTGATACCATATTAAAAGCTGGAACAGATATTGAAATGGTGCTGAAATCTTTGGGTTATGATCAAAAAAGTATCGCAAATGAAGGCGTTGACGGAAAACGTCAGGTAACCATAGCAACGGAAGAAATCATGGAAGACCCCGCAGTATGGAAAGACCGCGAAGGTAAAACTTTCGGTACAACAGAGAAAACGGTTACTTTAGACATCTCACCGAGCATTTCACACGAAAACACGCTGAAACCTGAAGACTTTGTCAAAATACCTGAAGGGGCAGTAGTCGAGGAATTGCCCGATGGCACCAAAAGATTTACTACCACCGAAACCGATGCGAACGGAAAAACCTATACCAAAAGAACAACCATCTCTCCGGCAAAAAAAGAGCGCATTGCAGATGAAGGAGGATATACCAATAGTTGGGTCAATATGGAAGGACAACCTATTCCTCCTTTGGCCGAGTCTTTGAGTTGGGAAACTGAAACCTATTCTCAATCTACCGGAACTTATCCGACTGTTCAAATCACTTTGGCAGAATGTGATATGTTCGATATGTCCACCCTCAATTCCAGAGATAAATCCATCCTAAATTATGAACAACTGCCGGTTGAAAAATTTACCGTAAAACCGGATTACAAAGAAGGATATTTCAGATTTTCTTTTTCTGTTCCTAATGCAGAGCCGGCCGATTTTGTAATTTACGATGTTGTTGGCAGTTTACTTTACTCTGAAAATGTAACAGGAAATTACAGCAAGTTTATTCCCGACTTCAACCTTTACCGCAAAGGAACCTTCCTGATTTTGATTAAACAAGCCGGCAAAAAATTTACCCACCGCCTCACTATTGACTAAAACTTTTGGATATGCCGGGCAACAGTTTCGGAAAGATTTTTCGCATTACCACTTTTGGCGAATCTCATGGCCCGGCTATAGGTGTGGTGATTGATGGATGTCCTGCAGAATTGACCATTGACCTCGATTTTATTCAATATGAATTAGACCGGCGAAGACCCGGTCAATCTTCTTTGGTATCTCAGCGAAGGGAAAAAGATAAAGTCGAAATCTTGTCGGGCATTTTTGAAGGGAAAAGTACAGGCGCGCCTATTTCCATGTTGATTAGGAACACCGATCAACGCGAAAAAGATTACAACCATCTGAAAGACAAGTTTCGCCCGTCTCATGCCGATTTTACCTGGCAGGAAAAATACAAAATCAGGGATTACAGAGGCGGAGGACGCTCATCTGCACGGGAAACTGCTGCCAGAGTTGCAGCAGGTGCAATCGCTAAAATGTTATTGGCAAAACATGGAATTAATGTTTGGGGATATGTCAGTCAGGTAGGGCATTTGATTTTAAAAACGCCTTATACCCAACTTGACAAAAACAATGTCGAACAAAACGAAGTTCGTTGCCCCGATGTGGAAATGGCCGCTGACATGTCCGATTTGATTAAAAAAATCAGAAAACAAGGTGATACCATCGGAGGAGTGGTCAGTGCCGTGATTTCAGGACTTCCTCCCGGTTTGGGAGAACCTGTTTTCGACAAACTACATGCCCGGCTCGGAATGGCTATGTTAAGCATCAATGCTGCAAAAGGTTTTGAATTTGGATCCGGTTTTAATGGCGTTTCGATGAAAGGTTCTGAGCACAATGACTTGTTTTTTGTTAACTCAGAAGGCAAAATTGACACTCATACCAATTATTCCGGAGGTATTCAGGGAGGTATCAGCAACGGAATGGATATTTATTTCAGGGTTGCTTTTAAACCTGTAGCTACAATATTAAAACCTCAACCTACCATTGATATATATGGAAATCCGGTGATGGTAGAAGGTATTGGCAGACACGACCCCTGTGTCTTACCCCGGGCCGTTCCAATTGTTGAAGCGATGGCAGCATTAGTCATTGCCGATTTTCTGTTACTGAAACAGGCTGTTGTTTAGCAAGTGGTCAAATTGCAGGTGTTCTTCAAGAAATTTAAAACGACAGGTTATAGCTTTAACCATTTGTTTGAAAATTTACAAAAACTGAAAAGTCCGGCATTTTAATAAAACCCTATTGATTGCTAATGCTAAAGAGGTTTTAAAACAAATCACTACTATCCGTAAAATTTGAAAACCCAAAGAAAGATAAGGGTGAATAATGAAACAAGAAACACCTCATTTCTTACTTTAAAAATCATTCATGAAACAAGAAACGGTTCATTTCTAACTTCAATAATCTTCCATGAAACAAGAAACGGTTCATTTCTAACTTCAATAATCTTCCATGAAACAAGAAACGGTTCATTTCTTACTTTAATAATCTTCCATGAAACAAGAAACCATCCAATTCTTATTTTAACAGCTTCAAATGAAGAAAGAAACAGGTTGTTTCCTGCTTCAAATTCTAACAAGGAAGTAAGAAACGGTTCAAATCCTGTTTCAAAAATTTTTGGAAAGTCAATTTTATACTTTATAAAGTCAAAAAAATTTGCTTTGTTTGATTTAAATCACCCTATTTCAATGATTATGGGCTGATAAATTGGCATCAAATTAAAATAAAAGGACTATTTACATAGGGGTTTCAACACTTTTCACAAGATTGTTAAGTTTGCGTTCCCATTTAATCTCTCAAAAAGTTTGGCATAATCCAAATCAAGCTTATTGCATAAGTTAAGGATAATACTGTCTTAACTTCCTGCTTTCTAGAACAGTCCCTACTAAAACTTTCCGGCATTATCAGCCACTTTTAGTCAAGTAAAATTGTATTATACAACAGTCCTTTGTATTTACAGCAAAAGGAGAGATAGCGGTTCTGTTAAGATTCCATAGTTTGAGATACCTAAGAAAATATATTGAGTATCAGTGCGAAATGATTACGGAGGTATTACAGAAGTGTCTGTATTAAATATGATACAATTTTTATTGATTTCTCTTTTGATTTAAGAAGAAGCATACTTATCAATTTTTTATAGCTTTGTGTTTATCGCAGATGAATATTAGTAGTACAAATGGTTTGTCCTTGATAAACTGCTCTCCATTTGAGATAAATTGACTAAATGCAAATCCTGTATTTAAAACTGACTTTATAATGAGATACTTATTTATCTTTTTTCTTGTCTTTAGCATACAAGTTACAGCTCAATGGAATAATGAAGTTATGGAGTTAATTAACAAGTATGATACAACAACAGTGGACAGTCTTCGTATGACTTATGCCCGAAGCATTAAAATATCTGAATGAAGCCAATAAACTAATACATGAGGGGGTTGAGTTTTCAAAAACTGGGCACTCCAAACTAAAAACCAAGATTGATATCTATAATCTGTTGGCGACAGCTTATGAGTATGTTGGCGATATTAAAAAGTCAATTCAATTTCACATGGAAGAAGTTGCCATTGCAGAAAAATCTGAAATTAAGAGTTCGGTAAGTCTTGCCTACAACAACCTCTCATCATCACATAAAAATCAGGGCAATATTGAGGAAGCTTTAAAATACCAAATCAAATCATTGGATGCAGCATTAAGTCAGGACGACCCCTATTTTATTGGGATTGCTTATGGAAATCTTGGATCAATATTTATTGAATTACAAAAAATTGATTCAGCACTGTATTATAATGAATTATGTATTTCTTACCTGCTTAAAATAAAAGACAACAAAGAAGGTCAGTATGGCGCTTTGGGTTGGGTGTCAAATATCCAGGGCAATATATACTTAAAAGAGTCAAAATTGGATTCGGCATATCGTTTTTATCATCGTTCAAGAAAATACAGAGAAGAAATCAATCACAATCTTGGGAAGTTTTTAATCTACAGAGATATTGCCAATTTGCACCATCAGTGGAAAAGCAATGACAGTGCCTTTTATTATATCAATCAAAGTATTGCATTGGGTAGAGAAAATGGATTTCTTCGTGATTTGGACCATTCGTATTTGCTTCGAAGCGAAATGTTGCAACATAAGGGAAGGTTTAAAGAAGCACTTTCTGATTATGTTACAAGTATTCAGATTCGCGATTCTGTTATCAACGAAGAAAATGGCAAAAATTTATTACGCCAATCTCTACAGTACGAACACAATTTACAACAGCTGGCCGACTCGCTTCAGTATGCCGGTAAAGAACAAGTGCTAAAAGAGCGAACCCAAAAACAGCGATTGGGTTTATATGCTACAGTTTTAGGTTTATTTTTAGTGATTGCGCTCGCATATTCAATTTACCATGGTAAAAAAATCAGCGATCAGCTTTTACTCAATATCCTGCCTGAAGAAACAGCAAAAGAGCTTAAACAAAAAGGGAGTTCAGAAGCAAAGCTTATTGATCAAGTTACAGTGTTGTTCACCGACTTTAAAGGATTTACACAAATTTCAGAAAAACTGTCTCCGCAAGAATTGGTTACCGAGATTGACACCTGCTTTCGAGCCTTTGATAATATAGTTCAAAAATACGGTGTGGAAAAGATAAAAACGATTGGCGACAGTTACATGTGTGCAGGCGGATTGCCGGTGCCAAATGCCACACATGCTGTTGATGTTATTCAAGCAGCATTGGATATGCAGCAATTTATGATCAAACATAAAAATGAAAGGGAAACAGTAGGCAAGTTATTTTTTGAAATAAGAATTGGAGTTCATACAGGGCCTGTAGTTGCTGGAATAGTCGGGATTAAAAAATATTCTTATGATATTTGGGGAGATACTGTTAATACTGCTAGCAGGATGGAATCCAGCAGTGAAGCAGGGAAAGTAAATATCAGTGGAACAACTTATGAGTTGGTGAAAAATAAATTTAAGTTCGAGTATAGAGGAAAAATCGAAGCTAAGCATAAAGGAGAGATAGACATGTATTTTGTAGAAACTATATAGTTAATATATTCAATAACCCGGACCTAATGAAATGGCAGTTGAATATGTAAAAACAAACTCTGTGTATAAATTACTTTAGTACCTAATCTGAGTGAAATAAGAAAATACGACTTTTTGCGATTTTATCTCCTCGAAAAATCAATCTGAAATTGTCTTTTGAACCATCTCAATTATAATTTTATAAAATAGACAATTTTAAAATACAAAATTACTATTCAAAAGATTTAGAGCTATAGCTTAGTAAGCTAAAGCAAATCCTCAGTTTTAGATTCTGATTCTAAAAATGATAATATTGCCTGACCTACCAAAGCGGGTTGTTCTTCCTGCGGGAAATGTCCGCAGGTTTCTAAAGTAATGGTTTTTGAACTGGTAAAACCGGACTGGAATTTGGTTAAATATTTTGGGGTAATAAAAGGGTCTTTCATTCCCCAGATAAAGAGGGTTGGCTTATCGGCTATCATCCCTCTTTGGTTCCAAAGTTCTTCAAACCAAGGTTGGTCATTTAACAAAGATTTTGCGAATGTCAGGGGGCCTTTGCGGCTGTTGCTGTTCGGAAAAGGTCGGGTGTATTGAGTTAATAATTTTTTACTCAACTTATTTGCGCCAAAGGATTTAGGCAATAAGAAGCGCGAAGAGAAGTTTAAATACAGGTAAAGAAAAGGTAAAAGCGGACTTTTTAAGATTTTAGCAAACTTTATAAACTCCGGTTCATTTGCACTGCTCCACATCCATGTATTCAACAGAACTAACTGTTTTACCTTTTCCGGAAACCTGACCGCATAGTTTAAGCCGATTGGTCCGCCAAAATCATGAAGAACTAAGGTAATTTTGTCCAACTTCAATTCTTCAATAAATTTTACAAGGGTTTCACTGTGATTTTTGGTGCTGTAATCGTAGTTTGAAGGTTTATCGGAAAGTCCAAAACCGATATGATCAATGGCTATACAGCGGTAATGCGGAGACAACAGTTTAATTACATTTCTGAAATCAAAACTCCAGGAAGGGGTTCCATGAACAAATAAAATGGTATTTCCCTGCCCCTCGTCAATATAATGAAGCCGGCTTCCATTTACAGTAAAATAGTTTGAGGTAAATGGATATTCGTATTTGTCCAAAAAATCTGTTTTCATTTTTTTTTTGCAAAGATGCAGGGTTCAAATCTTAAGAATCTTGGTCTATACCAAACATTTACTCAACAAAAATTGCCTGCAAAAAAAATCAGTCATACCTGCAATTATTGATGCCTGTATGACTGATTTTAAGTTTTTGATAGGTTATGGGAGTAATAAATACATTGCCCTATCAAAAAATAGATGCAATTTTTTCGAAAACCTATCTTATCAAAGTAACATTTCCTTTGAGAACTTCTGTTGTACCGTTTGTAAAGGTAACGATGGCATAATACACATAGACACCTAATTCGCAGTCAATACCCCGGTGAGTTCCATCCCAACCTTTGCCGATATCGGTATCTTCGATAGAAAACATTTCTCCACCCCAACGGTCAAATACATGCAACTCGAACGAAGCGATATTGACCCCGGCCAATCTGAAAATGTCGTTTCTTCCATCTTCATTTGGTGAGAATGCGTTGGGAATAATCACCAGATTTTCATATTGCCAGGTAGCAGATATAGTAGCAGAGGCACTACATCCGTTCGTATTATAGACGGTTAACGTATAAATCGTATTGTGTTCAGAGGGGATAGCAGTAGTCGTTGGACAAGAAGGGCAGTCAATCGTACCGCTTGTTGCTGTCCATTCATATATAACACTACCTCCGCCACCGGCAGTTATTACGGCAGTAAGCGTAACAGCATCTCCCGGGAATATCAATCCTTCGGGGCTGATTGTTGCGATAACATCAATTTCTGAAACGGTAATATGTTGACTGTAGCTGCTTGTACATCCATTAGCATCGGTTATGTTTAATGTAATGGTATGTACACCAGTATTTGTCCAGGTTACGGTATGAGGTCCTATTCCGTTGAATTGTCCGGCAGATCCAAAATTCCATTGGTAAACAGCGCCCGGAGTTGCAATTCCGGTAAAGGTAAAGGTGGCATTGTCGCCAAGACAAACCGAAGATGGCCCGCTAAAGAAAGCAACCGGTACAGGTAAATCAATAATGATTGCACTTACTATAGTAGTACATCCGTTGGCATCAGTTACCGTAACTGTATAGGTGCCGTCCGGTAAACCGTCAATATCTTGTGAGGTTTCGCCATTACTCCAGTTATAGGTGTAAGGGATAGTTCCCCCGGTAACAGTTAAATCAATGCTTCCATTTTCCAATCCACAGGTTGCATCAGTAGTAACCGTTGATGCCATTGCTCCTGCGGTATCCGTAACTGTCGCATTGGTGGTATAGAGACAGCCATTGGCATCCGTAACGGTTACAGAATAGTCGCCTGCAAAAACATTGGTTAAATCTTCCGTTACGCTGCCGTTATCCCAAATGTAAGTAAAAGGAGCCGTTCCTCCGGTTATTGTCAGGTCAATGCTGCCGTTTGCCGCTCCACAAGTACTACCGGTAGCAGTTGCAGATGCGGTTTGTCCTGCAATATTGTTGACTGTAGCAAAAGTGGTTGCTGTACATCCGTTCGCATCGGTTACGGTAACCGTATAAGTACCGGCTATGAGGTCGGTCAGGTCTTCTGTAATTCCGCCGTTATCCCATAAATAGGTAAAGGGTTCAGTGCCTCCATTTACAGTAAGGTCAATACTTCCGTTTGCATCTCCACAGGTACTTTCTGTCGGAGAAGCAGAAGCAGTCGGCCCTGCAATATCAATCACGGTAATACCAATCGAAACGGAACAACTATTGGCATCGGTAACAGTAACAGAATAGTCGCCTGCGGGAATGTTGTTCAGGTCTTCGGTAGTCGCAGTATTGCTCCAAACATAGGTAATGGGAGGAGTACCACCCGAAATTGTCAGATCAATCGCTCCATTTGCATCTCCACAAGTGGTGTTAGTAGCAGATATTTCTGCTTCAGGACCTGCTATATCGCTAATAACGGCACTGACGAAAGCCTCACAACTGTTGCTGTCTGTGATTGTTACGTCATAATTGCCTGCTGCCATATTTGTTAAATCCTCGGTATCAGCACCGTTGCTCCATATAAAATCATAGGGCGCAGTTCCACCGGCGACGGTTAGATCTATACTTCCATTTGCATATCCGCATGTACTTTCTATTGCAGAGGAACTTGCAGTAGGGCCGTCAAAATTGGTAATTGAAACGGAAAGAGATACTATACAACCATTGGCATCTGTAACGGTTACGGAGTAAGTTCCTGCAAAAATATTGTTCAGATCTTCGGAAGTGGCACCATTGTCCCAAATAAAATCAAAGGGTGCAGTTCCACCGGAAACGGTGATGTCAATACTGCCATTGTCATTACCACAGGTGCTTTCAACTGTACTTGCACTAATGGAAGGTCCTGCTGTATTTTGAATATCAACAGCAACTTCAACGGAGCAGTTGTTGGCATCAGTAACGGTAAGATTGTAACTGCCTGCTGCAACATCGGTTAAATCTTCGGAAGTTGCTCCATTATCCCAAACAAATTCATAAGGGCTGGTTCCTCCGTTTATTGTTATATCCGCGCTTCCGTTGTCATTTCCACAGGTACTGTTTGCAGTTAATACACTGACTGTTGGGCCGGAAACATTGTTGATGGTAACTGAAGCAGTAACCGAACATCCGGCAGCATCTGTAATTGTAACAGTATAATCTCCGGCTGAAATATTTGTCAGGTCTTCCAAAGAACTTCCATTGTCCCAGCTAAAATTATAAGGGATAATTCCACCGGAAACGGTGATATCCACACTGCCGTTTGAATTACCACAGGTACTGTCTGTTGAAGTAACTGTGACCACCGGAGAATCTGAATTATTTACCGTAGCACTGAAAACTGCCTGACAATTCATCGCATCTGTTACAGTAACCGAATAAGTTCCTGCAGGCAGATTTGACAAGTCTTCAGTAGTGAGGCTATTGTCCCAGACAAACTCATAAGGCGCAGTTCCGTCTGAAACTGTTAAGTCAATACTTCCATTTGCATCCCCACAAAAACTATGACCGATCAATGCCAAAATTTCAGGGCCATCAGTATTGTTAACAATTGCACTTGCAAAAGCGGTGCAATTGTTTGCGTCTGTAACCGTAACATCATAAGTTCCTGCAGGCAAATCAATCAAATCCTGAGTAGTTTCGCCGTTACTCCAGTTGAAGGTAAATGGTGAAACACCTCCGGAAATAGCAAGTGTAATGGCACCAACGGCATTGCCGCAAGTCGAATCGAAAGCTGTAGCCACCACTGTTTGAGCAGGTAAGTCGTTGACGACTGCGTTTGCAGAGATAGAACATCCATTGCTGTCAGTTACTGTTACCGTATAAGAACCGGAAACTACACCGGTTAAATCCTGATTTGTAGTTCCGTTGCTCCATTCAAAATTGAAAGGAGCGTTGCCTCCGGTAATAGTTATTGCAACACTACCATTATCTTGTCCGCAGGTAGAATCAAGGGTTATGGCAGAAATAGCTGAAGCCCCGTCTGTATTGTTGAGTGTGGCTGTAAAGTTGGCTATGCAACCGTTTGCATCTGTAACGGTCAGTGAATAGGTGCCTGCAATTATATTTGCCAAATCTTCAGAATTTGCCAGATTACTCCATTCAAAGTTATAAGGAGCAGTACCGCCGGAAACAGAAACATCAATATTTCCATTAGAATCACCACAAGAAGTATCTGTTAAAACAGCACTTAGAGTTGGACCACCAATATTTGTAACCGTAGCATTTGTTGTGGCGGTGCAACTATTTGCATCGGTAACAGTTACCACGTAAATACCGGCCGGAACATTAATTAAATCCTGAGTATTGTCACCATTACTCCATTCAAAGGAATAAGGCAAAACTCCACCTGAAATAGTTAGAGTTACACTTCCGTCAGCATTGCCACAGGAAGCATCCGTAGCCAAAGCTGAAACAGTAGGACATCCAATATTATTGACATCAATGCTCAATATAGCCTCACAACCATTGGCATCGGTTACAGTTACGGAATAGGTTCCTTCAGACAATCCGGAAATATCTTCGGTTATTTCTCCATTGCTCCAGATATAAGTATATGGGAAAGTACCTCCTGAAACAGTAAGATCAATGCTGCCGTTATTGTTTCCATTTGTCGCATTTGTGGCTACAGCGGTCAAGGTTTGCGTTCCAAAACTGTTAATGGAATCAGAGGTAATGATAGCACAACCGTTACTATCTGTTACCGTAACTGTATATACTCCCGGCCCTAATCCGGTTATATCTTCAGTGGTATCACCATTACTCCAGATATATGAATACGGGGCATTGCCATCAGTAACCGTTAAATCTATACTGCCATTCAATAAATCACAAATAGCATCAGTTGCGACAGTACTTGCCAAAGGAGCTCCTGAATTGTTGACAACAGCCATTACTGACGTTGTACATCCATTGTTATCAGTTACAGTTACAGTATATGTACCGGCGAGAACATTGGTTAAATCTTCGGTTATTGAACCGGCCGCATCATCCCAGATAAAGGAGAAAGGAGAAGAACTTCCGGTTACTGTAACATCAATGCCGCCATCTGAATTTCCACAGCTTGCATCCGTAACAACAGCAGATGCGACAGGAGTTGCAGAATCATTAATCGTTACTGTAAGTGTAACCACACAGTTTGAAGCATCGGTAACAGTTACAGTATAATCTCCTGCCAAAACATTGGTTAAGTCTTCAGAAGTCTGACCATTGTTCCATTGGAAACTGTAGGGAGAAGCGCCGCCGGATACACTCAGGTCAACACTTCCATCCGGATTGTTACAAGTGGCATCTACAGTAGTTGCGATAGCAGTGGGCGCTCCTTCATTTGTAACAGTTGCCGTTGCTGTTACAGTACAATTATTAACATCTGTTACGGTAACAATATATATACCTGCACCGATAGCGGTTAAGTCTTCCGATGTAGCCCCATTGCTCCAGTCAAATGAATAGGGTGAATTGCCGCCTGACACTACGAGATTTATGCTTCCATTGTTGTTTCCACAAGTAGCATCAATTGCTGTTGCACTTGCACTCGGTCCCGGAATATTCACAACTGTTGAGCCGGTAGAAGCGCTGCAATTGTTTGCATCTGTAACTGTTACAGAATAAAATCCGGATACTACGCCATTCAGATCTTCGGTAGTTGCCGAATTACTCCAGTTAAAAGTGTAAGGCAGTGTACCACCGGAAACAGTAAGATTTATATTTCCGTTAGGATCGCCACAAAAAGCATTAGAAGCAGTAGCAGAAACAATTGGTCCGGTAGCATTGGATATAGTGGTGCTGACTGTAACAGTACAGCCATTAGAAGAAGTTACTGTTACAGAATAAGTTCCGGCACCAAGGTTATTTAAATCTTCAGTGATTGCCGTATTACTCCAGTTATAGGTATAGGGGGCAGTACCACCTGCAACCGATAGATTAATGCTTCCATTGTTAAATCCACAAATAGCGTTTACTGATGCTAAACTTGCGGTTGGTGCTGAAGAAGGGGAGAGCGTAACACTCTCAACTGTACTACAACCGTTTCCGTCAGTCAGCGTTACCGTATAAGTTCCTGCTGCAAGTCCGTTTGCAGTGGCGCTGCTCAATGATGAATTGTGTGACCAATCATAAGAATAACCACCATTTCCGCCCACTGCGAAAGCTTGTATAATACCGTTTGAATCGCCGCAAGTTGGATTTGTTGGATTGAAGAACAATTCAGGGCCATCCGCATTTGGAACAGTTATACTGACAGTTGCAGTACAATCGTTAGCATCTGTAACCGTTACACTATATAATCCTCCGGCTAACCCGTTAGCCAAACCACTTGTCAATGTAGAACTATGCGACCATTCATAAGTAACGGCACCGGAGCCTCCAATTGCTATAACAGAAGCACTACCATTTGATTCGCCGCATGTAGCGGTTATCACATTGGCAATATTTAAAGTAGGACCGTTTATTTCAGGAACAGTTAGGTTAACTGTTGAGATGCATCCATTGCTGTCCGTTACAGTAACTGTGTAATTTCCTGAGAATATACCGGACGCTGAGCTATTGTTCAACGTAGTGTCGTGTGACCATTCAAAGCTATAACCGCCCGAGCCACCACTTACAGTAACTGCTGCACTTCCATTAGGCATTCCACAGGTAGCACCGGTTGTATTCAGGACACTGATATTTGGCCCGGGAGTATTTCCTAAACTTGCAGTTAAAGTGGCAGTACAATTATTGGAATCAGTAACTGTAACTGTATAAAACCCAACCGTTAAATTTGTTGCACTTCCGCTGTCAAGTAAAATATCGTGAGACCAACTATATGAATAGGGAGGTATTCCTGAATTTGCAGTCAAAATAATACTGCCAACACCTTGGCTACATTGATCATTGCTCAGAGATTGCAATAAAATGGAAGGGCCATTGATAACAGGAATATCTATTGTTTCAACTGAGGCACAACCGGCTTCATCAGTAACCGTGACGAAATAACTGCCTGCGGAAAGGTTTGTTGCAATCGGATCATTCAGAGTTAAGTCATGAGACCATGTGTATGTATATGCTGAACCTGATCCCCCCGTTGCATTAACTTCTGCACTGCCGTTTAATTGTCCACATGCTTCTCCGGAAATATTAACGATTGAAACATCAGGTGCACCAATATCTCCGATGGCAATTGGCAATACTGCTTCACAGCCACTTTCATCCGTAACACTTACTATATAACCCCCACTTGACAAATTAGATGCTGTCGGGCTATTAAGCGATAGATTGTGTGACCAACTAAAAGTGACAGTTCCAGTACTTCCACTGACACTAACAGTAGCACTTCCTGTATTTTCACCACAACTGGCATCAATTAAATCAATCAGAGAAATTACAGGACCGCTTGTATTATTTACGGTAAAGGTTGATTCTGCTGTACAATTATTGGCATCAGAAATTGTTACGGAATAGTTTCCTTCGCTTAATCCTGTTGCTAAATTGCTGTTCAAGGTGAGGTCATGTGCCCATAAATAGTTGATAATTCCGGTTCCCCCTGTTACAGTTACATCAATACTTCCTGCGTTGGAACTACAGATATCATCAACCACAATAAAAGAGGATATTGAAGGAGGTGGCAAATCGGTAATAATAGCTGAAATGACACTCGTACAACTATTAGCGTCCGTTACAGTTAAAGTGTAAGTACCTGCTGACAAACCAAATGCTGAAGGACTGTTCAATCCGGAATCATGCGACCAAAGATAATTAATGGCACCTGTTCCACCGGTTACTAAAACTGAAATGCTGCCGGTAGCCTGTTCACAATAGGCTTGAGTTATATTTGATACTTGAAGTGTGGGCGCTGCCTCATTGAATACATCAACTGAAATGACGGCTGTACAACCATTTTCATCTGTTACGGTTACCATATAGAAACCGGCGGGAAGATTCGTTGCAATTGGACTGTTCAAAGAGAGTTGATGTGACCAGCTATAAGTTAAACTACCAACACCTCCGGTTCCTATAACTTCAATGCTTCCGTTACTTTGGCTGCATGTGGCATAATTTGTATTAATTATGTTCAATTCCGGAATATTGTCTGTTCCAACATTAACATCAACTTCCAATGTGCAGTTATTTGTATCTGAAATGGTTACCGTATAATTACCTGCCGGTACAATTGATGTCAGTATATTGGTAGGAGGTAAGCCGCCTGACCATATATAGGTATATGGCGATGTGCCGCCTGTTACAGACAGATTGATGGATCCGCCATCAAAACATGTTGCGTTAACAGTTGTAAATGTAGCGTCCAAAGGTGGTGCAACTGTAACTGTTACATCATCTTCTGCACTACATCCACCGGCTGAAGTAACAGTAACGATATAGGTTGTAGTTACTGTCGGTGTAACCAACAAATCGAAAGTAGTTTCTCCGGTATTCCACAAATAAGACCCGCCTCCGGTTGCTGTTAACAAGGCAAATCCACCTTCACAGATTGTAACGTCAGTTCCGGCATTAGCGTTTGGTAAAGAAGATACATTTACAGTTACCGATGCGGTGTCCGTACACCCATTGTTTAAACTGACAGTAACCGTATAAGTAGTTGTGGCTAAAGGAGAAACGGTAATTGTATTATTTACTGAACCTGTGCTCCATAAATAATTGTCACCACCTGTAGCTGTCAGAGATACACTGCCGCCATCACAAATACTTTGATCGCTTCCGGCATCTGCAACAGGGATATTGTTAACAGTAACAACTACTGAATCGGTATCGCTACATCCATCAGAATTAGTAACTGTAACGGTATAAGTAGTTGTTGTAACCGGTGCTACGGTAATATTATTGCTTGTTTCGCCTGTATTCCAAACATAATTGCCTATACCGGATACGGTTAAATCAACAATTTCTCCTTGGCAAATAGTTTGGTCAATTCCGGCATCTGCGATTGGAACAATTCCTACAAAAACAGTAATGTTGTCCGTCGCAGTACATCCATTTGTGCTGGTTACAGTTACAGTATAAACAGTTGTGATGGAAGGACTGACAATTATACTCTCTGTACTTTCTGAATTACTCCATTCATAAGTTACTCCTCCGGTTGCAGTTAATGTTACGGAACCAGTGCCTTCACATAAACTTTGGTCTGTACCGGCATCAGCAAATGGTATAACATCCACATTAACTGTAACAAAAGCATCATCTGTACATCCGTTAATATCTGTAACTGTTACCGAATAGACTGTTGTTGATGATGGAGTAACCATAATAGTCGCTGTTGTCTGTCCGGTATTCCATACATAATCTATACCTCCGCTTGCAATTAGTGTAGCACTTTCTAATTCACAGATTGTCTGATCTAAACCTGCATCGGCATTTGGGATTGGATTAACAAAAATAGTAACAGAGTCTTCATCTGTACATCCGTTTGCTTCAGTAACCGTAACCGTATAAGTTGTGGTTGCATTTGGAGAAACGATCAAACCCGGTAAGGTTTCACCGGTATTCCATAAATATGATATTCCTCCTGTAGCAATAATATTAGCATTTTCACCCAAACAAATACTTTGATCAACTCCGGCATCTGCAACTGGAATTGCTCCAACATTCACTGTAACACTGTCAATATCAGTACAACCATTAATATCTGTAACTGTAACCTGATAGATTGTCGTTGAAATCGGACTTACGGTTATACTTGATGTCAATTCACCGGAACTCCATACAAAAGTTGTTCCACCAGTTGCAGTTAATGTTATTGTGCCTGATCCTTCACATAAACTCTGATCCGCACCTGCATCAGCAACAGGAAGCGGGTTGACATTGACGGTAACGGTATCTTCGTCAGAGCATCCGTTTGCATCGGATATTGTTACTGTATAAGTAGTGGTTGAAGCAGGAGTTACGGTAATGGTTGCGGTAGTTTCACCGGTATTCCATTGATAATCCACGCCACCGGAAGCATTCAACGTAGCACTGTCTTGATTACAAATAGTTTGATCAGCACCTGCATCGGCAACAGGAAGCGGATTGACAACCACATTTACCTCATCGGTAGCAGAACAACCTGCAGCATCAGAAACAGTTACTGTATAAAGTGTTGAAACGACAGGTACAACAGTAATGCCCGGAGTCGTTTCACCGGTACTCCAAAGATAATCCACCCCACCGGAAGCGTTTAAAGTAGCAGCTTCCCCCACACAAATACTTTGATCGGTACCGGCATTAGCGGTGGGCAGGTTATTCACGAATACGGTTACCTCATCCTGGTCAGAGCAACCATTGGCATCGGTAACAGTTACCTGATAGTTGGTAGTAGCAAGAGGGGTTACGGTGATGGAAGCCGAGGTTTCACCGGTACTCCAAAGATAATCCACCCCACCGGAAGCGTTTAAAGTAGCAGCTTCCCCCACACAAATACTTTGATCGGTACCGGCATTAGCGGTGGGCAGGTTATTCACGAATACGGTAACCTCATCCTGGTCAGAGCAACCATTGGCATCAGTAACAGTTACCTGATAGTTGGTGGTAGCAAGAGGGGTTACGGTGATGGAGGCCGAAGTTTCACCGGTGTTCCAAAGATAGTCCACTCCACCGGATGCGGTAAGCGTTGCATCGAAGCCAAGGCAGATAGTTTGATCCGCACCTGCATCAGCAACGGGTAGCGGGTTGACATTGACGGTAACGGTATCTTCGTCAGAACATCCGTTTCCATCAGTTACTGTTACAGTATAAGTAGTGGTTGAAGCAGGGGTTACGGTAATGGTTGCGGTAGTTTCACCGGTATTCCATTGATAATCCACTCCACCGGAAGCAGTCAGCGTAGCACTGTCTTGATTACAAATAGTTTGATCAGCACCTGCATCGGCAACAGGAAGCGGATTGACAATAACTGTAACATCATCATTTGAAGAACAACCATTTGCATCAGAAACAGTAACAGAGTAAGTGGTTGTTGAGACAGGGCTAACAGAAATGCCCGGTGTTGTTTCACCGGTACTCCAAAGATAATCCACCCCACCGGAAGCGTTTAAAGTAGCAACTTCACCCACACAAATACTTTGATCGGTACCGGCATTAGCGGTGGGCAGGTTATTCACGAATACGGTTACCTCATCCTGGTCAGAGCAACCATTGGCATCGGTAACAGTTACCTGATAGTTGGTGGTAGCAAGAGGGGTTACGATGATGGAAGCCGAGGTTTCACCGGTACTCCAAAGATAGTCCACCCCACCGGAAGCGGTGAGCGTTGCATCGAAGCCAAGGCAGATAGTTTGATCAGCACCTGCATCAGCAACGGGTAGTGGGTTGACATTGACGGTAACGGTATCTTCATCCGAACATCCGTTTCCATCGGTTACTGTTACTGTATAAGTAGTGGTTGAAGCAGGAGTTATGATAATGGTTGCGGTAGTTTCACCGGTATTCCATTGATAATCCACTCCACCGGAAGCAGTCAGCGTAACACTGTCTTGATTACAAATAGTTTGATCAGCACCTGCATCGGCAACGGGAAGTGGATTGACAATAACTGTAACATCATCATTTGACGAACAACCATTTGCATCAGAAACAGTAACAGAATAAGTGGCTGTTGAGACAGGGCTAACAGAAATGCCCGGTGTTGTTTCACCGGTACTCCAAAGATAATCCACCCCACCGGAAGCGTTTAAAGTAGCAGCTTCCCCCACACAAATACTTTGATCGGTACCGGCATTAGCGGTGGGCAGGTTATTCACGAATACGGTTACCTCATCCTGGTCAGAGCAACCATTGGCATCGGTAACAGTTACCTGATAGTTGGTAGTAGCAAGAGGGGTTACGGTGATGGAAGCCGAGGTTTCACCGGTACTCCAAAGATAATCCACCCCACCGGATGCGGTAAGCGTTGCATCGAAGCCAAGGCAGATAGTTTGATCCGCACCTGCATCAGCAACAGGAAGCGGGTTGACATTGACGGTAACGGTATCTTCATCCGAACATCCGTTTCCATCGGTTACTGTTACTGTATAAGTAGTGGTTGAAGCAGGAGTTACGGTAATGGTTGCGGTAGTTTCACCGGTATTCCATAGGTAATCCACCCCACCGGAAGCAGTCAGTGTAGCACTGTCTTGATTGCAAATAGTTTGATCAGCACCTGCATCGGCAACAGGAAGCGGATTGACAACCACATTTACCTCATCGGTAGCAGAACAACCTGCAGCATCAGAAACAGTTACTGTATAAAGTGTTGAAACGACAGGTACAACAGTAATGCCCGGTGTTGTTTCACCGGTACTCCAAAGATAATCCACCCCACCGGAAGCGTTTAAAGTAGCAGCTTCCCCCACACAAATACTTTGATCGGTACCGGCATTAGCGGTGGGCAGGTTATTCACGAATACGGTAACCTCATCCTGGTCAGAGCAACCATTGGCATCAGTAACAGTTACCTGATAGTTGGTGGTAGCAAGAGGGGTTACGATGATGGAAGCCGAGGTTTCACCGGTACTCCAAACATAATCCACCCCACCGGATGCGGAAAGCGTTGCATCGAAGCCAAGGCAGATAGTTTGATCAGCACCGGCATCAGCAACAGGTAGTGGGTTGACATTGACGGTAACGGTATCTTCATCCGAACATCCGTTTCCATCGGTTACTGTTACTGTATAAGTAGTGGTTGAAGCAGGAGTTACGGTAATGGTTGCGGTAGTTTCACCGGTATTCCATTGATAATCCACGCCACCGGAAGCAGTCAGTGTAGCACTGTCTTGATTACAAATAGTTTGTTCAGCACCTGCATCGGCAACAGGAAGCGGATTGACAATAACTGTAACATCATCATTTGAAGAACAACCATTTGCATCAGAAACAGTAACAGAGTAAGTGGTTGTTGAGACAGGGCTAACAGTAATGCCCGGAGTTGTTTCACCGGTACTCCAAAGATAATCCACCCCACCGGAAGCGTTTAAAGTAGCAGCTTCCCCCACACAAATACTTTGATCGGTACCGGCATTAGCGGTAGGCAGGTTATTCACGAATACGGTTACCTCATCCTGATCAGAGCAACCATTGGCATCGGTAACAGTTACCTGATAGTTGGTGGTAGCAAGAGGGGTTACGATGATGGAAGCAGAGGTTTCACCGGTACTCCAAATATAATCCACCCCACCGGAAGCGGTAAGCGTTGCATCGAAGCCAAGGCAGATAGTTTGATCCGCACCTGCATCAGCAACAGGAAGCGGGTTGACATTGACGGTAACGGTATCTTCATCCGAACATCCGTTTCCATCGGTTACTGTTACTGTATAAGTAGTGGTTGAAGCAGGGGTTACGATAATGGTTGCGGTAGTTTCACCGGTATTCCATTGATAATCCACGCCACCGGAAGCAGTCAGCGTAGCACTGTCTTGATTACAAATAGTTTGATCAGCACCTGCATCGGCAACAGGAAGAGGATTGACAATAACTGTAACATCATCATTTGAAGAACAACCATTTGCATCAGAAACAGTAACAGAGTAAGTGGTTGTTGAGACAGGGCTAACAGAAATGCCCGGTGTTGTTTCACCGGTACTCCAAAGATAATCCACTCCTCCGGAAGCGTTTAAAGTAGCAGCTTCCCCCACACAAATACTTTGATCAATACCGGCATTAGCGGTGGGCAGGTTATTCACGAATACGGTAACCTCATCCTGGTCAGAGCAACCATTGGCATCAGTAACAGTTACCTGATAGTTGGTGGTAGCAAGAGGGGTTACGGTGATGGAAGCAGAGGTTTCACCGGTACTCCAAATATAATCCACCCCACCGGATGCGGTAAGCGTTGCATCGAAGCCAAGGCAGATAGTTTGATCCGCACCTGCATCAGCAACAGGTAGTGGGTTGACATTAACGGTAACGGTATCTTCATCCGAACATCCGTTTCCATCGGTTACTGTTACTGTATAAGTAGTGGTTGAAGCAGGAGTTACGGCAATGGTTGCGGTAGTTTCACCGGTATTCCATAGGTAATCCATGCCACCGGAAGCAGTCAGCGTAGCACTGTCTTGGTTGCAAATAGTTTGATCAGCACCTGCATCGGCAACCGGAAGCGGATTAACCGTTACGGTAACGGAGTCGTCGTCAGTACAGCCATTGGCATCAGAAACGGTTAGAGTATAGGTAGCAGTTGCCGTTGGGCTAACAGTAATTGTAGAAGTAGTTTCTCCGGTACTCCATAAATAATCAGTACCTCCGGAAGCATTTAAAGTTGCGGTAAAACCGGTACAAATACTTTGGTCAGCCCCTGCATCGGCAGTTGGTAATGTATTGACATTTACTGTTACGGCATCTTCATCGGTACAACCATTGGCATCGGTAACAGTTACCTGATAGTTGGTGGTAGCAAGAGGAGTTACGATGATGGAAGCCGAAGTTTCACCGGTACTCCAAAGATAGTCCACTCCACCGGATGCGGTAAGCGTTGCATCGAAGCCAAGGCAGATAGTTTGATCAGCACCGGCATCAGCAACAGGTAGTGGGTTGACATTGACGGTAACGGTATCTTCATCCGAACATCCGTTTCCATCGGTTACAGTTACTGTATAAGTAGTGGTTGAAGCAGGAGTTACGGTAATAGTTGCGGTAGTTTCACCGGTATTCCATTGATAATCCACTCCACCGGAAGCAGTCAGCGTAGCACTGTCTTGATTACAAATAGTTTGATCAGCACCTGCATCGGCAACAGGAAGTGGATTAACCGTTACGGTAACGGAGTCGTCGTCAGTACAGCCATTGGCATCAGAAACGGTTAGAGTATAGGTAGCAGTTGCCGTTGGGCTAACAGTAATTGTAGAAGTAGTTTCTCCGGTACTCCATAAATAATCAGTACCTCCGGAAGCATTTAAAGTTGCGGTAAAACCGGTACAAATACTTTGGTCAGCCCCTGCATCGGCAGTTGGTAATGTATTGACATTTACTGTTACGGCATCTTCATCGGTACAACCATTTGCATCGGTAACAGTTACCTGATAGTTGGTGGTAGCAAGAGGGGTTACGATGATGGAAGCCGAAGTTTCACCGGTACTCCAAAGATAGTCCACTCCACCGGATGCTGTAAGCGTTGCATCGAAGCCAATGCAGATAGTTTGGTCAGCACCTGCATCAGCAACGGGTAGTGGGTTGACATATATTGTTACTTCGTCCTCTGCAGAGCAACCATTTAAATCACTAACAGTAACCGAATAAGTTGTTGTAGCAATAGGACTCACATTAATTGTTGCACTTGTCGAGCCTGTATTCCATTCAAATAAAGTGCCTCCAACAGCGATTAATGTGGTGCTTTCAGTAATACAAATTGTTTGATCTATTCCAGCATCTGCTATTGGTAATGAATTAACATTTATTGTCACAGAATCATCATCTGTACAACCATTCACATCTGTAACAGTAACTGTATATGTTGTTGTAGCTAAAGGAGATATTGTAATTGTTGCGGTGGTTTCACCCGTATTCCATAAATAATTTATGCCTCCAGTGGCTGTAATGCTTGTACTTGTTGAAATACAAATGCTTTGGTCTAATCCGGCATTTGCAACAGGCAATGGATTGACATTTACAGTTACAGTATCGTCATCTGTACATCCATTGGCATCCGTAACAATTACTGTATAAGTTGTAGTTGTTGCTGGACTAACAGAAATGGTAGCAGTAGTTTCTCCGGTACTCCAAAGGTAGTTTACTCCACCGGAAGCTGACAATACAGAAGTTTCACCATTACAAATGGTATCATCAACGCCGGCATTTGCTGTAGGAATTGGATTGACGTTAACAGTAACAGAGTCGTCATCGCTACAACCATTCGAATCTGTAACTGTAACCGAATAAATAGTAGTTGTAGAAGGATTAACGGTGATAGAAGCTGAAGTTGATCCGGTGTTCCATATATAATTAACCCCTCCTGAGGCAGTAAGTGTTGCAGAATCTAAGTTGCAGATTGTTTGGTCTGTACCGGCATTAGCAATAGGCAAAGGGTTTACAACAACTATAACAGAGTCATCATCTGTACAGCCATTGACATCTGTAACTGTAACAGTATAGGTTGTTGTTGATGAGGGAGTTACTGTTATTGAAGAGGTAATTTCTCCCGTATTCCAAATAAAACCAGTTCCGCCAGATGCTGTTAGAACAGAATTTTCACCCAGGCAGATCACATCATCCGCACCTGCATCAGCAACGGGCAATGGATTGACATTTACAGTTACTGAATCGTCATCAGTACAACCATTGGCATCCGTAACAATAACTGTATAAGTTGTAGTTGTTATTGGATTAACAGATATGGTAGCTGTTGTTGCACCGGTATTCCAAAGGTAGTTTACTCCACCGGAAGCTGACAATACAGAAGTTTCACCATTACAAATGGTATCATCAACGCCGGCATTTGCTGTAGGAATTGGATTGACGTTAACAGTAACAGAGTCGTCATCGGTACATCCATTCGAATCTGTAACTGTAACAGAATAAATAGTAGTTGTAGAAGGATTAACGGAGATAGAAGCTGAAGTTGATCCGGTGTTCCATATATAATTAACCCCTCCTGAGGCAGTAAGTGTTGCAGAATTAAGATTACAGATTGTTTGGTCTGTACCGGCATTTGCAATTGGCAAGGGGTTAACAGTAACAGTTGTTGAAGCAGTATTATTACAGCCTAATGCACTTGTAACTGTAACAAAATAAGTTGTTGTTGAACTTGGAGTAACTGTGATGGAAGCACTGGTAGAGCCGGTGTTCCATAAATATGAACTACCACCTGTTGCTGTCAAAATTGCATCCTGACCATTGCAAATAGTTTGCGGAGTACCGGCACTTGGTGTTGGTAATGGGTTTACATTAACAACAACAGAAGATGCTGCAGAACAACCCAAAGCACTTGAGACTGTTACTGTATAAGTAGTAGTAATAATAGGATTTACAGTAATCGAGGCAGTTGTAGCCCCGGTACTCCATTGATATGTACCTCCTCCAGATGCTGTTAATGTTGTATTGTCGCCGTTACAGATGGTTACCGGAGAACCTGCGCTAGGGGTTGGTAGTGAGTTTACATTAACAATTGTTGATGTTGTTGATGTACATCCGGCAGAACTTGTTACGGTCAGATAGTAAGTAGTTGTTGTTGCAGGGCTAACATTGATAGAAGATGTTGTTGCTCCTGTATTCCATAAATAGGTGCCTCCACCTGATGCAGTTAAAACAGCAGTTTCACCGAAGCAAATAGTTTGTGGTAATCCTGCGTTTGCATTAGGTAAAGGGTTAACCGTAACTACAGTTGAAGCAGTTGCTGTACAACCTGTACCACTGGTAACTGTTACATTATAAGTTGTGGTTCCAGTTGGGTTTACAGAAATAGCAGCCGTAGTTTCCCCGGTGCTCCAGAGATAAGTGCCTCCGCCAGAGGCAGTAAGTGTTGCACTTTGTCCGTTACAGATAGTTTGAGGAGCACCGGCACTTGGAGTTGGAAGTGGATTAACGGTTACGGTTGTATTGGCAGTAGCGGTACAACCTGCACCACTTGTTACAGTAACTGAATAAGTTGTATTTGAAGTTGGGCTTACAGAAATAGCAGCCGTTGTTGCTCCGGTATTCCAAAGATAGGTACCTCCACCGGAGGCAGTAAGTGTTGCGCTTTGTCCATTACAGATTGTCTGAGGAGCTCCGGCACTTGGAGTTGGAAGTGGGTTAACGGTTACGGTAGTATTGGCAGTGGCAGTACAACCCGCAACATTAGTTACAGTAACAGAATAAGTTGTATTTGAAGTCGGGCTTATAGTAATAGCAGCCGTAGTTGCTCCGGTATTCCAAAGATAGGTGCCTCCACCGGAGGCAGTAAGAGTTGCGCTTTGCCCGTTACAGATTGTTTGAGGAGCACCTGCACTTGCAACAGGAAGCGGGTTAACAGTTACGGTTGTATTGGCAGTAGCGGTACAACCGGCACCACTAGTTACGGTAACCGTATAAGTAGAGGTAGTTAATGGACTGACAGTTAGAGAAGCCGTTGTTGCTCCGGTATTCCAGAGATAGGTACCTCCGCCGGATGCAGTAAGCGTTGCGCTTTGTCCGTTACAAATTGTTTGAGGAGCTCCGGCACTTGGAGTTGGAAGTGGATTAACAGTTACGGTTGTATTAGCAGTAGCGGTACAACCTGCACCACTTGTTACAGTAACTGAATAAGTTGTGTTTGAAGTTGGGCTTACAGATATAATTGCAGTTGTTGCTCCGGTATTCCAAAGATAGGTACCTCCACCGGATGCAGTAAGCGTTGCGCTTTGTCCATTACAGATTGTCTGAGGAGCACCTGCACTTGCAACCGGAAGTGGGTTAACAGTTACGGTAGTATTGGCAGTGGCAGTACAACCCGCAACATTAGTTACGGTTACTGTATAAGTAGAAGTAGTTAATGGACTGACAGTTAGAGAAGCTGTTGTTGCTCCGGTATTCCAAAGATAGGTACCTCCACCGGAGGCAGTAAGCGTTGCGCTTTGCCCGTTACAGATTGTTTGAGGAGCACCGGCACTTGCAACGGGAAGCGGGTTAACGGTAACGGTTGTATTGGCAGTAGCGGTACAACCGGCACCACTAGTTACAGTAACCGTATAAGTAGAGGTAGTTAATGGACTGACAGTTAGTGAAGCCGTTGTTGCTCCGGTATTCCAGAGATAGGTACCTCCGCCGGAGGCAGTAAGCGTTGCGCTTTGCCCGTTACAGATAGTCTGAGGAGCACCGGCACTAGGAGTTGGAAGTGGATTAACGGTTACGGTAGTATTGGCAGTGGCGGTACAACCTGCACCACTTGTTACAGTAACTGAATAAGTTGTATTTGAAGTTGGGCTTACAGAAATAGCAGCTGTTGTTGCTCCGGTATTCCAAAGATAAGTACCTCCGCCGGAAGCAGTAAGTGTTGCGCTTTGTCCGTTACAGATTGTCTGAGGAGCACCTGCACTTGCAACAGGAAGTGGGTTAACAGTTACGGTTGTATTGGCAGTAGCGGTACAACCCGCAACACTCGTTACAGTAACTGAATAAGTTGTATTTGAAGTCGGGCTTACAGAAATAGAAGCTGTTGTTGCTCCGGTATTCCAAAGATAGGTACCTCCACCGGAAGCTGTGAGTGTTGCGCTTTGTCCGTTACAGATTGTCTGAGGAGCACCTGCACTTGCAACAGGAAGTGGATTAACAGTTACGGTTGTATTGGCAGTAGCGGTACAACCGGCACCACTAGTTACGGTAACCGTATAAGTAGAGGTAGTTAATGGACTGACGGTTAAAGAAGCCGTTGTTGCTCCGGTATTCCAGAGATAGGTACCTCCACCGGAGGCAGTAAGTGTTGCGCTTTGCCCGTTACAAATTGTCTGAGGAGCTCCGGCACTTGGAGTTGGAAGTGGGTTAACAGTAACGGTAGTATTGGCAGTAGCGGTACAACCTGCACCACTTGTTACAGTAACAGAATAAGTTGTATTTGAAGTTGGGCTTACAGAAATAGCAGCCGTAGTTGCTCCGGTATTCCAAAGATAGGTGCCTCCACCGGAGGCAGTAAGTGTTGCGCTTTGACCATTACAGATTGTTTGAGGTGTACCTGCACTTGCAATAGGAAGCGGGTTAACGGTTACGGTTGTATTGGCTGAAGCAGTGCATCCTGCAGCAGTGGTTACGGTTACTGTATAAGTAGAATTAGTTAATGGACTGACAGTTAGTGAAGCCGTTGTTGCTCCGGTATTCCAGAGATAGGTACCTCCACCGGATGCAGTAAGCGTTGCGCTTTGTCCGTTACAGATAGTTTGAGGAGCACCGGCACTTGGAGTTGGAAGTGGATTAACGGTTACGGTTGTATTGGCAGTAGCGGTACAACCTGCACCACTTGTTACAGTAACTGAATAAGTTGTATTTGAAGTCGGGCTTACAGAAATAGCAGCCGTTGTTGCTCCGGTATTCCAAAGATAGGTACCTCCGCCGGAGGCAGTAAGGGTTGCGCTTTGCCCGTTACAGATTGTTTGAGGAGCACCTGCACTTGCAACAGGAAGCGG
This sequence comes from Sphingobacteriales bacterium, assembly GCA_016700115.1. Classification (NCBI taxonomy): domain Bacteria; kingdom Pseudomonadati; phylum Bacteroidota; class Sphingobacteriia; order Sphingobacteriales; species Sphingobacteriales bacterium. The sequence continues at coordinate 4,504,641 of CP064999.1, read as the reverse complement.
GTTAACAGTTACGGTTGTATTGGCAGAAGCGGTGCATCCTGCAGCAGTGGTTACGGTAACCGTATAAGTAGAGGTAGTTAATGGACTGACAGTTAGAGAAGCCGTTGTTGCTCCGGTATTCCAGAGATAAGTGCCTCCGCCGGAGGCAGTAAGGGTTGCGCTTTGCCCGTTACAGATTGTTTGAGGAGCACCGGCACTTGGAGTTGGAAGGGGATTAACGGTTACGGTTGTATTGGCAGTAGCGGTACAACCGGCACCACTTGTTACAGTAACTGAATAAGTTGTATTTGAAGTTGGGCTTACAGAAATTGCAGCCGTAGTTGCTCCGGTATTCCAGAGATAGGTACCTCCGCCGGATGCAGTAAGCGTTGCGCTTTGTCCATTACAGATTGTCTGAGGAGCTCCGGCACTTGCTACAGGAAGCGGGTTAACGGTTACGGTAGTATTGGCAGTAGCGGTACAACCGGCACCACTTGTTACAGTAACTGAGTAAGTTGTGTTTGAAGTCGGGCTTACAGAAATAGAAGCGGTAGTTGCTCCGGTATTCCAAAGATAAGTACCTCCGCCGGAGGCAGTAAGTGTTGCACTTTGTCCATTACAGATTGTCTGAGGAGCACCGGCACTTGCAACGGGAAGCGGGTTAACAGTTACGGTTGTATTGGCAGAAGCGGTGCATCCTGCAGCAGTGGTTACGGTAACTGTATAAGTAGAAGTAGTTAATGGACTGACAGTTAGAGAAGCCGTTGTTGCTCCGGTATTCCAGAGATAGGTGCCTCCACCGGATGCAGTAAGCGTTGCGCTTTGTCCGTTACAGATAGTTTGAGGAGCACCGGCACTTGGAGTTGGAAGCGGGTTAACGGTTACGGTTGTATTGGCAGTGGCGGTACAACCTGCACCACTTGTTACAGTAACTGAATAAGTTGTGTTTGAAGTCGGGCTTACAGAAATAGAAGCCGTTGTTGCCCCGGTATTCCAAAGATAGGTACCTCCGCCGGATGCAGTAAGCGTTGCGCTTTGTCCGTTACAAATTGTTTGAGGAGCTCCGGCACTTGGAGTTGGAAGCGGGTTAACGGTTACGGTTGTATTGGCAGTAGCGGTACAACCTGCACCACTTGTTACAGTAACTGAATAAGTTGTATTTGAAGTTGGGCTTACGGAAATAGAAGCTGTTGTAGCTCCTGTATTCCAAAGATAAGTACCTCCGCCGGAGGCAGTAAGTGTTGCGCTTTGTCCGTTACAGATTGTTTGAGGAGCTCCGGCACTTGCAACAGGAAGTGGGTTAACAGTTACGGTTGTATTGGCAGAAGCGGTGCATCCTGCAGCAGTTGTTACAGTAACCGTATAAGTAGAGGTAGTTAATGGACTGACAGTTAGAGAAGCCGTTGTTGCGCCGGTATTCCAGAGATAAGTACCTCCGCCCGAAGCTGTAAGTGTTGCGCTTTGTCCGTTACAGATTGTTTGAGGAGCTCCGGCACTTGGAGTGGGTAAAGGATTAACATTTACTACTGTGCTTGCTGATGATGTACAACCTGCTGCATTAGTTACAGTAACTATATACGTTGTTGTAGTTACAGGTGTTACAGAAATAAATGTAGTAGTTGCACCGTTACTCCAAAGATAGGTACCACCACCTGAAGCAGTAAGAGTTGCACTTTGCCCGTTACAGATTGTTTGAGGAGTACCGGCATTTGCTACAGGTAATGAGTTTACTGTAATTAAAGAGCTAGCTGAGGCAGTACATCCCGAACCAGAAGTTACTGTTACAGTATATAATTGGGTGGAAGTTGGGGAAACAGAAATAGTAGCTGTTGTTGCCCCGGTACTCCAAAGATAGGTGCTTCCACCTGAAGCAGTAAGCGTCGCACTTTGACCGTTACAGATTGATTGAGGAGCGCCGGCACTTGCAACTGGAAGCGGGTTAACTGTAATAGTGGTATTGGCAGTTGCTGAGCATCCTGCAGCACTTGTTACTGTTACGGTATAAGTCGTAGATGTCGAAGGATTTACTGAAATAGTTGCTGTTGTTGCTCCGGTATTCCATAAATATGTACTTCCGCCAGTTGCTGTCAGGTTAGTACTTTGTCCGTTGCATATAGTTTGAGGTGCACCGGCATTTGCAATTGGAGGAGGACTGATATTAACAAGTACTGAGGCTGAAGAAGTACAGCCGGCCGCATTGGTAACAGTTACAGAATAGGTCGTACTTGAAGAAGGTGATACTGAAATAAATGGAGTTGTAGCACCTGTACTCCAAAAATAGGTGCCTCCTCCCGATGCTGTAAGTGTGGCACTCTGACCATTACAAATAGTTTGAGTAGTTCCGGCATTTGCAGTAGGAGTAGCATTAACTGTTACAACAGTGGAAGCTGTTGCACTGCATCCTCCGGCATTAGTAACTGTAACAAAGTATGTAGTGGTTGTAATTGGATTCACAGAAATAGTTGAAGATACAGAACCGGTGTTCCATAAATATGAGGTACCTCCTGATGCTGTTAATGTTGCACTTTGTCCGTTACAAATACTTTGGGGAGCACCTGCATTAGCCAAAGGTAAAGGTGATACTGTAATCAAAGTATTTGCGGATGATGTACATCCGGCAGCATTAGTTACTGTTACGGTATAAGTTGTATTTGAAGTTGGGCTAACTGTAATGCTTGCTGTACTTGCACCTGTATTCCACAAATAACTTACTCCTCCTGATGCAGTAATCGTTGCACTTTGACCGTTACAAATTGTTTGAGGGGTTCCAGCATTTGCGACCGGAAGGGCGTTTACATTAACCGTAGTTGAGGCAGAAGCAGTACATCCACCAATTCCTGTAACGGTTACGGTATAATTTGTAGTAAGCGCCGGACTGACAGATATAGTTGCGGATGTTGAACCTGTACTCCATAAATATGTTCCTCCGCCTGTTGCTGTTAAGCTTGCACTGTTTCCGGCACAGATACTTTGTGGTGCGCCTGCATTTGCTACTGGTAATGGATTTACAGTAACAACTTTTGAGGCAGTTGCCGTACATCCGCCGGCTCCGGTTACAGTAACTGTATAGGTTGTTGTTGTGGTTGGGTTAACTGAAATTGTTGCTGTCGTTCCACCGGTACTCCACAAATAAGTTCCACCGCCGGTAGCAGTAATATTGATTGTAGCACCATTGCAAATTGTTTGTGGAGGTCCGGCATTAGCATTTGGTACTGGGTTTACAGTTACTACTTTTGAAGCTGAAGCTGTGCATCCACCGATTCCCGTTACAGTTACTGTATAAGTAGTTGTAATAGAAGGTGTTACAGATATGGTCGCAGAAGTTGAACCAGTATTCCATAAATATGTGCCTCCTCCGGTTGCAGTTATATTTATACTGGTGCCATTGCAAATTGTTTGTGGAGGGCCTGCACTTGCAGTTGGTAAAGGATTTACAGTAACAACTTTTGAGGCTGATGCAGTACATCCTCCTGCATTTGTAACTGTAACGGTATAAGTAGTGGTAGCAGCAGGACTAACTGAAATTGTAGCAGTCGTTCCTCCTGTACTCCACAAATAAGTACCGCCACCCGTTGCAGTCATATTAATAGTAGCGCCACTGCAAATTGTTTGCGGTGGCCCGGCATTTGCAGTTGGAGCAGGTGAAACAGTTACAGTTTTTGATGCAGATGCTGTACATCCTGCGGCATTGGTTACCGTCACTGTATAGGTTGTTGTTGAAGAAGGGCTTACGGATATGGTGGCAGTAGTTGCACCATTACTCCATACATAGGTTCCACCGCCGGTAGCTGTGATGGTTAAACTGCTTCCGCTACAGATCGTTTGATTAGGGCCGGCATTGGCTGTAGGAGCGGGGTTAACAGTTACAGTTTTTGATGCAGAGGCAGTACAGCCCGATGCATTAGTAACTGTAACTGTATAGGTAGTTGTTGCCAATGGAGAAACGGAAATAGAAGCTGTTGTTGCCCCGGTATTCCAAAAATATGAACCTCCACCAGTAGCTGTTATTGTTAAACTGGAACCGCTGCAAATAGTTTGAGGAGCACCTGCATTTGCTGAGGGAGTAGGGTTGACTGTTACAAGAACAGAAGAAGACGCACTACAACCTCCGGCGTTTGTAACAGTTACTATATATGTAGTTGTAGTAGAAGGGCTAACAGAAATAGTAGCAGAATTTGCACCGGTGCTCCATAAATAGCTTCCACCACCCGTTGCAGTTAAATTTACACTATTTCCATTACATATTGATTGAGGAGCACCTGCACTCGCTATGGGTTGGGGGTTAACAGTAACAACTGTTGAAGCCGTAGCCGTACATCCTCCTGCAGCAGAAACAGTAACAATATATGTTGTTGTAGTAGATGGGCTGACATTAATTGAAGCAGTAGTAGCACCAGTATTCCATAAATATGTACCGCCTCCTGATGCAGTTAAAGCAACATTGCTTCCCCCACAGATAGACTGAGGAGGAGTAACATTTGCAATAGGTTGAGGATTTACAGTTACTGTTGTTGATGCTGATGCAGTACAACCTCCACCAAGGCTAACGGTAACACTATAAGTTGTTGTTGAAGTGGGATTTACTGAAATAACGGAAGATGTAGCTCCGGTATTCCAAAGATATGTCCCACCTCCCGTAGCAGTTAATGTTGTGCTGTTTCCATTACAAATGGATTGAGGCGGACCGGCACTTGCTGGCGGCTGAGTATTGACAGTTACTAAACTTGATGCACTTGCGGTACACCCGGCTGCATTAGTAACTGTAACAATATAGGTTGTAGTTGATGATGGACTTATTGTGATACTTGCGGTAGAAGCTCCTGTATTCCATAAATAAGTTCCTCCACCTGTTGCCGTTAGAGTTACACTACTACCCAAGCAAATTGTTTGTGGTCCACCGGCACTTGCTGTTGGTGCTGCAGCAACTGAAATAGAAGTTGTACTGCTTCCACTGCAAGGTGGAGGTGCGGTATTTGTGATAGTATAGGGTCCCGGGCCGGTTAAAGCTGCCAAAACAAGGCTAAATTGTCCAGTAGTATTTGTGCCTCCTACAATACCCGGACCAGACCATGTTCCACCTGATATATTTGAGGTCAAATTAATTAAAACAGTTGAACCTGAACAAAGAGGAGAAACGGGATTTATAACAGGTGCTGTTGATGGGTTTACAATTATTTGTATGCTTTGTGTGTCTGTTCCACATGAGTTAGAAACTGTATAAGATATCGTATAAGGGCTTGAACCACTGGCATAAGCTGTAGCTGGGTTAAACAAACCCGTTGCCGAATTAACACCTGGACCTGACCATGTTCCTCCACTACTTGCAGCAACCAATGTTACAGGTGATGAATTATCACAAAAAGGGCCGGCTGGTGTAATGGCTGCACTTGGGGCGGCTGCACTGACATTAACCTGAATAGAAGTTCCGGTTGTTCTTCCACATGCATCTGTAACAGTAACACTGTAAGTTGTTGTAGCTAATGGACTTACAAATATAGCCGGTCCTGAACTTCCATTGCTCCAATTATATGTATATGGCGTAAACTGACTACCGGAAGCTATTACAGCTATTAATGCAGAAGATCCGGGACATATTGTTGGAGGGTTACTGATAAAAGCAGTAAATGGTTCAGGAGAATCATACACGTTTAGTTGTGCAGGGGGGGGGTAAGTACAATCACATTGAAGTTCATTGATTTGAACGATGATAGATTCACTACCTTCAAATAAAAAATCCTGATAGGCTATTACCGGTAAGGTTGTTGAAATTTGTCCTGCCGGAATCACTACCGTAACCGGTAAGGTTTGGTAATCGGTACCCGGTGTAGCAGTACCACTAATAACTATATTTAAAGTGATAGGAGAGCTTAAATCTGTAATATCTCCTCTGACAAATTCAAAATATCCGTCCTGACATCCTTCATAAGCATCTTGTGTGCCTGTACTTGGCACAAAAGAAGTAACAGTTACAGCGTTTCCTGCATTAAAACTGTTTGCAGCCAAAAACACAGCCGAGTCTAATATGGAGTCCCCGGCATCTGCAACTGCCAATTTAATAGTATAAGTCTGACAAGGAGTTAAACCGGTAGCTACTGCATACATGGGTGTTGTAAAACCATCGTATTGAGAAACTGTACTACCGCTTGGATTGTTTGTATAATAAGTAGTGTTGTTTACATTGTTAACGGTATTAATCCCTACATAAGTAGAAGTTCCGGGAATTAAGGCTATGTTTTGCAAAGGTACTCCGGGTCCACTGATGAAGAAACCAAAAACATCATTAAAACTTGAACATACGTATTCAAGGTATTCATCTGAAGCAAATACATATTGAAATTGGGCTGTACTTGAAAGAGGGACAAAAGTAAACTGAATTACTGCAGCATCATTTGTGGATGAAGCAAATCCACATGGAGTGGATGCAGTTAAAGCAGTTAAGTTTGCATCACCCGCAGTCCCAAATGAAGTTGTGACTCCTGATGAGTTATTAGGTCCTACAGCACTTGAAGCTGAACCGCTTGAAATAATTATACCACTTGGAATACCGATACCACCTCCATTCGCAAAATAACCGATTGCATTTGAATTTCCGGTGAAAGTAACATTTGAAACCTGAGAACAACCTGTTAAAAAAACATTTTGTACCAACCAGGCTGCATTACTATTATTGCCTCCTGTTTGAACGGTCAAATTTGAACAAGCTGTCTGTCCTTGCCAATTCATGTTAAATCCAGATGAAACAACACTTCCGTTTGACACAAAATTTAAAGTAACACAAGAATTAACAATAAATAGATTGCCGGGAGTTGAGGTTCCAGTATATGATCCAATCAATGTACCGGAGGTAGAATTACCACTATAAATATTGATATAATCCGGGCCGTTTTGAAGATTGAATTGTGTGAAATTTAGGTTAATACAAGAGGCACCGGTAGGACAAATTGTAAAGACAAAATTTTGATTGTTTCCATAATTTGATGAAAGCCCTCCGCTGTCGTATAGTGTGCCGGATGTATTCGTTACACTATTATTACTCATATTGTATGTTTGGGCTAAAAGACAATTACTGGTTATAATGAAAAGCAAAAAGGGTAAAATTCTTTTCATAGAGCGTATTTTCCGGCAAAAAAATATAAGTATTTAGTAGTATGTAAAAGAAATAAATAAAAAGGTTAGAATTGTGGCTAAAAATAGGAAATTAAACAATCACTTGTTCTTTATTGTATAATTTTTATGAAATTATGACAACTGAAATCTATAATTAAGTAGTCCTTTTTACAAAATATTTAATAGCTCGTAATCATTTAACAGGAAATTGAAATTTTATTTAATTTATAGACCTGGTTGTTTCAGAACTTTTATTGGCATTTGCTTGTTCTGAATTAGTTTTTTTATGCCATCTGTTTTCTAAACAACAAAAAAGTCCTGAATGCAGGCAAAAATAATTATATCTGCGGTATCATATCTGAATACTAAACCATTTTTATTTGGTCTGAAGAAAACCGGCTTAATTCACAATATTGACCTTCAACTGGAAGTTCCGGCTAAAACAGCAGATAAATTAAAGAATGGGTTGGCTCATATTGGTTTAGTTCCTGTGGCTGTATTACCGCAACTTCAACATCACAAAATCATTACCGACTTTTGTATTGGTTCAGTGGGTGATGTAAAGACTGTAGCTCTTTATAGTCAGGTACCTTTAAGTGAGATTAGAAAAATCTATTTAGATTACCAATCCAGAACTTCAGTTCAATTGATCAGAATCCTGAGCGAAAACTACTGGAAACTCACGGATATTGAATTTATACCCGCAACAAAACATTACGAACATCAAATCAACGGCACAACAGCAGGGGTAATAATTGGGGACAGAACAATTGAATGGGCTCCTAAATTTAACTATCAATATGATTTAAGCCGAGCATGGTATGAATTTACCGGACTTCCTTTTGTTTTTGCCTCCTGGGTTACAATTACCGATTTACCAGATGGATTTGAAAACTCACTGAATAACGCGTTTAGGCTTGGGTTAAACTCTATAGATGAAGTTGTTAAACTTTATCATTCGGATTATAACCTTGACTTTGATCTTCATGAGTATTATACCAGATTTATCAGCTACGAATTTGACCAACAAAAAAGAAATGGATTGGAGTTGTTTTTGAGCTATCTAAACAAAAACTCTGCTGTCAATACAATTCCTGCTACCAAACTTGTCCGGTAAAATTCTTTTAAACTGTTTTCGATTCTAAATTTTATTTTTATTGCCGGTGGTTTTAAAACGGCTTAGTCAATCTTTTAAATTTTATCCGAAAGGACATTTTACTTCGTTTTTGATTTACGGATTCGTTATTTAGTTTCATACTACCAATCTACTGCGATTCCGTTGTAATACCACTTCACTATCTAAAAGAACCCACCCCTAACCCCTCCAAGGAGGGGAATTTAAAGACCTACGTCAGTAATTGATGGTGCAAAATTAAATCATAGTTGGTATAACTATTCTTTTAAAAGGATTTCTGCTTTCCAAATCCGGTTTTCGCTCCCGACTAAACGATTTTCGCTCCTGACTAATCGGTTTTCGCTCCCGACTAAACGATTTTCGCTCCCGACTAAACGGTTTTCGTTCCCGACTAAACGGTTTTCGCTCCCGACTAAACGGTTTTCGCTCCCGACTAACCGGTTTTCGCTCCCGACTAACCGGTTTTCGCTCCTGACTAAACGGTTTTCGCTCCCGACTAAACGGTTTTCGCTCCTGACTAATTACACATAGTTTAAAACCTATCACACATAACTCAAATCGAGCCTTTGTAATCAAAAAATTGAATAATCCAAATAATTGAAAATTTTTATTGGGATTCGCATAATATATACAACTGATTATCTGTTTTAAGAACATTAATTTGCTTTTTGAAAATTTTCTAACTGCTAAAAACATCATTAAACATGGATGACAAAATGTCGAACAGAGTTAACATGATCTCTGCCACCCACGTTTTTTGCACAGAAAATGCTGCCGAAACAGCCAGTGTGCCCGCAATCCTGACCATAGTAACCAATGTAGGAAACAGGTTGGTACTTATTAATTCGCTGAATCAAATTTCTGTCGGGACATCAGAAGGCGTAACGTTAGATACCAATTTATTGAGGGCGACCATGGTAAATTTGGCATTTAAATGTGCTTCGGGAACTGCGACTTATGCGAGTATTTCTGAAAACAACACGCTTGCCGCTTTGGTAAAAGTAAACTTATCTGACCTTGGGAAAACAAAAAAGGCAGATATTGACGATGTTTGCCAGAATATTCACGACGCTGCCGATACAAATATTGCTAACTTGGCCGATTACGGAATTCTTCCTGCCGATGTGACGGCACTTCAAACAAGTATTGACATTTACAGGGCATCTTTTCAAAACCCGCGACAGGCTATTATTGACAAGAAACAAGCTAACAAGCAAATCAGAGAAAACGTTAAATATATTACTAAGACTTTGTTTTCTAACCAATTGGACAATCTGTTCAACTTATTTTTAACGACCAATCCTCAGCTTGTGAGCGCTTATAAAGATGCGCGTATAATTATTGACCTTGGAACAACCAATGCTAAAATTCGCGGAACAGTTCTTGATATCAACGACGTTCCTCTGCAAAATGTAGAAGTAAAAGTTGTCAGCGCCGGCACTCAAAACGTTATTAAAAGCGTGTTTACCGATATTAAAGGAAAATACAGTGTTACCAAACTGCCTGCGGGATTTGTAGATATAACCTGGCGTTTGGCGGGTTACGACACCATAACCGAAAATAATCTTAAAATTGTAGCAGGCAGAGAGTATCAAAGAAAAAAAGTAATGATACAGTCGGTTGTTTAATTGCACTTGCTGTTATTTTTTTTTCCAACATTTGGAGGGCTAAAGTTTTAGCTACCCGATGGAAATCTGAACGGAATACCTTATTTTCCGTTCAGATTTTTTTTTAAACACATACTTATACCACTTCACTATCTAAAAGAACCCACCCCTAACCCCTCCAAGGAGGGGAATTTAAAGACCTACGTCAGTAAATGATGGTGCAAAATTAAATCATAGTTGGTATAATTTGTCAGCCTTTTAAAATTATACCACTTCACTATCTAAAAGAACCCACCCCTAACCCCTCCAAGGAGGGGAATTTAAAGACCTACGTCAGTAAATGATGGTGCAAAATTAAATCATAGTTGGTATAATTTGTCAGCCTTTTAAAATTATACCACTTCACTATCTAAAAGAACCCACCCCTAACCCCTCCAAGGAGGGGAATTTAAAGACCTACGTCAGTAATTGATGGTGCAAAATTAAATCATAGTTGGTATAATTTGTCAGCCTTTTAAAATTATACCACTTCACTATCTAAAAGAACCCACCCCTAACCCCTCCAAGGAGGGGAATTTAAAGACCTACGTCAGTAAATGATGGTGCAAAATTAAATCATAGTTGGTATTACCTCCACTGTTTACAGATTATCCGCCAAACGGTTTTTGGGATGAAGAACTTAAGGGCTGATGTTATGCAGCGGTTTCCAATCTGCTTTGCTTGTCCCTGTTTTGACCCATCCCCGGTCACTTCCTAAAACAAGTTTCAGGGAGGGGAGAAGGGCTCCTTGTGATAACGATGAAAGTGAAAAAGCGGACACTCTTACTGTGGGTAGGTTAGAAACATGTCGTTGCGTAACATCAGTTATGGGATAAAATTTATGTCTTTTTCATTATAATGGTTATGTTTGCAGCCCGAAACCGGTGAAGATAAACCAAAACACAAAACAGCGCACAATATTTTTTAATTAAACATGTTGCAAATTGACACTGATTAAATCTATATCAGGAATAAGAGGAACTATAGGCGGCTTGGCCGGAGAAAACCTAACCCCTCCTGATTTGGTAAAATTTACATCAGCTTTTGGTATCTGGTTATTAAATCAGAATAAAACGGAAACTCCGAAAGTAGTACTTGGAAGGGATGCACGTATATCTGGTGAAATGGTCAACCGATTGGTGAGTGGAACTTTGATGAGTTTAGGAATAGAAGTCATTGATCTCGGAATGGCAACAACTCCAACTGTTGAAATTGCAGTTGTAGCTGAGCAGGCAACCGGCGGAATTGTATTGTCTGCAAGCCATAATCCTGCACAATGGAATGCACTTAAATTGCTTAATGAAAAAGGTGAGTTTATAAGCGATGAAGAAGGTAAAGCATTATTAAAAATAGCAGAAGAAGGAAATTTTAGCTATTTAGATGTCATGAAAATTGGTCTTTACCATAAAAAATACAATTACCTAAAAACGCATATTGCCCAAATTGTTGCATTGCCTTTAGTCAATGTTAAAGCGATTGAAGACCGCAACTTTACTATTTTGGTTGACGGTATAAATTCTGTTGGCGGAATTGCCGTACCGGCATTGTTACATGCATTAGGTGTGAAAAATATTGTTGAGGTCAATTGTCGCCCGACCGGCCAGTTTGCTCATAATCCTGAGCCCTTACCCGAACATTTAGTTTCTACGGCATTAGACGTTGTGAGCTCTAAATCTGATCTTGGAATTGTCGTAGATCCCGATGTGGACAGGTTGGCATTTATTACCGAAAAAGGTTTAATGTTTGGTGAAGAATATACTTTGGTGGCTGTAGCAGATTATGTTCTTCAGGAACAAACGGGGAATACTGTTTCGAATCTTTCATCTACCAGTGCTTTGCGGGATGTTACTTTAAAAGCAGGAGGTAAATATTTCACATCGGCTGTTGGAGAGGTGAATGTCGTTGCAAAAATGAAAGAGGTCAATGCGATTATAGGTGGTGAAGGAAACGGGGGAGTGATTTATCCTGCATTACATTATGGAAGAGACGCATTGGTGGGTATTGCCTTATTTTTGTCCTATTTAGCTGTTTCCGGAAAAACCTGTTCTTCTTTACGGGATAAATATCCGGATTATCATCTATCCAAAAATAAAATTGATCTCAGATTATTTGACCAAGTCAACCCTGATGAAGTGTTGAATGCATTAAAACAAAAGTATGAACGCTATCCTATAACCGACATTGATGGTTTGAGAATAGATTTTGAACAAGGTTGGGTACATTTGAGAAAATCCAATACAGAGCCTATTATCAGGATTTATGCAGAAAGCGCATCCGAAACCATTGCCAACACAATGGCAAAGCATTTAATCAGTCAGATTAAGGAAATGCTGTCAGGTTAGATTTTGGGAAAACTACCAATTTTGCATTTGTAAATCAGTAAATGAATATCCTTGCTGTATGGCTGCGCTTATCTGATTTAGTTTTATCAGGTAGTTTTCATACTCGGTGCTCCCTGATTCTGCATATACAGGTGAATTTCCCAAAAGATTTAACTGATTTTGAACATTGATTTCAGGATTTGTAAAGTATTTTATTGATAACAAATACATCCATAAACCGGACCAATCCTGATTTAGCTGTTCGATATTCTGTTCCGGTGTACCATAATATAGCATTTCAGACTTTAACCCATTCAAATGATGTACTACACTGGCAGCAATCAATCGTTGCCATTCAGATAGAATTATTTCTCGAAACTGAGATCTCAATACATCAGACTGATTGGTTATTGCAGTTCTTCCTCCGGTCCATGCCTCAAATAAAACTCCGGTGAAATCAATATCTGCATCATCTATTAAATCCCGATAAACTGCCAAATTAGCGAACCCGAAATTATATTCTGTAGTGAAATCAATCAACAGGTCTCCGTTATAATCATGATATGGTTGGGCATCCCAAGCTTCATCTGTGTAAAGTGAATAAAACACCGATGCACCAAAAAATCCAAAAGCACTGTCCCAGGAATTTTCCATCGGAGTATAATTTTTAGAATAGACGAAAGCAGAATTGGATTGTGAACTGATGTTGCTTACTTTTTGAATTGAGTTAGCCATTAAAACGGATGTATATAAGGTAATTCTGACGGCTTCTTTTAAATTCAGACCTGAAGACGTTGTATAAACTTCAGGGGTTCCCAAAAAGACACTATTTTGAGAACGTGTTGCAATTGTATCAAACCACGACATTAACATAGAATCAGCCTTGTATGTATTTATGACATTGGATGCTAACCGTTGAGAACTTGCAATTTGTGTAAACTGTGAGTAAGATGGAGAATAAGGGGCTACTTCACTTAAAATGTTATTATTGTAATCAGTTTGTTGATATATCTCCAGCAAATCGGCTATATCTATGGGAGTTGCTCCGGGTAGCGCTGTTTTTTCTATTGTTTTACAAATAGTTTCTATCAGCAAATTGAGTACTATTTGGGGAAGGTAACTGACAGAATTTTGATTACCCCTTTTGAACTCATAAATTGAAGGAACAGGCAATACATACAAACATTCGCCATTGTCTTGCATTGCATTTGGGTTATAATTCAATGCTACCGGATCGGTACAACCTTTTTCCTGTTGAACACAACTTGTGCAAAGCAGTATTATTCCAAACAATAAAAATATGACTTGCCTTTGTTTCATAAAGCAGTCTATGGTAATTAGTCAGCCTTTTAAAATTATACCACTTCACTATCTAAAAGAACCCACCCCTAACCCCTCCAAGGAGGGGAATTTAAAGACCTACGTCAGTAATTGATGGTGCAAAATTAAATTATAGTTGGTATAATTTGTCAGCCTTTTAAAATTATACCACTTCACTATCTAAAAGAACCCACCCCTAACCCCTCCAAGGAGGGGAATTTAAAGACCTACGTCAGTAATTGATGGTGCAAAATTAAATCATAGTTGGTATAATTTGTCAGCCTTTTAAAATTATACCACTTCACTATCTAAAAGAACCCACCCCTAACCCCTCCAAGGAGGGGAATTTAAAGACCTACGTCAGTAAATGATGGTGCAAAATTAAATTATAGTTGGTATAATTTGTCAGCCTTTTAAAATTATACCACTTCACTATCTAAAAGAACCCACCCCTAACCCCTCCAAGGAGGGGAATTTAAAGACCTACGTCAGTAAATGATGGTGCAAAATTAAATCATAGTTGGTATAATTTGTCAGCCTTTTAAAATTATACCACTTCACTATCTAAAAGAACCCACCCCTAACCCCTCCAAGGAGGGGAATTTAAAGACCTACGTCAGTAATTGATGGTGCAAAATTAAATCATAGTTGGTATTAATACTGTTAAAGCAGGATAATTGCTAAAGTCTCCATGAAATCAATCCGTCAGGTTTAACTAAATCTTTGATTTCGTTAAATGAGATGAATATTCTTTGCTCGCCCATGACATAAGGAGCAATTTCATAGGGATTGTACAAAAATGTAATTCCTGCCAATGATATTGAAAAGTTGTTGTTTAATTCTAATTTATCTTCCATAAAACCGGCCTCAGAAAGTGGGGTATTTGGCCCAATATTATATAAAACTCTGATTTTAGATTCAATTAATTTTGTCAGTCTTGTGGAGTAATTAGGAAGTAAAAAATCGTCAAGTTCTATAAGTTGGCCATTTTTAAGATTGAAATTATAGTAAGATTCTGAATAATTGGGGTGTGCGCCTCCGGTAAAAATATAGCTGTCAAATCCTATACTTAGAATATTGTTGGCATTGTGATAAATTTCGGTTGTCAATTGATATTCCCAGCCTATTCTGTAATCTGATTCCTGATTTTTAAAATCATTTATAAATTCGACTGCTGCCTGATCTGGAGGAGTTGATTGTTCAGTTGGCATAGTTTCTGCAAGAACTTTCCGGATGGTCGAGTTGATAAGTTGAGTTACCTGATTATCTCGATCAGCAGTTTGCTTTAATTTTGGGAAGATAACTTCAAAATGAGCACAAACAGATTCCTCTTCATCCGGGTTACAGGAGCCTTCTTGTTTTTCAACTTTTGAAATAGAAACTTCTGAAGAACTTTTTGAGACTATTGAGGTCAATTCAAAATTAAGATTCTTTTTTTCGTCAGCACTTGTCCAATTTCCTATAACTTTTCCTTCCTTCAATAACTGACCGTTAAAAGTTCCGGTTTGTGTGTATTCACCTTGTTTGTTGGTTGTAAATTCAAAGAGGGTAAAATTTCCGTTTTGATCTATGTTTTCGTCGTTACCTCTTGGGCTTAATTCTATCAATTCACCTATTTTGGTATATAAGTAATTGCCATATAGTTTGTTTCCGGTTTTCACCAAAAACATTTTAATGGCTGCCGTTCCAATTTTTCCTTCAAATTGGCGATAATATCCGTCTTCTTCTTCACTATTTACAGCAGCATCTGTAGTTTGAACAGTATGGTTTATATTTCCGGATAATTTCTCATCAGGAAGGTTTGCAGTAGTAGTTTGTTTACAGGAATAGTTGAAGCTAAAAAGGATCAGAAAGAGTAGTGTGAATCGTTTCATAGACAGAAAATTCAGGTGATTTTTTCAAATTAAAAGCCCTGACCAAATTGCAATAGTTAATCCGCTTCCTGCATCGCAAATTCAGGTTGAACAGCATAGCCCAAAATTTTCAACATAGAACCGGCTGTCTGTTCCTGTGAAAACAACTCGGTGGTTATTTCACCGGTTTCAGAATCCCGTTGTATTAATACATGCTTAGGGCTTGGCAACAAACAATGTTTAATGCCTCCAAAGCCGGACAATGATTCCTGATATGCTCCAACATGGAAAAAACCAAGATACAACTTTTCATCTTCGGCTTCGGCCGGAACTCCTTTTCCTTCTTGATTTAAACAGGGTAGATACAAATTATTGCGATGTAGTTTTGAACTGTAGAAATCATTGCCATCGCAACTCAACCCACCAATGGTGACGGTTTGGTAAGGATAGTTCCATTTGTTGATTGGCAATAAAATAAATCTTTGCTTGATGCCATAGATATCGGGCAAAGTTGTCATCATGGAACCATCGAGCATGTACCAGGACTCCCGATCATTCTGATGTTTTTCTGCTAAAACTGTGAAAATAATTGCACCACTTTCACCAACCGTAAAACTGCCGAACTCTGTAAAAATTTCTGGTGTATCCACCTGTTGTCTTTCACATATATCTTTGATCTGATAGACTATTTCATTAATGAGATATTCATAATCAATATTAGAATCAAGAGAATATCGAATTGGAAGACCTCCACCTATATTAAGCATCGTTAACTCAGGGCAGGCTTTTTTTAGCTCACAATACATATGTATCAGTTTCACCAACTCATTCCAGTAATAGGTGTCGTCTTTAATCCCCGTATTGATAAAGAAATGCAGCATGTTTAACTTGAAACGGGGATTCTTCTTGACTACATTTTCATAAAAAGGAAGAATGTCTTTGTAGCGCACACCAAGTCTTGAAGTATAAAACTCGAAAGTTGGCTCTTCTTCTGCAGCAACTCTGATGCCTATTTTACATTCAACATTGGGGTCTAAATATTTCGAATAAAAATTAAGTTCCTCCATGTTATCAATCACCCCTATTACATTATGGTGCCCCTGATTGATTAACTCACTGATGCGGCGAATGTATTCGCGGGGTTTAAAACCGTTGCAAATAACAAAGGTGTCT
Source organism: Sphingobacteriales bacterium (assembly GCA_016700115.1). NCBI lineage: Bacteria > Pseudomonadati > Bacteroidota > Sphingobacteriia > Sphingobacteriales > Sphingobacteriales bacterium. The sequence goes on along the minus strand of CP064999.1, from coordinate 4,488,107 downwards.
TTAGATATTTTGCCCTCGGAATACAAATTATATAAGAGGTCAATATCATAGTTGGAAGATATTTCGAGATGAATATCATTCTTTAAAGCTTCGTTCAACACATAAGAAAAGTGAGAACTTTTTGTGCAAAAACAATAACGGTAAGGCTTGTCGTACTGGTTTTTTTGATACGCCAACTCAAACAAATGCTTTGCTTTCTGTATTTGAGAACTGATTTTTGGCAGGTAAGTTAAACGGAGAGGAGTGCCGTATTCTTCTACCAGTTTTTTGAGAGGGACATCATGAAAGTACAAACAACCGTCAATCACTTTAAAACCTTCGGCAGGATCAAAGGTTTGCTCTATTAAGTCAATATACCTGTTTGTCATCGAACGAAGATGGAAAACTTTGGGTTATGAAAAGATGAGCCAATTTTGATGCAAAGAAAACATAAATATTTGCTAATCAAACTATCGTTAGACTAAAAAAGTAGTGTTTACTGTAAATTAGTTCTAATTTTGCCGATGCAAAGCAAGATTATTCTTATTGTTTTCTTATTCAAAAAGTTCAATCAAGCTCTTAATTCCGGATTCAAATCATTCCTGTTTTATGGATACCAGAGAAAATTTAGTCTTAAACAAGAACACATCATCACTTGAAAATGGCCAACATTATTCAGAATTTGAAGATCCCAAAAGTCATTTTCAACACAAGATTTTTGTTACATCTGAAATTGGTCAATTACAACGTTTGTTAGTACATAGCCCGGATGCAGGTATTGGTAAAGTTGTTCCCAGAAAGTCTCAGGACTGGCTTTACGATGATATTGTTGATATAGACAAAATGAGGGCGGAGTACAACGAATATTTACAAGTATTGCTTTGGTTTTTAGATCCGGATGCAATTCGGGGAAAAGAAATCACCGAAGATTTTTTCAAACCGGCTAAAAAAGGAGACTATTTTAATTCAGATAAAGTAGTTGAAATAGAACACTTATTGATAAAAATTTTAGATATTTCTGATGTTCGTCAACGATTAGTTACCCATGTTTGCGCCGCAGAAAAATGTAGCCTTAGAGTAATTAACCGTTTGCTTGAATTGGATACCGAGTTGTTGGCAAGAGTGTTAATAACGGGGGTCATCTCAACAGACAAAATTGATGAGTTTATTTTTCCTCCAATCCCTAATCTGATTTTTACCCGAGATATCGGAATTGTTATCAATGACTTTTTATTGCTCACAAAACCGGCTCAAGATGCCCGTATCCGGGAAGCCATCATTACCAAATATATTGCTGCATACGCTTTATTCCCAAATATTGGCGAATTTGAAAACAGAGTCATAGAAATTGAAGGCGATAAGAGTTTTTTGTTGCACGAAACTAATTCTTCCAATATATCTACTATTGAAGGGGGAGATGTGATGATGATCAGCCCTGAACATTTGTTGATTGGTTGTAGTGAGCGTACTTCTCCAAAAGGTATAGAGAATACCATTCGACAATTATTTCGCCGCAATGTTGTTCAAAAGGTAACAGTGGTCAAAATTCCATCGAAACGCGATTATATGCATATTGATACAGTGTTTACTCAGGTTAAACGCAATATGTGGGTGGTGTTTGGTCAGTTTTTAGACCAAAGTCACGATGTAAAAGGGAAATTTATTTCAGAAGTAGTTTCCCGTAACAGCGTTTCTCAGGCAGAGTTAAAAGTTAATATTACGCAGTTTCTCAGAAAACCAACTTTAAAGGGTTATACCATTAAAATCAACAAGGTTAAAACGCTCCAAAAACTGTTTCGTCAAATTAGTTTGGATGATTTCGGTTCACGCGAATGCAAAATTATTCGATGTGCAGGAGGAAGATTTCCTTATGACGAAAGGGAACAATGGACAGATGCCTGTAACCTTTTGGCACTTCGGGAAGGTGTTGTGATTGGTTATGACAGAAATAAGGAAACTGAAAAAGAGTTTGTAAAAAGAGGTTTTACGCTTTTAAAATCTTCTGATTTTATTGCCCGGATGAAAGCAGGTGACAAGTTGGAAGATGTATTGAAAGGAGATACTTTGATACTTCTGCCTTCATCCGAATTATCCCGGGCAAGAGGAGGTTCTCATTGTATGAGTATGCCTTTGCTCAGAAATTCATGGTTAACTTAAATCATGGGAAAAATATCTCCTTATTTTATTCGGTGAACTTATAACCGACCCCTCTGACCGAGAAAAAATGTTGAGGGTTTTTTTGGTCTGCCTCAAAATGCCTGCGAAACGAGAGTATAAAATTATCAATGGTTCTTGTTGTCGGGTAAACATCATAGCCCCAAACAGTTTGTAAAATCTGTTCTCTTGAAACAACTTCGTTTTTCCTTGCGATAAGCAATTTGAGGAGTTTGATTTCTTTTTTAGTCAGATTGATTTCACCATTGGCTGTAAAAGCTTTATAAGTAACAAAATCAATGGTATTGTTGCCAAAGCTATATGAAATCATAGGTGAAACCATCTGGTTCCCTTTGGAACTATGTTTTAGCAGGTTTTTAACACGAAGTAAAAACTCTTCCAGAATAAAAGGCTTGGTGATATAATCGTCTGCTCCTTTTTTAAGTCCGTGAATTTTATCCACGGTTGAGTCTTTGGCAGTTAAAAATAAAATAGGAATTTCAACATTGTCAATTCTGATTTGTTCGCAAACCTCCAAGCCATTTATTTCCGGCATCATTATATCGAGAATAGCCAGATCAAATCGCTGTTCTTTGAAAGCTCGCAAGGCTTCGGCTCCATTATCCGCAGCTACTACTTCATACCCTTCTGCCAGGAGATTGATTTTGAGAGATTCCTGCAGATTTTCCTCATCTTCTGCTAACAGTACTCTGTAACTCATAATTTGTGGGTTTTGGGTTTAGAAATTGTTGGTTGTTATTCATTAAATAAAGCATTGGTTTTGGCCTCGGTAAGTTAGTGTTCTTTCCTGAATTTTACCCTTTGAAACTAAAACTAATTGCTTAAATCGTTCACAGAGCTCTCCTGCCTTGGCATGTCTCATAAAAATAGGGTCGCCTAATTGCAGATGTTCCATCCCTTTATAAATTACCGGAGTTTGCACTTCACCGGCAGCTTCGTTGCCTGTTAGTTTAGCACCCTCGGGTAAATATGGTTTGGGAAGTTTATCACTCCCTGCAGAACCTGAGGCAATATATCCTCCTCCTGCACAAGTATAAATATTGGGTTGAGGATGTCGGATTATTTCGACGGCATAACCTGCTGCCGGAAGGTGTTTAAACCGGGCATAATTATCAAACAGGGCAGGAGAGAAGAAAGCCGAACCTACGGTAACTTCTGTAACTACGGTTTCCTGAACCGTGCTTTCGAGACTTCCGGTACCACCTCCATTAATTAAATCAATAGCATATCCCATTTTTCTAAGGGTCGCAACGACTTCGGCCCGCCGTAGAGAAACTTCCTTAATTGATTGCTTTTTCAGGGTTTTCACCACAATATTTTTAAGGTCAGCTCCTTGAACGGCATCTCCAACACCAGCAATCTGGGCTTCATACCCCATAATACCCATTACGTTTAAATATGGGTGTCCAATATATGCCTGCATCAGTTTTTTAACTGTTTTTGCGTCTCTCAAACCGGAGCGATAAACTCCAAAATACAATCCTGGAAAAGAAGAAGACATATCAATATCCAAACAAACAGACAAGACAGTATTGTATTTTTCGGCAAACAAAGCATACCTGTTCAGATGTTCGGCACAATCGGCCATCAAAATGATTTTACTGCCTGATTTTACCAATTCACAAACCCCGTTCAATTCAGTTTCCTGCCACGTAGGATAACCAATCAGCATATCATCAAACCCTTCTCCCGCTAAAAAAATAGATTCCCCTGCGGTATAGGTCATTAACCCTTTAAAAGGCATTCCTTTATCTAAGATGTATTTCAGTAACCGGGTGCATCTGACCGATTTTGAGGCTATTCGGATGGTTTTACCGCTTGCCCTTTGAATGACTGAAGCAATGTTTTCATCAAGCAAATCCAAATCTACAAATCCAAAAGGTTTATTTTCGTCTTTGAAAATGTGTTTGTAGTATTGATAGGTCGGTGGATTTGGAATCATTATCTGAATTTCGGTTTGAATTTTTTATACAAAAGGCTTTCAATCTTATGGATTAGTTATTTTCTATGCATCTGAAATTTTTCACTGTATCAATAAAACATTTTACGCCGTCAAGAGGAGTATCAGGATACACGCCATGACCAAGATTTACAATATGCCTTTTGGAACCAAATTGATTCAACATCTTCAGCGTTTCATTTCGGATGGTATCTTGATTGGCATACAGGACACAGGGGTCTAAATTTCCTTGAAGAGTAATCTGAGTTCCGGTTTGTTGCCTGGCAAAAATTGGCGATATAGTCCAATCGAGTCCTATTACATCGCAGGATAGTCCGGAGATTTGATATAATGCATAAAATGCACCTTTTGCAAAAATCGTAACAGGTGTGTTTTCTATTGCATTGCATATCTGTGAAATATAAGGCAACGCAAATTCGGTGTATTGTTGAGGACTTAGAATTCCGGCCCAACTGTCGAAAATCTGAATCAGGTCAGCACCGGCTTTTACCTGAGCCTGAAGATAATTTATGGTGCTTTTGGTGATTTTATCCAACAAAAGATGGGACAATTGCGGTTCAGTGTACAGCATTTTTTTTGCGAGGCTAAATGTTTTAGACCCGCTTCCTTCTACCATATAGGCGAAAATTGTCCAGGGCGCTCCTGCAAAACCGATAAGTGGAAGTTTGTTTTTAATCGCAGATTTGACTAAACGGATGGCTTCAATAGTATATTTAACCCCTTCCTCGTCTGCAATTTGAAGACTATCTACATCAATTCTGCTCTTGATGGTGTTTGAAAAAACCGGCCCTTTGTTTTTTTCCATCTGATAGGGCAATCCCATGGCTTCGGGGATCACTAAAATATCAGAATAGATAATTGCAGCATCCACTTCTAATTCGTCCACAGGCTGTAAAGTTACTTCACATGCTATTTCGGGAGTTTTAACCATTGTTAAAAAACTTCCGGCTTGTTCGCTCAACCTTCTGTATTGAGGTAAAATTCTTCCGGCCTGACGCATTAACCAAACCGGCTTCCTTTCTGTATGCTCCCCGCGCACTGTGCGCAACAATATATCGTTTATCAAAAAAAATGGTTTTAGGGCATAAAGTTAATGTTTCGTACCTCTTCCCGCAAATTTAGCGTGTTTAAAAACAAGAATTTAGCCCTTAAGCTCCCAAATTAACTTTTTTTAAATAGTTTAATTAAATTCACTCCAATCCGATAAACGATTATTTGTTCAACGAAGACTAACTTCTTCAATGTTTTTTTCACACTAATTCTCTTTGTTGTCTCAGGAAAAACTTGCAATTTCAATGTTAAAAGTGCCAAAGTAAAGTCTCGAATATTAAGGTGAATTAAAGATTTTGCTAAAGAAACAGGGCAGGAGTTGATGGTTCATTCAGAAAAAAAATGTGATTATCTTGCAAAGAAATGTGCGAATTACCAATTACGTAACCGGGCGTTTAAAACTAACCCGGAAGCAGATTATCTCAAACCCAAACAGATGTATTTGATTTGCCAATCAGCATGTTATATTATAGCAACTATTTATCAGTAACCGGTACTAAGCAAGCAAGCTTTGTAAGTACCTATTATATATCAGACAAAAGTTAATCATCTTCACAAACCTGAACTTATGAACCGAAACATTCTTTCTGTTTTATTTTTCTTTTTATTACAAATTTTTTATTTACATATGGAAGCACAAAATTCCCAAAAACCTAATTCGCCTTTAGCACATACTTATTCTATCGTAGCTTATGATCCCGAAACGGGACAGATGGGGGTTGCCGTTCAATCTCACTGGTTTTCGACCGGAAGCATTGTCAGTTGGGGTGAAGCAGGAGTTGGAGTAGTTGCAACCCAATCTTTTGTAAATCCAGAATTTGGACCGAATGGATTAGCATTGCTCAAACAGGGCATCCATCCTCAAAAAGCTTTAGACAGTCTTATAAATGCCGACAAGGGAAGGAATTTCAGACAGTTGGCATTGCTCAACTCAAAAGGTGAAACAGCAGCCTATACCGGTAGCAATTGTATTGCCGAAGCGGGACATTTGCAGGGGAAACATTATTCGGTTCAGGCCAATATGATGCTGACTGATAAAGTTTGCGAGGCTATGGCAAAAGCCTTTGAAACTTCAGCCGGAACACTTACCATGCGTTTGGTAGCAGCTTTAGAGGCAGCCGAAAATGCAGGTGGAGATATTCGGGGAAAACAATCGGCTGCTTTGCTGGTGGTTGCCGGAACTGCAACCGGTAAACTTTGGCTCGATAGATTGGTTGATTTGCGTGTTGAAGATCATCCGCAACCCGTCGAAGAATTAAAACGTCTGGTAAAAATTCATGAGGCCTATCAACACATGAATGCCGGAGACGTGCATATTGAAAAAGGAAATTATGCCGATGCGCTTATTGAATATAACACTGCGCGAATCTTAAACCCCGAAAACGAAGAAATGACCTATTGGACAGCCGTAGAGATGGCAAATGCCGGAAGAATTGAAGAAGCATTGCCTTTATTCAGTATGGTGTTTTCGAAAAACAAAAACTACCAAATTCTCACGACGCGCATTGTAAAAAACAAATTACTTGTAGTAAGTCAGGAAGACTTGATGAAGATTTTAAACATCAGATAAACTGTCAATTTCTTTAATTTTCCGGAGAAAATAAAATCACATCAACCTTGTTTACAGGTTTTTATCTTCAATTATTAAACCGGTAGTTGCAAAAATCATTTGATTTTAAGAACTATATTAATGCCTTTAAAACTCCTTCACTAAATCCAGTTTTAGTATAAAACATATAGCTATCTATTTAAGTGAAATGGCATTTTGACAAAACTCTAATCATTCAAGCTAAACTGCTAAACAGATAAAGTAATGATACTGATTTAATTTTGTAAGTAGCAATTTTCCACAAAAAACAAACTATTCGAATCCTAAACCAAATTTTAAATCAAATAAAATCATAAAAGAAGTAAGAAATGAACCAATTCTTACTTGCTTTCTCCTTAAAATCATAATTTCCTGAGTCCATAAATTTAATTTTTGGACTCCAAAAGCAATTTTCCTTTTGAAAATTTCAATTAAAATCTTTCTGATTGCTTTTTTCTAAGCTTTTCAAGTAAGAAACGAACCAAAGTTTATTTCATTTATCTTTAAGAAGTCAATTTGCTTCAATAAAAGGTCAATTTGCTTCAATAAAAGGTCAATTTGCTTCAATAAAAGGTCAATTTTCTTCGATAAAAAGACAATTTTTTTTACAAAAAAAGACAATTTTTTCCCCATTCTATAGTCTTTTCCCCTTTTATTATCGGAGTAGTTTTTAACTTCAGATTATCAAAGTTTTAATTTGTGCAACCTAAAAACTCAGTGAAAATTGAGTACTGATGAACGTTTGACTATTTTGTATTAAGTATAATTGCCGGTTTTATAGTAAAAAAATCTCTCAGATTCAATCTTTCATTGGATGCAAATTATAAGTAACTGTCGTGTTCTTTAACCAATTTAGACATGAAATAAATAAAATGCCTGTTAAAAAATACCGAATAAGTTATCAGGATAAATACTCATTCAGTGGATAGTCAAATTCAAAGTTTTCATTGTTTTTAATAAAGTCTATGCTGCAGATTGTTATCTTTGCGGCATACAACAAAGATTTGTCCGGTTCTTTAAACAAACAAATGAAAAATATTGCCGAGCTTCAACAAATAGCAACACAGGTTCGCCGTGATATAGTACGGATGACTAATGCTGCCGAATCAGGTCATCCGGGAGGTTCTTTGGGTTGCACCGATTTTCTGACCGCTTTGTATTTTAACGTTATGGAATTCCGTCCACAACCGTTTAGTATGAATGGTCATCATGAAGATTTGTTCTTTTTGTCTAATGGACATATTTCCCCGGTTTTTTATAGTGTGTTATCCCGATCCGGATATTTTCCCGTTAAAGAGTTAGCCACTTTTCGCAAAATAAATTCTCGTTTGCAGGGACATCCTGCCACAAAAGAAGGGTTGCCGGGAGTTCGAATTGCTTCAGGTTCTTTAGGTCAGGGGCTTTCTGTCGGAATTGGTGCGGCTTTGGCAAAAAAGCTAAATGAAGATAATCATTTGGTTTATACTTTGCATGGAGACGGAGAATTGCAGGAAGGACAGATTTGGGAAGCGGCAATGTTTGCGGCACATCACCATGTGGACAACCTGATTGCAACTGTTGACTGGAATGGTCAACAAATTGATGGTCCCAATGATGAAGTTATGTCATTGGGTGATCTACCGGGTAAATGGCGCTCTTTTGGGTGGGAAGTGCTTCATTTGGATGGTCACAATCTGACTGAAATTCTTACTACTTTAGCCAAAGCAAAAAACATGTCCGGACAAGGAAAACCTGTAGTAATCCTGATGAAAACTATCATGGGTAAAGGAGTAGATTTTATGGAAGGAACTCATAAATGGCATGGTGTTGCCCCAAATAACGAACAATTAGCAGTTGCTTTAGCACAACTTCCAGAAACCTTAGGGGATTATTGATACTAATATTTCAGGTCTCTTTATTATCTCCTAAAAGTATTCAAACAAACAATTTTTTAATTACCCTATTTGACACCGCAATAAAATTCTTACAACTAATATGTCTTTAAAGCATTATCCCATTTTAGCCAACAATGATACCCGAAGCGGTTTTGGCGATGGTTTGTTTGAATTGGGTCAATCTAATTCAGAGGTAGTAGCCCTATGTGCAGATTTGACTGATTCACTCAAGATGGGCAAGTTCAAATCTGCCTTTCCCAATCGTTTTTTTAATACCGGAGTAGCTGAAGCCAATATGATGGGCATTGCAGCAGGGTTAACTATTGGCGGTAAAATACCCTATACCGGCACATTTGCCAATTTTTCGACCGGCAGGGTTTATGATCAGATCCGACAATCTATAGCTTATTCAGGCAAACCGGTTAAAATATGTGCTTCACATGCCGGTATTACCCTTGGAGAAGACGGTGCAACACATCAAATTTTAGAAGATATTGGATTGATGAAAATGTTACCGGGTATGATGGTAGTGGTTCCTTGCGATTATATGCAAACCAAGTTGGCGACCAAAGCCATTGCATCGGTTAATGGTCCTGTTTACCTCCGTTTTGGTCGTCCAAAGGTACCTGTATTTACCCTCGAAAATCAGGAGTTTGAATTGGGTAAAGCTCAATTGCTTCAAGCAGGCAACGATGTCAGTATTTTTGCCTGCGGACATTTAGTCTGGCAGGCTTTGGAAGCCGCTAAAGTTTTGTTTGAGCAAGGAATTCAGGCGGAAGTAATCAATATCCACACGATTAAGCCGTTGGATGAGGAAACTATTCTGCAATCTGTTATGAAAACAAAATGTGTGGTATCAGCCGAAGAACATCAGCTAAACGGTGGTCTCGGCGATAGTATAGCCCAATTATTGGCTACTAAAATGCCTGCCCCTATGGAAATGGTTGCCGTTAAAGACAAGTTTGGTGAAAGTGGCAAACCCGAAGAGCTTTTAGTAAAATATGGACTCGATTCTGACCATATCGTCAGTGCAGTTCATAAAGTCAGAAGCAGACGTTATTTATAGTTTATATTGAAAAATTGTGGTAGATTCAATCTCAGAATTCTCTTTTTGCAATTCAGCAACTTTGATTCTTGAATATTGAATATTTTTTCTTGGAGTGAAGGATAATTTTTCGCTTACTTTTTCATTTTACTAATAGCTTTATTTTCCAACAATCTTTTATTTCTTACTATTACCGAATTATTTGATTGGGTTTAAAAGCTTACATTCTGGGAAACAGTCCAACTAATTATATTTAAAGATTCTCTTGAAACTAAACTTATGGTCAATAAAAAGTTAAAAGAAAAAGACAGGATTGTCTATTCTACGAACCCTGACTTTTTCAATAATGTTGAGGAAGAAAATATTGCCGAATCTTTGCCACCTGACAAACAGCAATTGCGTGTTAACATGGAAAGAAAAGGAAGGGGAGGGAAAACCGTTACGTTGGTACACGGATTTGTAGGAACAGAATCTGATTTGGAAACATTGGCCAAACAATTGAAAACAAAATGTGGAGTTGGAGGCAGTGTGAAAGACGGACAAATTGTATTACAGGGAGACTTCAAACAAAAGGTTTCGGATACTTTAAAAGTGATGGGTTATATCAAAACCAAAATGGGGTAAATATTTTGGTTTCCAATTGCCGCAATAGCGTGTTTTATTAAAAACATAGACTGAATGAAATACTTACTTCTCATATTGCGAATAGGAATAGGAGGAATATTGACAATATTCGGTCTTTTTCGAGGTATGGATGCTGTTGGTTTTTCCTATAAAATCAACGAATACATCAAATTGTTTATAGCGGACGACTTTGAAGTCCTTTCTTTACCAATAGCATTGATATTTTGTGCTGCCATATTTGCTTCAGGAGTCGCCCTGCTTTCCGGCATAAAACCAAGAATAGCAACATGGATGGCTATGGCAATGACATTTCCAGCCATGATAGTTTCCTTTATTTCGTGGCAAAATAATGTAATCCATAATTGTGTTTGTTTTGGCGATATTTTTTCATTCGACAATGCACTGTACAATTTTACCGCAAGGCTTTTAGTATTAACCGGTTTGATTTTGTTAGCCGTTGTATTCAGGGCAGACAAATATGCCTCATATATCTATCTTCGTTATTCTTCTATCATGATGTGGGCAATTCTGTTCAATATCCTGCTCGGAATATATGGATCTTTAAATTTTCCGCTCATTGATTTTCGCCCTTACTCCGAAGGTGTTAATATCTTGGAAAGTATGGCTATGCCTGAAAATGCTCCCGGTTTTGAATACGAAACAATTTTGTATTATCGCAACAAAAAAACTGAAGCAGTAAAACCGTTTACAGAACAGAATTTCCCCTGGCAGGACAAAGACAACTGGGCTTTCCATCATCGCGAAACGAAATTAGTTAAAGAAGGTTATGTTCCTCCGATTACAGATTTTTCCATAAAAACGGAAGATGATACAGATATTACACTGGAAGTGCTGCAAGACCATAACTACAACTTTCTCATAATAGCCGAAGATGTCAGCAGGTCTAACTTGAATGTACAAACCCGACTAAATCAACTTTACGAATATTGTAAAACAAACGGATATGGATTCAGGTGTTTAACAGCTTCCACACCCAAACAGATAGCGCGATTTAAAATAATCAGCGGTGCGGAATATGAGTTTTGTACAACTGATGCTACTGTTCTCAAAACTATGTTAACGTCAAACCCCGGTTTAATTTTACTAAAAGATGCCGTCATAGTTAAAAAATGGCATTTTAATAATATCCCTACGGTAACCAAACTTAAGAAGCGTTACAATCTTGTTAACAATCAGGAAAGTTAAAGCATATTCAAAAAAACATCTGCTTAAAGGCAGATGTTTAGTAAGAATAAGTAAGATTTTATAATGAATGGTTAAAGCATTTCTGCCTCCACACTTTCAACTGCCGGAATCATTCGTTTGAGCAATCCTTCAATACCGGCTTTTAAAGTAATGGTCGAAGAAGGGCAGCCACTACATGAACCCTGCATTCCTAAAGTTAAAACTCCATTTTCGAAGGAGCGAAAAACGATAGCTCCTCCATCCATCTCAACAGCAGGTTGTACGTATTTAACCAACAATTCTTTAATTTTTACAACCACTTCTGAGTCATCAGCATAAATTTCGTTTGGATTAGCATCAGGATTTTGAGTAAAATGAGCTTGTAGCGCAGCCGTGTTAATCACTTCTCTGTCATCAGAAACATAAGTCCTTATAAAATCCCGAAGAAGAGGAGCTATCTCGAACCAGTCTTTATCTTCAGAGTTTTTGGTAATTGTTACAAAATTGTTCATAATAAAGACTCCGCCGACAAAATCAAAGGCATCAAACAACTCATGTGCCAATGGTGAAACTCCTTCAGCAGTTTCACGAGTGGGAAAATCAGCGCTGTTTTGAGGTAGCAGCATTTTGTTTAATACAAATTTCATGCTGGATGGATTTGGAGTGGCTTCTGTATATATACTCACTATTTTTGTGGGTGTATCCATTTGATTTGTTATTTTAAAATGTGATAGGTGTGTAAAGTTTGGTCAAAGTTAAGATTGAATCTAAATAACCAAACAGAACAAACATCATTTTTGTTTTTTAAAACCCCAATGTATTAGGGAAGGATATACTTTACTTTGTTCAAACGTTGAATTTGTGGTGAAAAGGAGTAAGTCAGAAACTGGGGAATGATTTTTCAAAAACAACTTGTTTGAATTTTTTATCTGAATTTTAATAAATTCTATTTAAAAAGTGTTTGCCTTTTGTTTCATAGGCAATAATGAAAATCAGAGTAGGTTTACAATTAGAAACCTCGAAGTAGGTTTGGATATTTATTGATTTAAAATCCATATCTTAGCAGCCGAAAATAAAAAATCAAATCCCTAATTTTTTGCTATGGAGTTTACATACTACGGTCATTCATGTTTTAGTGTTAATGTTCGCAATAAACATTTGTTATTCGATCCGTTCATCACCGGCAATGAACTGGCCAAACACATTGATATCAATACAATCAAAGCCGATTATATTTTAATTTCACATGGACATGGAGATCATATTGCCGATGCACCGGCTATTGCACGGAATACACAGGCTACTATCATATCGAACTATGAGATAGTGAGTTGGTTTGGAGATAAGCATGGCTATCCCAAAGGGCATCCTATGAATACAGGAGGTGAATGGAAATTTGATTTTGGTGTGGTTAAATTTGTAAATGCCATTCATTCAAGCGTTCTGCCCGATGGAACTTATGGCGGAGGCCCCGGAGGTTATGTAATTAATCACGAAGAAGGTTATTTTTACTTTGCAGGGGATACTGCATTGACTTATGATTTGAAACTAATTCCTTTATATGCTAATCTGAATTTTGCAGTACTTCCCATCGGCAACAACTTTACTATGGGTGTTAATGATGCCATAATTGCCGCCGAATTTTTAGAATGTGAAACCATTATAGGGGTACATTACGACACTTTTGGCTATATAAAGATCAACCACGAAGATGCTATCCGTAAATTTGCTGAAAGAGGATTAAAGTTGTTATTACCCAAAATAGGTGAAACCATAACAGTCTGAGCTGGGCTGGAAGGTTATGGCATCTAACCACCGGCATACATAAACGAACAGGTCGGGCAAGACAAAATTTTACAACAGATAAAAGAAAGAAAGCAAACAAAATGGGAAAAGTTTTGGCAATTGCTAACCAAAAAGGAGGAGTTGGTAAAACAACAACCTCAATCAGTTTGGCTGCAAGTTTGGCAATTTTAGATTACAAAGTATTGCTGATAGATGCAGATCCACAGGCAAATGCCACCTCTGGTTTGGGGATAGATCATAACAAAGTTAAAATCAGCCTGTATCAGGGATTTGTTGGTAAGTCAGATATTATAGATGGCATTATGAAGGTTGATGTTCCCAATTTATACATCCTCCCATCTCACAGAGATTTAGTAGGTGCAGAGATTGAACTCGTCAATCAATTTGAAAGGGAGATTTTGATGCGAGATCTTCTTGAACCAATCAGAAACCAATACGATATCATTATTATAGATTGTTCTCCTTCTTTAGGTTTAGTAACCGTCAATGCTTTAACTGCGGCAGACGGGGTTATTATTCCGGTTCAGTGTGAATACTTTGCTTTAGAAGGTCTGGGCAAACTGCTCAATACGATAAAGATAATCAAAAAACGTTTGAACAAAGAGTTGCTGTTAGAAGGCATTTTATTGACGATGTACGACTCGAGGCTAAGAATGTCTAATCAAATCATTTCAGAAGCCAGAAAGCACTTTCCCGGATTAGTGTTTGATACCATTATTCATCGAAGTGCCAGATTAAGTGAAGCACCGAGTGTCGGACAATCTGTTATTATGTATGACATTGACAGCAGGGGTTCGGTAAACTATCTTAACTTTGCAAAGGAATTGATAGAAAAACAAAAAATTGCACCTATCAAACATGAAAGAAAATAAAGCTGCTAACCTTTAAATCTCAATAACTTGACAAAACCAAAAAATAAGAAAGAAGAAATGGGGGCAGGCATACAAGCTTTGCTTGGAAGCATTTCAGATGAATTAAACGATAAACAGCTGGTCAATACGGTAGCTGATATACCGGTTGAACAGATTGAAGAAAATCCCTTCCAGCCCCGATTGGAATTTGATGAGGAAAAGTTGGCTGAACTTGCTGAATCTATCACCACACATGGAGTTGTGCAACCCATCACAGTTCGATATATTGGCAAAGACAAGTTTCAACTCATATCAGGTGAACGACGACTACGGGCCTCAAAAATTGCAGGATTGACCCATATACCTGCTTATATTCGAACAGCGAATGATCAGACTCTGCTCGAAATGGCATTGGTTGAAAACATACAACGCGAAGACCTGAACCCCTTAGAGGTGGCAATTACTTATCAGCGTTTGATTGACGAATGTAATCTTGTACATGAGATTTTGGCCAAAAGGGTAGGTAAAGACCGGTCATCAGTTACTAACTATTTGCGTTTGCTGAAACTGCCACCCGAAATTCAACAAGGATTAAAAACCCGGCAAATTAGCATGGGGCATGCAAGAGCGCTTGTTAATGCCGGAACAATTGAACGACAGTTAAGTATTTATCAGGCTATTTTAGAAAAAGGTTTATCGGTCAGACAAGTCGAAAATTTAGTCAGTGGCTTGACCGGAAAATCTAATAAAGAAACCAAACCTGCTTCACATCTTCCCTTACACATCAGAAAAGTGCAAGAAGATTTGGAATCTCATTTCGGAGCAAAAATTAGTATTAAGAGAAATAGTAAAGGTAACGGGCAATTAGTTATCCCTTTTAGCTCAGACAAAGACTTAAACAGGATTTTGGAACTCATTAACAGATGACAGCCCGTTTGCTTCTGAAATTCATTCGTCGAATGATTAACTCACTTCGCGGCTCATTTTCTTTTCTGCCAATTCTTAAAGTGTGGATTGCTTTTGCTTTAGGCCAAATGCTATTTGCTCAGGATACAATATTGGTAAATAATAAGCAAGGATTAACTTCAATTGATTCAACTATGGTTAATGAGGATATTCCTGATTCAGTTTTTCACTATAACCCTAATAAAGCACTATTATTTTCTCTTGTACCCGGAGGTGGTCAGTATTACAACAAGCAATATTGGAAAACTCCCTTTTTTGCAAGTGGGGTAGCTGCTTTGACCACCGCAACAATAACTACAAGAATAAACTATAACAAACAACTGAATAAATACAACCAAGTATTGGAAAACTATGCCAATGGAATAAAAGACAATACAGACTTGTTGCCAATACAGGAAAAAAAACAGAAAGCATTAAAGCAATATAATATAGCTTTTAATGCACTGTTGATATTTTACAGTGCCAATCTCTTGGACGCATACATGAATTCGCATATTAAGAATGATAAAATTGTCAGATCACCTATAAAAGCTGCATATCGGACAATGCTCATACCGGGATGGGGACAAGCTTACAACAAAAAATACTGGAAGATTCCAATCGTTTATGCCGGTTTTGCAGCCGCAGGAGTTGGATTTTATTTAAACAGAAAAGAGTACTTGAACTACAAAAATGAGTACCTTGTGCGAACAAGGCCCGGATTTTATGCTCCAAACAACCCGGACCCCCAACTTGCCTTTATCACAGATAACAATATTCTGATTGGACGAAAAAATGTTTACCGTCGTTATGTGGAAATCTCAATTATAGGTGGAACATTATGGTATGCCATTACCATACTCGATGCCTTGATAGATGCACATTTGGTTGACTTTGATGTCAGTGAAGATCTCAGTTTCAAAGTTTCTCCATATCTGATACCTCAAAATTCTCCGTATTTTGCAGGTTCATTTAACTCTGCTACAGGAGGCTTAACCTTTCAAATAGGATTTTAAATCATTTAACCTCATGAAACCCAATCATCAAATAAAGAATCGCAATTCCTTATTTTTAATCTGTATAATTTTACTGTCTTTGTGGTGGACCGGATGTTCATTTGCTGAAGATTGGACAGTATTGAACGATTATTATCAAGGCGCTGAGCGATACAACAGTTTTGAAGAAAATCCTTTTATTTACACAGCAATTGAGCCGGTATCAACTTTTTCGACTGATGCCGATGGCGCAGCTTATGCTAACATGCGTCGTATGGTTAATGCAGATAAAAAACCTTTGAAAGATGCAATACGCACTGAAGAGTTTGTGAACTATTTTCAATATGATTATCCGGAACCCGAAGGAACAGAAAATATTGGCATTAATGGTGAGGTTAGCAGTTGCCCATGGAACGTTGAAAACAGGCTCATCAGAATTGGAATTAAGGGGAAAACCATTCCTCTTCAGGAATTACCGCCCTCAAACTTTGTCTTATTAATTGATGTTTCAGGTTCAATGGCTCCCGAAAATAAACTTCCATTATTAAAATCAGGATTGATATATCTGGTAAACACACTCAGAGAAGAAGATAAAATCGCCATCGTTACTTATTCCGGAAAATGGGAAACCGTTTTGTCCTCAACATCAGGAAATCAGAAAACAGTAATAAATAACGCCATCCAATCTTTAGAGACCGGAGGAGGTACAGCAGGTTCTGCCGGCATTAATGCTGCTTATCAGATTGCAGAAGAAAATTTTGTTTCCGGAGGGAATAACCGGATTATTATTGCCACTGATGGAGATTTCAATATTGGTATCACTGATAAAGACCAATTGATTGACCTCATCAAACTAAAACGGCAAAGTGGAATTTACCTGACTGTTATTGGATTAGGAAGTGGCAATCTCAATGAGGCTTTGATGGAAAGTGTGGCAAATAACGGAAATGGCATTTACGAATACATGGATAATCTCGAGCAGGCAAGAAAAATTTTTGAGTACGAATTTAACAAGTTTTATTCCATCGCAGATGATGTGAAAATTCAGGTTGAGTTTGATCAGAATTTGGTCAGTGCTTATAGATTAATAGGCTACGAAAACCGGTTACTTCAAAATAATGAGTTCGAATCAGATACCACGGATGCAGGAGATATCAGTGTGGGTCAAACCATTACAGCTTTATATGAAATAATTCCCGCAATATGTGCAGAATGTAGCGGAATTCCATCTTTTACCATAGATTTTCGTTACAAAATGCCCGGAGAATCTGTAAGCCGGGAAATCACAATGCCAATTACAGATTACCAAACCGGTTTTGCAGAATCTACAGAGAACAACAGATTTGCTGCATCAGTTGTGGCTTATGCTATGTTGCTTCGCCAATCTCCTTATAAAGGCAATGTTACTTTCTCAAATGTTATTGATTGGGCCCAAAATGCACGTAACTACGACCCGCATTTATTCAGAGAGGAGTTTATAGAACTGGTCGAAACTGTAAATGCTATGGATTGAAGTCAATAGAAGTTATGATAACATAAATAACACATTGTTATGGTTATCACGGATTAGTTCAGTTAAAGTGTACGCTAAATTTTATCGAAGAATCAAAAATTATCCCGCTTGTTTTTTTTCTCTATTTTTGGCCAAAATTTACCGGAGGAAGCATGGCAAAATATGATGTTGTTATAGTTGGAGGAGGAATTGCAGGGCTGACTGCAGCAATAGAACTGCAAAATGAAGGACTTAACGTAAAATTATTGGAAGCAACAGACAGGGTAGGAGGCAGGGTTAAAACAGATATTGTTGATGGTTTTTTGTTAGATCATGGTTTTCAGGTCTTACTGACTGCATATCCCGAAGTATTCAGAATGTTGGATTATAAAGCATTAGGACTTTTTAACTTTATGTCAGGGGCATTAATATGGAAAAACAATAAACTTCATCCTTTGTTAGACCCCTTCAAACATCCGCAATCTATTATTAATAATTTATTTTCTCCTTTAACTACATTCAGAGATAAACTAAAAGTAGTTGCGCTTCGCAATAGGGTAAAACGATTATCAGTAGAACAGATTTTTGCTCAACCCGAAAAAACAACGGCGGCCTATTTAAAGGATTGGAAATTTTCACCGGAATTTTTAAAATCTTTTTTTCAACCTTTTTTCACCGGAATTTTTCTTGAAAATGGGCTGCAAACATCAAGCCGGATGTTTGAATTTGTATTTAAAATGTTTGCCTCCGGCTATGCTGCTCTTCCATCTGGCGGAATGGAATCAATACCACAACAAATGGCTGAAAGATTGCATCCTAATTCAATTCAAACCAACACTAAAGTTACTAAAGTAACTCACCATAAAGTTACAACTGAGAAAGGCGAAACTTTTGATTGCAGGGCAGTTTTGATTGCAACAAATCCTGCTGCAGCAAAAGTTTTACTTGGCGATACAGTTCAAATTAACGATAAAGGACATCGTTCGACTTGTTTATATTTCTCAACAGACAAACCTCCAATACATCGCCCAATTCTTGTTTTGAATGGTGAAGACGAAGGGTTAGTTAATAATATTTGTGTGCCAAGCCTTATTAACCCAAATTACGCACCTGCAGGGAGGCATTTAATTTCTGTTACAATAGTTAAACCTACAGATTTGGACAATACCCAACTTCTTACTACGGTAAAAGGAGAATTGCGCAAATTGTTTAAGAAAGAAGTGCGTTTTTGGGACCATTTAAAAACTTATCATATCCAATACGCACTACCTGATAAACCGCATATAGAAACACCGGACAAAAATAATATTAAACCGGTAAAGCCCGGCATTTACCTGTGCGGAGACTATCTTTTCAACGGTTCAATTAATGGAGCAATGGAATCAGGACGTTTTACTGCAAATGCTCTTGCCTGGGATTTAGCGTTAAATGTTGCAGTTCCCAAAAACTAATTCCACTGAATTTCAATAGCTACCTAATACTTATTCAATGCAAAAGAATTTCAATCCCTGGCATCATGTTTCTCCGGGTAAAAATATACCTGAAATTGTAAATGGCATAATTGAAATTCCAAAAGGTTCACGAGCAAAATACGAGTTAGACAAAGAAAGTGGATTGTTAAAATTAGACAGAGTTTTATATTCTTCTGTATATTATCCGGCAAATTATGGTTTTATACCGCAAAGCTTTTGTGATGACAATGATCCCTTAGATATATTAGTCTTGTCTCAGATAGACTTTGTTCCTTTATGCCTCGTTTCTGCAAAAGTTATTGGGGTAATGAGAATGTTGGACAACAACGAAGCAGATGACAAAATCATTGCCGTTTGTGCCAATGATCCAAGCGTCAGCCATATTAATGACATTTCAGAACTGCCTCAACACTTTATTTCCGAACTTCGCAATTTCTTTGAAGATTATAAAAAACTCGAAAGGAAATCTGTGGTTGTTGAAGATTTCTTAGGAAAAACGATGGCGATGCAAATAGTTCAGGAAAGTTTTGAACTATACAAACAAAATTTCACATCCTAAACCGATCTAACAAAATCTGTCAATATTTGCGCTTCCAGATTGTATCATAAATTATGGCATCCCGCAAATTAAAAACAAAAGGTTTTTTTACATTAAACAATGTCATTTTTTTGGAAAGCCCCTTATAGGCCTTTTTCAAGGTTTTTTTCCTGGAAAGTTTTCTTTGTTCTATGATTTGACTTTCGTAATCAATAAAAAGACTTTCTTCTTCTTTTTTAACCGGAGTCAAATTGTTTGTAGTTTTAATAGGAAGAGGTTCTGGTTTAGGATTCACCGTCACCACTTCATGGGCAGGGACTAAATTAGCTGCAGTGATGGGGTCATAATTGTTTAAAGCCTGTTCGATAGTCAGTTCTTCAAAGCCTACTTCCTCTGCCAAAGAAGGGCGTTTTTTTCGTCCTTTGTTCCACGAATAATACAAAAATACACCAACTGCCAGCAAAAGGTAAAAGAATGCTACTAAATCAATATTCATAGTCTATGCAGTTTTTTAATTTCTGATAGGAGAAAGTCCGATTTGCTGAAAATAAATACGCATAAAATTGAAGTCATTTAAGTTTACCTGACCATCCATATTGCAATCTGCAGGATGATAATTATTCGACATTGTACCTGCATTTATAAATGCATTATAGTCTGCATAAGTAACTACACCATTTGAATTGATATCGCCGGGTGCAAGTCCGAACAATCCGGTATCTCCTAAATTTATCAATTGATTACTGCCTTGATTTACATTTGCCTGACTTACTAAGTTTGCAACACCACCATTAGGATCTATAGTAGCATTGCTGATAATTCCGACATGATTTCTATGTTTTACCACAACCTTAAAAGTTCCTGTTGCTGCAAAAGTCAACCCGGGATGACCTGATGTATTTCTAACAAAACCATCAGAAGCTAAAAGGCCTGCCTGACTTTCAATCAAATTGTCGTTTAGGGGGTTTCTCAGTTCTACAAGGACCCAGTCAACAATATCGGATGGAACAGAAGTAACTGATGCTGACGGAGCATTCCATGGTGATACACTATAAGGAGAATTTAAAGGGACTAATGAATTGAGATTTAAACGCATCAAACCATCATTTGCAGTAAAATTATATGCTCCGGTTAAGAAGGCTCGAATAGTTAAAGCTGCTTTACAGGTTGTAGCTACATTACCCGTATAATTGGTAACGTTTGACCACGTAATTGTTTTGTTAGTCAAACAACTGCCGGATGATCCTGAAAAATTGATAGTAGTTGATCCGCCTGCAAGGTTAATTTCTCCCTGACTCATTCGAAGCCAAACAATTGACATGTTTCCTATTGTCGCTGTGCTTTGAAGAGTATTTGCATTTAAAACATAAAACGAACCTTCATCAGAAGTAAGATTATAAGTAGTACAAGTAACGCCATTAACACGCAAAGGAACATAAAGGTAATGTGGAAGGCTGGGATTGACTTCACCAGTAACATAAGTGGTACAAAAAGCAACAGGCAATGCAGATACAACGGGTAAACTACTAAGGTCAAAATTGAGAAACTCAGCGCTGATTACACAATCACAATCGGCTGGGCAAGAGCAAAATTCTTCTGTACCATCACAAGCATTGTTTCCACAAAATACAGGAGGAGTGCAGTCTGGAAGGGCAACAACAAAAGGATTTCCGGCACAACCGGGATTAGAAGCATCCGTAACATTGATACTGATATTGCCGGCGGTAAGATTATTAGGAATAGAAACCTGAATTGGAGAGACATTTCCTGAAGCAAGAATGTTATTATTGGCGGTGTTAATGACATTATATACGCCACTTCCATTTGCAACATTAAAGGACACGTTAAATTCGGCACTTGTACCGTTGCATGTAGCAGTTGTAGCATTTACAGAACTAATTGAACAAACTGGTGTGCAGTCAGGTAATGTAACAGTAACCGGACTTCCTGAACAAGTAGGAATGGAAACATCAACAATGTTAACATTAATATTACCTCCGACACTATTTGGTATCGTTACGGATATAGGGGAACTGCTGCCTGAAGCTAAAATACTGCTGTTGGCAGTATTGATTACATTGTAATTGCCACTTCCGCCACTTTGAATAAAGCTAACATTAAAGGTTGCTGATGTGCCGCTGCAATCAGGAGTTGTTGCAGACACATTAGTGATGTTGCAAGTTCCGGGAATAGAAACAATGATATTGTCTATTCCTAACTCATCCCTTTCGCCTGAACCTGAAACATCATTGCCAAACCAACGCAGGTAGAACATTTCACCATTTAGAATATTCAGGCTATTGAAGGTAGAGCTTCTGGGAACAGTTACAACAGTAGGTGTTACACTGGCAGTTGTAGGAGAAGTATAATCCAATGCTAAAATTTGGGTGTAGGTACTTCCATTGGTTGAATAGAAAAAGTTAAAACTGCTTGAACGGTCGCGATCGTTATAGATTAAAAGGTCATAACTTATATTTAGTGAAGTAATGCTGCTTCCACTGTTATTACACAATTGAAGATTAATGCTTCCTCCGTTTGGAGCACTGAAATCGCTGGTAGAAGGTTGAAGCCAAAGTGCTTGATTTCCTGTTGAATAAGTACAACCATAAATTCCTCCAGTTACAGGAACTCCAGGAGTAGTGGCACCACGAGCAAAATCATTTCCTGTATTAGATTGTCCGGGTTTATAAAAATCACTAAATCCACCAAAATTCCAGACTTTTGAATTGAGTTGTGTAGTTGAAGGTGAGGAAGTAAAACCTCCACCTGCAAAACCTGTAAAGTCTATCGTAAGCGGGCTGCCGGAAAAAGACTGGCAAAAAGTGTTATCACCTAAAGCCCCCCCTCTGATCCATGCACGAACTAAAGCTATATCGGAAGCACTGACTGTGCATGGATTCCCATAAGGCATATTGCTTCCACCGCAAGTTAATGGGAGTGAACAATCTATTTTGATGACATAAGGGCTACCATTTTCGTCAAATGGACGAACATCAGGGGCACATTGAACCCCCCCCGCCAATATTGCTGCATAAGTTAACTGATTAAAACCACTACTTCCTCCGGCAAAATGACATCCGCCACAACCATAGGTGGTAATAAAACTTTGTATATGTGGTGTGTAATAATAAGGCTGTGATTGTAAATTGCTAAAATTGAACAAAAAACAAACACAAATCAAAAGGGTAAAAATGTTGCATTTCATAGAGTGTTAGGTTTGGTGTTGAAGTGTATATTTGAGCAAATTTATACTTTAGTCGGGATTTTTATATAGTGAGCTTCGTTTTTAGTGCTCAATTCTGCAATTTGACGACAATAATTTTTTTAAATACAGTAAATTGTAGCAAAGAATATACTTCTAAAAAGCCCTTAAAAGTGGGGAATATTATTTATGCAATTTTGACTTTTAAACTGTCTAACTAAGTAAAAAACCAATCTACTTGTAATAGTTTGAGTTAAGGAGGACTGAAAAATGCTTTTTTCAATTTACTAACTATACAAAATCAAAATGTGTGAGAAATTCAATATTAAACGATTCATATAAAGGCATTGCAGTATAGAATTCAAACAGCTTTGTAAATTGTGGAATTTAAAACAATACAAAATGAAAATTTCATTGCTTCTTACCGGAAAAACAACTGAAAGTTATATTGAAGAAGGTGTAAATGTTTACCAAAAAAGATTGAAACATTATATTGGGTTTGAGATTATAATATTACCGGAACTCAAACAGATTAAAGTTGAGTCCTTAATCAAAGAAAAAGAGGCAGAAATCCAACTGTCTAAAATAGGAGAAGGGGATTACCTTATTTTGTTAGATAAAAGTGGAAAACAATTTAGTTCTGTTGGATTTGCTCAATATTTACAACAATTAATGAATAAAAGTATCAGGCAAGTTAAGTTTTTAGTTGGGGGCGCTTATGGATTTAGTCCGGTAATTTACCAAAGGGCAAACGATAAAGTGGCATTATCAGAAATGACTTTTTCACATCAATTGGTTAGATTAGTTTTTACAGAACAACTATATCGGGCTTTCACTATCATCAACAATGAATCTTATCATCATTGATATTGTATCTGCCTAAAAATTATTGATTTCAATGTGGGTAACAATTTTTCCTGTAAACATGAGGTTTTTTATCTGTCAATTGTTGAATACTACAAGTGTAAATAGTTGCATGTTTTTGTAATACTGATAAATCTGTAATACAATTTTCTATCATCTCATTTAAATCTAAAGGATATATGCATAGTTTTGAAACCATTATGTCAGCAATTGAAAAACAATTCAACCGAATTTCACCGACTGCAGAAATTTCTTTGTTTGGTGTTATTAAACTTTCGTTAGATGGTTTTTTAAAAGTTGACAACCCAACTACCAAGGCAGAAGCAATGGCAGTTATCGCTGCTTTTCATTTTTACAGACACCGGATGGACACGACAGCTTATAATTTTTTTGCTAATAACATGCGGAAATCTATTTATAGTTATAGCGGGTTACGTGATTGGAGGTTATCGCAACTTGCAGTACCCGAGGTATTGGATTCAACTGCATCCGCTTTGCGATCAAGTTCATTGGTTGGAGTTTGGAGCAAAATGGAGAGTTACCGATCCGGAGATTTTAGTTTTAAAAGTTTTGGAAATTTGACTTTACAAAGCAATGGTGTTTATATAAAATCAAATCGCAGCTATACTTCTGACACCTATAAATATAGTGATGGTTCATTCAAAGGTAGTTCATCTGGTTCTTTCGGAGGCGATGAAATTCTTGGTTTATGGGGAAATTCATTCGATGATTTTTATCTATGCGACCCAAATGAAAGAACATATTTTGACTATGATTGTAAGTTAAATCAAGGTGTAACGCTCATTTTAACTCAATCTAACGGTAACGAACAGATTTGGTCAAAAATCCGTTAGCTTGTCTTTCAGAAATATTGTTTCGTTATTTAGTTAAGGCAATTCAGATTTACAGTAACTTTGCATCGTTTTATTCATCAATCATGATTTGCGATGAAAACATTTACTTTTACCTTTGTAATTGCACTTTGCTTTTTATTGGCATCTTGTAATACTTCGGAAAGTCTGACCGATAAAAAAGAGCCCACTAAAAAGTCTAAAAAAACGCTTACTGAGGGTAAAAAATCTGAAATACAGGAGAATCCTCCTGTTGAAGCAATTTCTGATAGCAGTTTAACTATTCAAAGTGAGTTAGGAAACAATGCCACTAACTCCAGAAATACTGATCAAACAGCACCAATTGCCAATTCTACTACCCATACTGAAACTAATTCAGGAACAGACACTCCAAGCATTTCAACAATGGAGTTTATGGCTACTGAAGACTTAAGCATGAGAGCTACTTCATCAAGAGCAAAACAGCCAAGAAGCGGAGATAATAAAGCAAGCATGATTTTTGAAGAGGCAACTTTCGATTTTGGCACATTAAAAAGCGGAGAAAAGGTCAAACACCATTATAAATTTACAAATACAGGCAATGCTCCCCTGATTATTCATAATGCTACAAGTACTTGTGGATGCACGGTGCCTGAAATTCCATTAGAACCAATTTCTCCTGACGATACAGGTTCAATTTTAGTCTATTACGACAGTACCGGTAAAATAGGCACTCAAAATAAAACCATCACCATTCAGACAAATGGTAATCCTCCTATTTATCAGGTATATTTAAAGGGGCTAGTTGTTACTGAAAACAACGAAGACCAACCGGAAGAAGAATAACCAGAAGATGTTATTCCCCATAAATTATGACGGTATCTGAATTTCGCAAATTTGCACACCATGTTGCTGATTGGATGGCAGATTACTTCGAAACCATCGAAAAGTTTCCAGTAAAATCAAATGTAGAACCCCGCGAAATTTATAATCAAATACCAGATTCTCCTCCTGAACATCCTGAGGATTTTGAAAAAATTTTTCAGGATTTTCTTTCAATCATTTTGCCGGGCATTACGCATTGGCAACATCCTTCTTTTTTTGCTTACTTTCCTGCAAATGCCAGTTTTCCTTCTGTTTTAGCCGAAATGTTGACTGCAACCTTAGCAACACAGGGTATGTTATGGGACACATCTCCTGCTGCAGCTGAATTAGAAGAAAAGATGATGGAATGGCTGAAACAATCTATAGGACTACCTGACATTTTTCAAGGTGTTATTTATGATGGCGCTTCTACTGCTACCTTGAGTGCTATTATTTCTGCTCGTGAAAAAGTAAGCGGTTTTTTAATCAATATTTCGGGGTTCAAACCAAATCATTTGTTCAGGGTTTATGCTTCTGAAGAAGCCCATTCTTCAGTTGAAAAAGCAGTTAAAATGGCCGGTATCGGGAGAAACAATTTAGTAAAAATCCCAACAGACGAAAATTTTCTTCTGCTTCCAAATGCCTTAGAACAGGCAATTGAAGATGATTTATCGAAAGGATATATTCCACTTTGTGTAGTTGCAACTTTAGGCACAACAAGTTGTACAGCGATTGACCCTTTGGATCAAATTGCCCCAATTTGTGCAAAATATAAATTATGGATGCATATTGATGCCGCTTATGCTGGGAGCGCACTTATTTTACCTGAATACAGATGGATGATTAAGGGCATCGAACAGGCAGACAGTTTTGTTTTTAACCCTCATAAATGGTTAATGACCAATTTTGATTGCACTGCTTTTTTTATCAAAGATAAAGAAGTGTTACTTCAAGCTTTCAGTATTCTGCCCGAATATCTAAAAACTCAATGGGCAACAAAAGTAAACAATTACAGCGATTGGGGTCCTCAACTCGGTCGCAGATTTAGGGCACTAAAACTATGGTTTGTTTTAAGAAGTTATGGAGTTTCTCAACTCCGTCAGATTTTGCGTAGGCATATTTTGTTGGCAAGAATGTTAGAAGAAAAAATGCGCAAACATCCGGATGTGGAAATATTAGCACCAGTCAATCTAAATCTGATTTGTTTCAGGGCAACTTGTTCAGAATACAAAGAAGATGAAGATAAACTGAATCAATTAAATCAAAATCTTTTAACAGCACTCAATAAATCGGGAAAATTGTATTTATCTCACACCAAACTCAAAGGCAAATTTACTTTAAGGATGGTCATTGGACAAACCAATGTTCAAGAATCACATATTGAAAAGGCGTGGCAGGAAATTCAATCGAAAATTAAGGAGTTAGTTGGAAACTTAAAGATTTAAAAGTCTTAGTTCAGGTCTTGCCAAAATCTTCGGCGGTTGAGTTTCAGATCTTGTAAAAGTGCAGATTTTACACGAATGGTAAAAATGTAATAACGGTATTGACCGGTAGGAGCAAGTGTTAACAGCATCTCCCAACAATGAAGGTCTCGGGTTATATCTAAAGTGGTACGAGCCAATTTTTTAAATGCAAAGTCATATCCCGAATTGAATCCCACCCTCCATTTGGGACTTAAATTTACCTCTCCGTTGAAATTCAGGCTTTGAGTAATTAAAGTAGTATCCTCGCCATTCCGTTTTGTTGGCCGTAGAGCGAGTGTATAATCCATAGTTAGCCTCCAGGGGATATTAAAGTTTGAGAAAGCATCCGGGTTATTTTCAATTTCTTCAATTTCCTGTTTAGTTCCCGCACCAGATTTTAAAGTATTTAGTTCTTTTGAGCTAAATGAAGTCGCAACTGTAAAATTTACGTTGCTGATTCTCAACGGGCTTTTCTCAGCCTTCCATTGGGTTTGGTTGATACTTCTGCCTTGTCCGTCAATGGCATAAGGGTCTAAAGCACCACTTAAGTTTATTTGAATTTTACGGGCAATCGTAACCCCCCCGCCATAGGTTATAGGTGCCCATCGCATGCTGTCAGCTAAAAAGTTATAGGAGGTGTTGAAGTTTAATCTATCAATCAGGTTTATCTTTTTCTCACCGTTATTTGTAGTGTCTTTAGCTGAAAAAACCTTCATCTGAAGGTTATTATTCAGACTAAAACTCATAGAACCGACATCACCTCGAGAAGGGCTTCCAAATATAGCACCTTCAAATACCGAGTATTGCACACTATCTCCTTTGGCATTGTTTTGAACAAAACGATAGTAATTCCAAAAATCAGTTCCAAAATCGGGCTGATAACTCAAACTGATTGATGGAGTAACTTCATGTCTGATTGAACGTATTTTGCCTTTTTCAAAATTTAAAAATCCAAAGAGTTTGGTGGTAGCACTAACTCCGGTATTTAGCTGTTTAACACTTCTTTTGAATCCGGTAATATCAATAGATTGTAATCTGGGAAGTATTGTGTCTATGGTGGTTTCTCCGTTAGGTTTTGTTGAATACTGAAAGGTAGTATCAGGGATCCATTGCTTTTCTATGGTTTTAAAATACCATGCTTCTGAATATGTTACAGTCGGACTGATGTTAATATACTTAAACAGATTAAAGTTCGTGCTCGCATTGGCATTGTGTTCTATGCCATATTTGGCATTGTCAAAGAAAGCGCGTGTAAATAAGAGCGAGTCGGTTACTGATGTTCTGGATTCTGCTCGCATATTATATGTAACCCCAATTTTTTCATACCATCTTGCTCCACCGGTTTGTATTTTTCTGGCAAATGGGAATTGGCGGTTAATATCAACTCTTAAACTCGGAAGAGTAACATTTACCAATTTTGTGTTGGTGTTTTGGTCAAGTCTTCCTGTTAGTGCTACTCTCATCGGAGTGCCGGGAATGTTGAAATTATAGTTGATGCTTGAAGAAAGCGTATTGGTCAGAACATTGTTGTTTCGAACTTCAAACTCTCGGTTGTAGCCACTACTGCCAAATCCCACATTGGCAGAAAACGTACTGTTTGGTCTTGCTTTGGCATCCTGAGAATGGTTCCATCGAACAAAAAAGTTTTTGGCTTCACTATATGCAGGGGTTATTCTGTCTCCTGTTTTATTCACTCCATAATCTATATTGACATTTCCACTGAACTTATATCTTTTTCTGTAGCCTGTTGTGATATTGGCTCTCCAACTTCCATTTGTAAAAATATCACCGGTCAGGGCAAGGTCGGCAAAATCACTAAAACCCAAATAATAACCTCCTCCCTGAAAATAAAACCCTCTGTTTGGTGAGTAGCCATAAGAAGGCATTAAAATACCTGAGCGTTGTCCTTTAGCTATTGGAAAAATGCCAAATGGAAGAAACAAAGGTGTTGGCACGTCTTCTAATACTAATTGAGCGGGTCCAGAAATGATAAGTTTGTTGGGGATAATCTTAACTTTATTGACGTTGATTTTAAAGTGAGGATGTTCCTGATTGCAAGTTGTGTAATAAGCATTTTTGCCAAACATTTCGTCCTGTTCGTTTTTTTTAACAACCTCTCCCCTTAAATATCCATCCCCCTCTTGAGTAACAATATGTGTAAGTCTGCCCTTCTTGGTTTCGAAATTGTAGATCATTTCGTCAGACTGAAAAGTTCTATCCTGATCTGAAAATTCAGGGTGATCGTATAAATAACCTGTTGTGTCTGTTGCCGGTTTTGCATGTATGGTTTTTTGAGTATAATCAAGCAGCAAGGTTGCAGCTGAAATTGACATACTTCCCTGCTTGATTTTAGCCTTAGAGTAAAGGTATATTTTTTGATTAGTGATATCATAAACAATAGAATCACGGGCACTATAAACTACTTTTTCCTTGATACTTCCATCAGCCATTTTTAGGGTTATTGTATCGGTGGTGGAAATCTGAATAGAATCTCCGGGAATTGATAAATCAGATGGTTTCATTGGCACAACAGATAAACTGTCCTGTGCCATTACAATTGGGCAAAATAGAAACGACAAAATAAATATATATAGAGTAGTTTTCAATTTGAATTAAACTAATTAGTTTTTTTGTAGTTTCAATTTGTTTGTGGTAAATTTGCACCAATCCAATTGCTGATAAAAGCAACAAATATGACAATAAAGCTACTAAACGTTTCGAAGCGAATTTTTATTAATCGTTTTCTGATTTATTTTACTTTCTTTACTTTTTGTTGGCTAAACCCAGTTTTATCTCAAGACGAAGCAACAAAGCCACGAATTGTTAAAACTGTAGTGATAGATGCCGGTCATGGTGGCAAAGATAGCGGTTGTTCGGGTAAGAAGGCTAAAGAAAAAGATATTGCTTTGTCGGTTGCACTGAAAGTAGGGGAGTACATTAAAGAAAATGTTCCTGACGTTGAGGTATTATATACAAGAGAAAAGGACACATTTGTTGAGTTACACGAAAGAGCTTCGTTTGCTAACCGAAATTCTGCGGATTTGTTTATTTCCATACATTGCAATCATTCACCTGCTTCCTATGTACAAGGCACTGAAACTTATGTGATGGGTAATGATAAATCAGATGCCAATTTAGAAGTTGCCCGTCGTGAAAACTCAGTCGTAGCTTTAGAAACAAATTACAAAGATAAGTACGATGGATTTAATTTAGACGACCCTCTGTCAGATATCATATTCTCGCTTTATCAAAACTCGTACAGAGAACAGAGTTTGAAGTTTGCACAATTGATAGAGAATCAGTTTAAAAACAGAGCAATGCGACATAGCAGGGGTCCAAAACAAGAAAGTTTTTTGGTGCTATACAAAACCAATATGCCAAGTGTATTAATTGAAATTGGTTTTCTCAGCAATAAAGCCGAAGAACAATTTCTTGATTCGGATATTGGTCAGGTTTTGATTGGTTCTGCTATTTATCGGGCTTTTAAAGAATATAAAGCTCATTGGGACTCCCGGGCACAAAATGGAATTAAAAAGAACCAATAGCTCGGATTTTCATTTCAACCCCCTTTTTTACCCAATTCAAATGATTTTTGGTTGTCAATCAACTAAAAACGGTAAATTTTAAGTTATTTTGCAGCGTTAAGTTCACTTACAAAAATTGACTTGTTTTGAGCATCAAACTTTCGAATGAAACTAAAGTTGGCATTTTAACGATAACAGCCATAATAGCTTTGGTTTTTGGTTATAACTATTTGAGGGGTAAAAATTTATTCCGTCAACAAATTGTCTATTATGCCGTGTATGACAGGGTAGATGGATTATTGCCCGCAAACCCTGTTTTGGTGAACGGCTTACAAATAGGTATTGTAGATAAAATTTTTCTGAAAGAAAATGACCGCACTAAAGTTGTCGTTCGCTTTTCTTTAAAAACTCCAATTGATATTCCCAAAAACTCTACTTTGCAAATTGTAAGTTCCAGTTTGTTAGGAGATAAAGCATTGGAATTGAAAATGCCACAAACACAAACAGCTGAAGAACTTGGGAAATTGGTTTATGCAACCCCGGGGGATACTTTAGAAGGTATCCGGGAAATTGGAATCACAGAAATGGCCTTGAAAGAAATTCAACCCATCAAAGAAAAGGCGGAGCATCTAATACAAACTTTGGATTCTACTTTGGCTTCTATCAATGTACTGCTTAATTCTGAGCGGATGGATCAAATTATTCAGGATGTTTCTCAAAGTATAAGTTCTGTAAGGACATCATTAAAAAGCATAGAGAAAACCGCGGTAAATGTAGGCGAGTTTTCCGATACTGAATTTAGTAAAATTGCAGCAACTTTAGATAATATCGAAAAACTTAGCAAGGCGATAGGAGATAACTCTTCAAAGGTGAATACTATAGTAGCAAATGCCGAAAAGATTACCGGCAACCTAAGTACGTTATCTGAAAATCTGGTAAAAACAGATATTTCTGCTATTGTGCAGAAAGCAAATCAAACCCTTGCAGAAGTTGCTGAAATTACAACTAAAATTAAAAACGGAGAAGGAAGCATCTCTATGCTTATCAATAACCCTGATTTGTACAACAATCTGGAACAATCGAGTGCAGACTTAGACCGCTTGTTGGTTGATATTCGTCAAAATCCCAAAAACTATCTTGGGTTTTCTTTTATCACTATTAATAAGAAAGACAAGACTCCTGCAACCGTTAAATCTTCTTCGGGCAACCAAACTCCTAAGGAAAAGTTTTAGTCAATTTATCAGGAAATTCAAATTTTGAAACAATACAATTCTTGATTAACAGTTTTCTCATTGCACTAAAGACCTTTACTTTTGGGTGCTTCGATGTTTTATGAAATATATTAACGTTATTTCAAGAATTTTACATTTACCCGGATTTATCCGAACGAGCTATTTGTGTCTTTTTTTTCTTCAATTTTATTTTGTCGCACCAATTTTGGTAGCTCAAACATTGCCTTCACCAACTGAACCTGCAGAGGACAAAACCCTGCAGATTATAAGTGCCAATGAATTAGAGGTTATTACAAAAGGAGTAAAACCAGCCCGAAAATTGATTGGTAATGTGGCTCTAAAGCAGGGAGATGTGTTGATGAAATGCGATAGTGCTTTATTCTTCTTTGAAGAAAATAATATTGAAGCTTTTGGCAACATTCATATCCGTCAGGGGGATTCGGTTGATATTCATTCTGAACGCTTAATTTATCATGGCAATCTTGAAAAAGCTACCTTATATGATAAAGTGAAGCTTAATGATAAGACTTCAGATATTACTGCTGATACGCTGTATTATTTTGTGCCGGCAAGAAAGGCAGTGTTGCAAAACAAAGTGCATCTTACTGACAAAAAAAATGATGTTTATGCCAATCGTGTGGACTATTATGTCAACACGAAAAAAGCAGAATTGTATAAAAATGTAAGGCTGACAGATGGAAAAGTGGATATTACCGCACAAAGGATGGACTACGATGTAAATCTTCAGGAAGGAACATATAGCGGAGGAGGTAAATTGGTTGATGGAAACACAACACTGACAAGTCAAAAAGCACATTATTATGGCTTAACGAAACAAACTATTTTTGAGGAGAATGTGCATTTAGTCTCCCCTGAATACGATTTAAAAACGCCAAGATTAGTTTATGACATAAAAACAGAGGAGGCAAAGTTTTCAGGTCAATCATTAATTACAGATAAAGAAGGGGCAACTATTAAAACGACAGAAGGGATTTATGATACCAAACACGACCGTTTGAAACTAAGCCAAAGAACAGCAGTAGTAAATCAGTCCCAAACTTTGATAGCCAATGATTTAGACTATAATAAAATTTCAGGCTTAGGAAAGGCAAGAGGGGACGTGGTTTGGAAAGACACTTCCCAAAATGTGATAATAACTTCTCAGGCTGCTGACTTTGACGACATACGTCAGACAGTCCTCGCTTATGACCAGCCAATGTTGATACAAATCAACGGAAACGATACCTTGTTTATGACCGCTGATACGCTCAAAGGATTTACATATCCTGCCCAAACAAATGAAAACTCACTAAAAGATACCACAAAATCAAAGGATTTTTACGCTTATAGAAATGTTAAATTGTTTAGAACCGATATGCAGGCCGTATGCGACTCATTGATGTATTCTTCGGCAGATTCAGTCTTTAGAATGTTTTACAATCCGGTGGTTTGGTCTGATAATCACCAGCTTTTCGCCGACACAATTTTAGCTTTTACCCAAAATAATAAACTTAAAAAGTTAGATCTAATCAGATCAGCTTTTATGGCAAGCAAAGAACAAGTAATGGTATTTAATCAAATTAAAGGAAAAAATATTTCAGGCTTTTTTAACGATACAACCATTACACATATTTATGCGGATGGAAACGCAGAAAGCATATATTATATAAAAGACGAGCAGGAAGCATACAACGGGGTTAATAAATCAGAAAGCCGGACGTTGTGGATATATTTTTTGAAGAATGAAGTAGATAAAATTGTGTTTGTTGAAAAACCCGAAGCCACTTTTTTTCCAATCCACGAAGTTAATCCTGCCGATTTTTTACTGAAAGGATTTCGTTGGTATGAAGATCGCCGACCTCAGCGTCCGGCAATGCTTATTTCTATGTCTAAATAGATTTTCTTCCAAATTCTAACTTAATATGAAGTCCATTAATTTTGTTTCACCCGATTTTGCATTGAGTCATCTTGGTTCGGGGGATAGTGTTTTTATTCATTCAGTCGCTGCAGCACCTCAGTTTTTGATTAACGCCATGATGCAAAGAGCAGGTGAAGTTCGAAATGTTCGCATTTTACAACTCCATACTGAAGGGCCTGCCCCTTATGCAGAACCCGAATATGAAGGAATTTTTAAAGTATGTGCTTTTTTTGTCGGTGCAAACATACGTAAGGCAGTTCAGGAAGGTCGCGCAGATTATTTTCCATTGTTTTTAAGCGAAGTACCTGCTGTTATAAGAAGGAAACTGACTCCCGTAGATGTTGCTTTAATTTCAGTTTCTCCTCCGGATAATCATGGTTACGTGTCTTTAGGTTGTTCGGTGGATGCAACTTTAGCAGCAGTTCAACAAGCAAGGATAGTAATTGCTCAGGTTAATCGGTTCATGCCACGATCTTTAGGCGATGCACCGATTCATATAAATGACAT
This sequence comes from Sphingobacteriales bacterium, assembly GCA_016700115.1. Taxonomy (NCBI): domain Bacteria; kingdom Pseudomonadati; phylum Bacteroidota; class Sphingobacteriia; order Sphingobacteriales; species Sphingobacteriales bacterium. The sequence continues at coordinate 4,454,124 of CP064999.1, read as the reverse complement.
TGATTTTTTTGTGGAAAGCGATATCCCATTGCCTGAAAATACCATGGCAAAACCAAATGCGGCAGACCTTAAAATTGGTGAGTACATTGCCACATTGGTTGAAAACGGAGCTACTTTGCAAATGGGAATAGGGTCTATTCCAAATGCAGCGCTTGCCAACCTGACCAATCATAATGGGTTAGGTGTCCATACCGAAATGTTTTCTGATGGACTTCTTCCTTTGATAGAACTTGGAGTAATCACTAATGAATTTAAACAAATATACCGGCACCAAATCGTTTCGAGTTTTGTAATGGGAACTAAGAAAGTATATGATTTTATTCATGATAATCCCAAAATTTTGATGTTAGATGCGGCATTTGTGAATGATACTGCGATTATTCGCCAAAACCCTAAAGTAACTGCTATTAACAGTGCAATTGAAATTGATTTAACCGGACAGGTCTGCGCAGATTCTATAGGCACTAACATTTTTTCGGGTGTTGGGGGGCAGATGGATTTTATACGGGGTGCAAGCTATTCGGCAGGTGGCAAACCAATTATTGCACTCAATTCCTGTACCGGTAAAGGGGAATCTAAAATTGTTCCTGTCCTAAAAACTGGAGCAGGTGTAGTAACAACCCGTGCTAATGTTCATTTTGTAGTTACAGAATTTGGCATTGCCAATCTTTATGGTAAAACGCTTAAAGAAAGAGCTGTTGAGTTAATCAGAATTGCTCATCCCGATCATCGCGAAGAACTTGAACGTGCTGCATATTTGCGCTGGAAGGGAAATTTTTAAACAATTCAACAATTAAACATTATGATTCCGCTTCTATTATTGCATGGGGCATTGGGCAGTGCTGCAATGTTTGACCAACTTTCAGGTTTAATGCCCAAAAACCTGTCAATTCATTGCCTCAATTTTGAAGGGCATGGAGGTCAGGATTTTAATCATCCGGTTTTTTCAATTGAAAATTTTGCATTACAAGTGATAGGTTACCTTGACTATCACGAAATACCGGTAATCAATGTTTTTGGTTATAGTATGGGTGGATTTGTAGGACTTTATTTGGCTAAACATTTTCCTGAACGTATTGGAAAAGTAGTAACTTTAGCCACAAAATTAAACTGGAACCCAGAAATAGCTAAACGCGAAACTTCAATGCTCAATTTGTCTAAAATGGAGATAAAAGTTCCGGCTTTTGTCGAAGAACTCAGGCAAAGACATGCTCCTCAAGATATATCTATACTGATGAATTATACCATAGAGCTGCTTACAACTTTAGGAAACGAAAATCCGCTTTCTCCCGAAGCACTTGGCACAATTGAATGTCCGGTAATGTTGGCAGTTGGAGATAGAGATAGTATGGTTTCTGTCGAAGAAACCATGGCAGCTTATCGGGTTTTACCTAAAGGGCAATTTTGGGTTATACCTTCAACACCACATCCCTTTGAAAGAGTTGACGTTCAACGCCTTGTTTTTGAATTGTCTTGTTTTTTTAATCCCAGTAGTTGATTTTTATTTAAGCTTTAATGAAAAAACCCTTAAACATAATCATTGTTGGCAGCCCCGGTTCGGGGAAAACCACATTGTCGAAACATCTGAGTTACTGCCTGAACGTTCCTGCCATTGAACTGGATTATTACCATTTTAAAGAAAATTGGGTAGAGGTCGAGGACGAGATTATGGTTAAAAAGGTGGATGAAATGACAAGCGTACCCGGATGGATAGCAGATGGAAACTATAAAACTCTGCGTTTCCTTTTATGGAAACGAGCGGATGTGTTGATTTGGCTCAACATCCCATTTTTTACCAACTTACGAAGACTTTTAGTTCGCACCATTCATCGCGCTTATACTAAAAGCCGCTATGGCATGGCAATCAGGAAAGCTTTTATATGTCTTTTTTTACTAAAAACTCTATTTTGTATTGGTTTTTAAAAACGTATCGCTTGCGAATCAATCAATACAATAAATTGTTAAGAAGTCCTGAGTTTTCACACTTATATGTTATTGTTATTAAAAATCCAAACCAAGTATTGGAACAAGTATTAACTGCTTTGCCCCTTAATAATATCCGGACATGAAGTCTTCCCGGAATATATTGCTCGTAATTGTCGGCCCGACTGCCTCGGGAAAAACTGAATTGGCTATACGATTAGCTCAATTACTTAAAACGTCAGTGATTTCAGCAGACAGTCGTCAGTTTTACAGGGAAATGAATATAGGAACTGCAAAGCCGACGGAACACGAGCTTCAACTTGTACCACATTTTTTTGTAAATTCTCATTCAGTCAAAGATTTTTACTCGGTTGGGGCGTTTGAACGAGACGTTCTTGACTTGCTCAACCAATTATTCAACAAAAATCGGATTGTCATTATGGCGGGTGGTTCTGGATTATACATTCGGGCTGTCTGTCAGGGTGTTGACGATTTTCCTGTTGTCAAACCAGAAATCAGAAATGAACTAAACCACATTTACCAAACTAAAGGGTTAGAGGCAATCCAAAAATTGTTGTCCCAACATGACCCTGTTTACTTTAAATCAGTTGACCTCAACAACCCTCAACGACTGTTGCGGGCTTTGGAAGTTTGTCTGAGCAGCAACCAACCTTATAGTTCTTTCAAAACCGGAAAAAAAGCAATTCGCAATTTTGATATTATAAAAATAGGGTTGCAGATTGACCGCGAAATCTTGTATCGGCGTATTGATCTCAGGGTGGAAGAAATGATGAACAACCATTTTTTGGAAGAAGCACAACAGCTTTACCCACTCCGAAATTTAAATGCGTTGCAAACCGTGGGTTATCAGGAACTTTTTGATTTTTTAGATGGAAAAATAACGCTTGATGCAGCTGTTTCCCTCATAAAACAAAACACACGACGTTATGCCAAACGACAAATGACCTGGTTTAGAAAAGAACCCGGATTGATTTGGGTGTCACCCGATAATTTAGATCATATTTTGGAGATTGCCGGCATTTCCTACTAAGAAACCCCTTTAATAACAATAATGTTTCTAAGAATTCTCTATTCATTTTTGCATTTTAACTCTGAAAAAAAGATATACAAAATCAGGAATGAAGTAAGAAACGAACCATTTCTTTTTTTCTGATTTTCCCAAAAATCAAATTTTGCCCTTAAACTTTTACTTAATAGGGAGTTAAATTCCTGTTTTTGTCTTTTCAGTTCTAATTTTCACCAATTAAACATCAATTGTGTTCGTATAAATTGGTTTTTATCTCATTTTTAAAACAGGTTTTGTTTCAAAACCAACTTGTTTTTCTAAAAATATTTGAGTATAACTGTATAAATAAGGAATTACAGAAGCTTTTTTTAATATAATCTTCCTTCTATAAATTGTTGTTAAGGTGAAATTTAGTAAAAGGCTCAATTTTAACCAATAGCCTAAATCCCTTCATTAATCTTCTTGTGCAGAATAATGCATTAGTGAAATGAAGATAAGCATGATAGATAATTGTAACCACAAAAAGCGCCAATATTTCAAGTTTAATATATTTATCAATCCTTAAAAGGGTTTTGATCAATCAACTACCTTTCTGAAAAGATTAAAACAGATTTAATAACTTAGATTGGGGAATACATCTGTCCTAGTTTACATTATAAGCCAATTTCAACAGGTAAATTGAGGGTTAACATCAGATTTCTGCCTTGTTCGGGCAAGTTGAGGATTCTAAACCTGCTCAAATGGTTCATGTATGATTTATCCAACAAGTTTTGAATTCTGAATGTAAGCCGTAGTGGATGTTTTCCGACTTTAAAAGTTACTCCTGTAGCAATATGCAGCAGATGATATCCCGGAGTTTTATCTTCGTTTCTGTCGGTTCTGTTTTGAGCGGCTGTCCATTGATGTTCCAAGGCAAAAAACAGTTCTGACCAATAGTTCCCCAATTTATCAATCGTATAATCTGCTTGATTAAAAACCGAAAAAGGAGAGGTAAAAGGTAAAGGCAGTCCGGTTTCGGTATTTAAGTTGTAAACATAGTCGGCGTTAGCTTCCAAATGAAGTTTTTCAACCGGATGATATTCGATTCGAAATTCAAAACCTGTATGAATGGCATTTGCCTGAGTGTATTGATAGATTTGCCCGGCATCTGGAAGCAGGGAAAAAAATCCACTTGGGCGCAGATAAATGTAGTCTTTAAAAAAGTTAAAAAAAGGAGAAAATTCGGCAATCAAAAATGTGTTTTTTGCCATCAAAAACAGATCAAACTGATAGCCGTTTTCAGAAATTAAATCAGCATTGCCTTGTTCGTGGCGGAAAGTCCCATGATGAACTCCATTTTGGGTCAATTCGGGAGGTGAAGGAAGTCTGAAAGATTTGCCAAAATTAACCTTTACTTGATAATTTTCATGTTCATACCAGGAAACTCCAATAGCCGCAGAATAGTTAAAAAAATTCCGGACTACTTTTGGGGCTCTTTCCTGAAAACCTGATATAGTTGAGTCGTTTTGCCAAACCGCAATAATAAAACTTTGGGAATTTATATGCCCAAAATCTAAACGCAAGCCCCCATTCAGGGTCATTTTATCACTGATTTGTTGTTCTATGGTCGAATAAACTCCGGTTTGGAACATATTGTAGTCAGGGAGTAAAAATTCAAACCCATTTCTTGCGTTCTCCTGCCATTGGATGGCGTGACCAGATACAACTTTACGGCGCTCGTTCGGATAGCGATTGTAACGGGTGTTCAAACTCAGGGTTGTAAGTCGAAGTTCATGTGCCAGATTTCCTACGGGCAGAGGTCCTTGTCCATGCAAATGAGGAAAAGAAAATTCTTGCCGGAAGTTGTGTTGAAGCCCCAAATCTGTATGAACAGATTGTTTTTTAAAAACCCATTTGCCGTTCAAAATTCCTTTCCAATGACGAGTATATTGATAAGGCAAATCAACATTTCGGTCATTTCCGTCCGGTTCAAGTAAATATGAGCGAGGAATTCCTACCGCACCTGAAAAAAAACCGGCTTTTTGTTCAAATAATCCTGCATAACCCTGTAAACTTCCCCATTTTCCACCTGTTCCGGCTTGAAATGATGCGCTTTGTTCATGCCCGGCTGTGTTGACCAATTGTTTGTTGTAAATAGGCAGCAAATATCCATTGTAAATAAAAGTATTGGCAGGAACCCGGTAATCTGCAAAACTTTGACCTGTATATCTTGCTTTGAAAAACCGATGATATTTATGCCCTGCTATACCCAAAGAGGAGCCAAACTGAGAATTGTTGTGGCGAAAGAAAGAAGTGATTTGTCCCGAAAGCCCTTTTCCTGTTGCAGGTGGAGGATTTCCTGTCAAATTGATAACTCCACCAAGTGCATCCGAGCCATATTGCAGTGATGCGGCACCCTTAACTATCGCCACTTTTTCAACATTAAACTGATCTATCTCCAAACCATGGTCTGTACCCCATTGTTGCCCCTCTTGTTTAACTCCAAAATCATTCACTATTACTCTGTTGCCATAAAAACCCCTGATTACTGGTTTCGATATCCCTGTTCCGGTGTTAATTGATGCCAAACCAGGAATTTTTTCAATTGTATTGCTAAATGTGTTCCCATAGTTTTTTTCAAAAAAAGACTTGTCTGCTATTACCACACTCAAAGATTGCTCTTTCTGTCCTGTTTTCAGCACATCGCCAATTACTTCAACTGCTTTCAAATCAATGATTGCAGGCTGAAGCCGGAAATCTATATGAGCATTGGTAGATCCCACCATAATAACCGTATCTTTAGAAACATATCCCAACATACTGATTTGAAACCGGTAAACCCCTGCAGGTAGCTGTTTTATTTGGTAGCCTCCATACATATCAGTTACGGCGAAATAGGTTGTTTTATCTAAAACTACGGTCGCGCCAGGTAAAAATTCGTCTGTTTTAGCATTATGAATATGACCAGATAAGGTAAACAGGGGAGTTTGTGCTGAAACTTCGGTTTTTTCTAAAAAAAACACGATAAAAATTAATAAATAAGTAACCCAATTTTTCATTGTTTTTGCAACTATGTTGCAAAGTTAGGATATAATACCAAAGCTTAGTACAAACAGCGGTATAATTTATAAATCTTGTCAAAATTTAACTATATGATTCCCTACTTAAAATACTCAAAAGTTTATAAATCCTTCTTAAACAGTGTTATAGTACTCCAAATGAAAACTAAGTAGAGGCCTGAATAGAGGCATTTTTATAGATGGAATGAGAAGGAAACTACAGTACAGACCAAAACTTCGTTCAAAGCAGAATCTTTGAAATTTTTAAATCAACCAAACCAATAATTCAAAGAGCACCAAAAAATGTTAGTTGATTACAATTTTATCCGAAACTTTGGTGCGGTTGAGCAGCATGGATTTTTTAGTATTACCCACTTTGAGATGAACTATATTGGTTTGCATGGAATACTGTTCCATCAGCAACCGGTTTTCCACTACTAATTCCGAAAAACCGGCAACCGCTCCTCCTGCTTCAAGAAATATCCATATTACATCGGCTTCAGGTTCAATGCCGGTAAACTGTATTTTAAGAGACTTATCGTCAACCTTTAACCCAAATCGCTTTAACACATACTGTTCCATTAGTTTTTCTGTATCCGGACGCTGATTGGCTGTTTGGTAATGAAGCAAACAAGCACAATCTTTTTCAACCGCAAAGATAAAATCGTCACTAAACACTTTGATCCCAACTTCTAAGGTATGTGCAGATTGATTATATTCTATTTCTGTAATGCTAACATAAAACTGATGTATAAAGGTGCCAAAATTTAAAAATTGAATCATCAGGATAACAGGTAGTATCATATTGTAAGCTTCAAATTGTCAAAATAATAATGAGAATGTGTTAATTGGAAAATTTCATTAAAAACGTTTCTACCAACCGTTTAAAGACATAGATAGTTCTATTGGCGAATATCTTAGGATCAAGAAAAAGGGTGTCAAACTATTTCTTGTCTAATCATTCTCATCAAATTACGCTATACTTTCTATACAAAACTGAATAGTACCCATTTAGAACAAACGACTCTTCTAAAGGAGTTCTAAATTTTACATCCAAAACACCAGGGAATAATTCACCTTGTTTTTAAATAAGAATTTTACTGTTCTCAAATAGGTTTCAATTTACTTTAATCTCATTTTATAGAAATCCACTAAGATTGCTTGTTTAGCTTTTTAAGAATTGTATATTTGATGGAAAAACTGAGTTTTTTAAATAAAAGTATAGAGTTTATCTTATAAATACTAATTTCAAAGCCAAATGAGTAAGTTTTTATGTGACTGTGGTCAGGTTATTTTTGACCAGGCAGACTATATCAGATATAAAGGGCACATTATTGCTGATCAAGATTATATGGATTTTTTTGATGAAATTGAAAAAGGGGATTTTATGGAAATGGTTGAAAAAGGCAGTAAATATTTTGGTAGAATATTCCAATGCGAATATTGTAGCAGTTTAATAGTTTTTAGACCGGGTAAAAACGAAGGAATATTTTTTAAACCTATTGATAAGGACAAAAGCAAACAAATTTTAAGTTCATTTTTAGGAGAAAGTTGGTTAGGAGTGATGTCTGCTAATTTTAGAAACGGTCAAGGTGAAATTTTTTGGACCACTAATTGCGATAGCGGGTTTTGACAGAATCTTTCATTAATTGAGCTTAAAATGATTTACCAAGCGAAATTTCAAGAACTTTCTTCGCTAAATATATTACGACATTCTTTTTTAAACATAGAAGGTAAATTTGAACACAAATTTGAAATCCAATAAAAGCATAAGAGAATAAAGTAGTTATCTCAAACCGTTTGACGAGCATCCTTGGTAAAATTTCTAATTCGTGTATTTGGTTTTTAAAATCAATTTATCTTTAAAAGTTAATATGGTAAAAGTGGCGGATAAATCAATAAAATCTAAATTGCTTTACCACATTAGAAGTTAAAAATTTTCCTTTTAAATAAAAATTTTTTCACTTCAATCTTCAATCAAATGGAAAAATATACTGTTTTAAAGTTAATTGGATTGGCAATTCTTACGATGGCAACTTTAATTCTTCTTTCATTCATCGAAGTTGCGATTTACTCATATTTCATAAATCCGGGACATGAGGTTGGAATATACGAATCTCATGCTCAAGATTCAGCGCCCTATATTTCCGGTATTTTTGGGTTCATTATCTTTTTTTTAGTTGCTCGATATTGGACAAAAAAAGACTATCCCAATGTGTTCAAGTTAATTTTACTTTTTCCGGTTATATATATATTGTTAGACATTTTGATAATAGTTATTGCCGGATTTAGGGATATTTCGAGCTACATTTTAATTTTTCTTCTTTCTAATGGAGCAAAATTTCTTGGCAGCTTCTTAGGTTATAAATTATCCGGCCTAAAAGCAGGAAATCTATAAATTAAATGAGAGAAAAAAAGTTGGTGACAAAACACTTGTTGAAAACCTGCCTGATTTTATTGGTTTTGATTTTGTCAGGATGTGAAGAAAAACAGGTTAAAAAAGAACGAAATGACTTTAAAAAGTATTACGACCAATTTCAGGTTGATGGTTCTTTCATTCTATTTGATGAAAACAACAACTTTACCATATTTTACAACAAGGAGCAATTAAAACAACAGTTTTCGCCGGCTTCAACTTTCAAAATATTAAATTCTCTGATTGGTCTTGAAACCGGGGTAATAAAAGACGAGGAATTTATAATTCCCTGGGATAGCATTGTCAGGAATCCGGTATGGGACAAAGACCATGATTTAAAATCTGCTTTTTCAAATTCTGTAGTTTGGTATTATCAGGAGTTAGCAAGACGAGTTGGTGAAGAAAAAATGATATTTTGGATAAACAAAGCAAACTATGGTAACAAAGACATCTCAGGAAGCATTGATAGTTTTTGGCTAACAGGAGGGTTACTTATCTCGCCCGAACAACAACTCGAATTTTTAAGAAGACTTCATGCCAACTCTCTTCCTTTTTCAAAGCGTTCGACGGATATTGTCAAAAAGATAATGGTTGTAAAAGACACTTTGGATTACAAGATAAGTGCTAAAACGGGCTGGGGTGGACATGGAAGTAAAGACATTGGCTGGTATATAGGTTATGTTGAGGTGAAAAGCAAGGTTTATTTTTTTGTAAATTGTGTTCAATCTGAAAGCGATAAACTAAATGATGTTGAGAATGCCAAAAGATTTGATCAAGCAAGAAAGGAAATTGTGTATCTGATACTCAATGACTTAGATATAATAAAAGATTGAAACTTTCCTTTGATTCATTTTTCCTAAACTTTTAACATTATATTAAAAAGACAGATTGAAATTTGTTTTACAAACTTAAATTACCTTAAATTTCAACAACAACAAAACAAAGGCTAACATTGATTTTTTGCAACATTACTTCTAAATCTGACAACAAAGGACTTTTTCTAAAAACTTCATTTCCAAAAACCACTAAAACAATATGTTCGTGGTAAATGTGATAACTTAAGAAATGAATTTTGCCTAATAAAGAGGTAGCTTCTTTTAATGTTAAAGTTTCGGCAAAACAACACAAAATACCAATATTGGAATCTATATCTGCAGTAAGAGATAACTGCAATTTATTTTTTGGATACAAGGTAATTTTGGATTCCGGAAACTGTATTTTTAAGTTATTGGTCAGAACAATTTCTGCTTCAGACAATTTAGAAAACTCTTTTGAATTAAAAGAAAGAGATTCTATATAATAAACAAGCTTGGTCATTTCTAAGGCAGCGCCCCAAAAATCTTTCGACAAATTACCAATATGTTTTCCGGTGCTTTCAAACAACTGTCGCCAGGTTTCAAACAAACCGGTATGTTTTTTCGGGGGGGTAGCCATATATAGCAAGATAAAAGTGTTAAAAACGCAAGTGTCTAACCGAAGCTTTGTTGTCGCGCAGTTCTTTGAGCGAGTCGATGCCAATTCTGAGATGAATATGAGCATAATTTGCCGTTACAATTTTGTCTTTTATTTCAGTTTTAACACCATCAGGTTCCATAGGTTGATCTGACACTAACAGTAAAGCACCCGCAGGAATTCTGTTCGAAAAAGCTACGGTAAATATAGTAGCAGTTTCCATATCTATGGCCATGCATCTGGTTTCGAGTAAATAGTCTTTAAATGTTTTGTCGTGTTCCCAAACTCTTCGGTTAGTTGTATAAACTGTACCTGTCCAATAATACATACCTTTTTCGGCAATGGTAGCAGAAATAGCTTTTTGGAGCGCAAAGGCAGGCAATGCCGGAATTTCCGGTTTAAGATAATCATTTGACGTTCCCTCCCCTCGAATGGCTGCTATAGGTAAAATAAAGTCTCCAATTTCATATTTTTTTTTAAGCCCACCACATTTTCCCAAAAACAAACAAGCCTTTGGTCGAATGGCTGTGAGCAAGTCGAGTATTGTTGCTGCATTAGCACTTCCCATTTGAAAGTTAATGATGGTAATATTTTCAGAGGTAGCAGTGGACATTGTATTTTGCAGTCCTCTTACAGGAACATTATGCCATTCAGCAAACATTTGGACATAATTGATAAAATTAACCAAAATAATATACTCACCAAATTCTTCAACAGGAGTTCCTGTATATCGGGGCAGCCAATCTTTTACTATTTCTTCCTTGCTATTCATAAATCTTTATTCTGCTCAAAATGATGAAAGGATTAATCCTGGATACAAAGTTTTAATTTAGGATCAAAGTTATCTTTGTTCATCCGGATTATGGAGTAATTGCTTCCAATCACTACCATGAATAACCTGCTCGATTGTTTGATACAAGTGTAAAGGGCGACAACTTCTCCAGTTAATTTTATCAAATTTTGTGCCCCAATTCAGATAACGTTGCAAATCACAGGTTTGCATTTCTGTCAATACATGTTCTCTAAAATTCATAGCAACAATCCATCCATCTTGTTCTCTAACTTCTTCATGCCATTCTTCATAATAACAATCGTCATCTGCATGGAAATTTAGAACATTTTCGCCTATCAGGAGAAATTTGAAGATTTCACGGCGCAAGAGTTTGTCAATTACTTTGCGTTTTAATAACATTATATCGTTCGTTATACAGTCATTCCATTCACCGAGCAATTCAATAACTGTAAAATTTCGGATATAATCGGCATACAAAATTTTCAGATATAGGGTTTCAGAACCAAAATGGTCCCATTGTGGATGGATATAATAGTTATAAACGGTATTACTCCATTCAAACTCGCTGTATGTTCGTTTATAAAAGGGAGATTTCCGGTCTTCGGATGCGATGTAGTAATCTCTCCATTGATGATAAGGCTCAATTTCGTGCATGGTTAAAACGCTTCATGGTCAACAAAGGAAAAAAATATAAACGTAATAACCAAAACAAAAACTGAAAAATTGTATCAATAAATACCTGAAAACTTTACAGGCTGCAACTTAACAGGTAAAAATCAGACAGAAAACAATACCTAAGAAATTGCGTCCATAGGTTTTTAAAAAGAGATGCCGGTAAAGATGGATAAACGGCGAATATCTAATTCTGTTCTGGTAACATTGCCCTCAAAAGGCACATATTCGGTCGAAAATTTTTGAAAATTATACCCAACACCCAATACCCAACTTAAAGGACCTTGCCCCCTGAGTTTAAAGCCTGCACCCAATCCAAAAGTCAGTCCTCCTTCAGTTTTAAGAAATTCGTTGTTGTTTGAGGCAAAAGCGTATCCTGCCCGAGCAAAATAATGAGGAGTTATAGGTTTTGAAGGCAATAAATCTCCGCTAAAATTAACAAAAATGGGAATAAGCCTGGTAGTGTTGGTTTCTGCATAGTACCAATAATAGTTTATGGGTAAATTCCAATAAAACTGTACACCGACACCTGCACCTAAAGCTGCATAAGGATTAAATTTATATCCGTTGATAGTTTGTAGTCCCAGCCCGATACCGTCTCCTTCACCTCCAATAAGAAAACCAAATTCGGAACTATGAGAGTATCCATGTTTTTTATATTCTAATTTGGTAGCACTCGATTCGGTAGTTATTTTTTCTACTTCTGACAGATCAAATACAAATACGTTATTGCCGGTAATTTTAATTGAAACCTTGCCTGAACTTTCAGGATTTATCAATTCTCCTCTAAGAATTGAACCGTTTTTCAGATATACTACTGATTGCATCCTTTTTTGAGCAAATCCTGTAACACAAACCAACAAAGCAAACACAACAACAAAAAACTTCTGCATAATATTCAATTTAAAGGTTTCTTAAAAGATACACCATAAACGTATTCACTTGCTTGTTCGGTTGGTTCTGAATTGTCATTTATTTTACCCAAATGTATTCTGTTAAGAAAATAACAATCTTGTACAAGAACAGAAAGTTCTACGTTAAATAAAGTTAAACTTTCAAGCCCCTGTAAAAATAGCCATACTTTAGCTACAAACCCATAACCTCACTCTGAAACACACCAAAAACTATGAAAACATTTATTCTCTTGCTATGTATATTCGCCTTATACATTAGCCCAAATTCTATTGCAAATTCTTATGCTTCCAATCTTAACCCACTTTTAACAGATGGAAATCCGGAAGACGAAAAGAAAGACAAGAATGCTCCAAAGGAAATCAGCGCAAAGCGCCTGGTCAAGACACCTAAAATAGATGGCGTGTTAAATGATGAAATCTGGGCTTTACCAACTACCCCGAAAGCCGAGAATTTTATCCTTGTTGAACCCAATCCGGGATCTGTTCCATCACAATCTACCGAAGTCTTTGTTTTATACGACGATGATGCCATTTATCTGGCTGCTCATCTTTACGATAGCAAGCCCGACAGTATTTTAAGGCAACTTTCCCCAAGAGATGAGCTCGGCAATGCCGATTGGTTTGGGATTGTTATAGATTCCTATCAGGATGGACTTAACGGATTTGGATTTGTTGTCAATGCAAGTGGAGTCCAAACTGACATTAAATATACAGCTCAAGGTGAAGAAACTTCCTGGAACGCTGTATGGCAAAGCGCTACTGATTTTACGGATGATGGATGGACCGTAGAAATGCGTATTCCTCTTTCTGCTTTGCGTTTTGCTTCTGCCGAAAAACAAACATGGAATGTCAATTTTGTAAGGTTAGTTAGAAGAAGCAGGCAAAAATCATCCTGGAATGAAATCAGACCGGAAATAACCGGTTTTCTGAATCAATCCGGTAAACTCACCGGTCTGGACAATATCAAAGCGCCCCTACGGTTGTTCCTATATCCCTATATTTCCGGCAATCTCGAACATCAGTATAAAACTACCGGGGACAGTAAACTTTTTAAAGGATTTAATGCCGGAATGGACATTAAATATGGCATCAATGATGCTTTTACCTTAGACATGACACTGGTACCTGACTTTGGGCAAACAGTATCTGATAATCAGGTGCTAAATCTAAGCCCTTTCGAAGTGCAGTTTAACGAAAACCGTCAATTCTTTACTGAAGGAACTGAATTGTTTGGCAAAGCCGGTCTGTTTTATTCAAGAAGAATTGGCGGAACTCCAAAAGGTTTTTCAGATGTTGTCAATAATCTTGGAGAAGGAGAAACTATTGTTTCAAATCCATCGGTAGTACAATTATTGAACTCAACGAAAATTTCGGGAAGAACTTCCGGTGGGTTAGGAATTGGAATTTTAAACTCTTTAACTGCTCCGACACATGCTGTTGTAAAAGACGCAGAAAACAAAGAGCGCGAAGTCTTAACTGAGCCTCTGACCAACTATAATATCTTTGTTTTCGACCAAAACCTCAAAAACAATTCATACCTGAGTATTATCAATACTAATGTTTTCAGGAATGGCAGCCCTTATGAAGCCAATGTAACCGGAACTGAATTCAGGTTTAACAATAAAAACATGAAATATGGCATCAACGGAAAAGCAGCAGTAAGTCAGATCTACCAAAATGGTTTTAAAAATCCGGAATTAGGCTATCAGTACAGCGTCAGTATGGGAAAAATAAGTGGAAATACGCAGTTCTCTATATGGAATGGTATTATTAGTGACACCTATAACCAAAACGATCTGGGTTTTTTAAGGTTGAATAATTATTTTTCATCCGGTGCAATTTTTAAATACAATATCTATAAACCTTTTGGACCTTTCCTTAATCTTTATACAATGGCAAATGTTGAATACCTTCGCCTGTATAAACCAGATGCTTTTTTTAATTTCTCTGTTGGGACGGAAGTTTTTACCACAACCCGTAAACAGCTAAGCATAGGAATTTTTTCATATCATGAGCCCATCATTACTTACGATCATTTTGAACCCAGGGTGAAAGGCAGATTTTATACTTTCCCGACCAATCATAATTTCGGAGGATGGTTTTCGAGCAACTATGATAAAATATTTGCCTTAGATGGAAACACCAATATTCGTTTTTTTAATGACGAAGGCAGGCATAATTTCAACCTGTCATTAAGCCCTATTGTCAGATTGTCAAATAAAGTTAGAATCAGATTAGATGCAGTTAGCAATAATTCCATCAAAGATGTTGGGTTTGTAACATTTAATGAGGGGAAAACTGACGATATTATATTTGGAAGAAGGAATGTCAGAACCTTAGAAAACATCTTATCTGTAAATTACATCTTCACCAACAGGATGGCATTAACCCTTCGAACCAGACATTATCATTCGGAGGCTTTTTATAAAAAGTATTACCATCTTGACACAGAAGGTATGTTGACAAATACAGATTACAACGGCGAAGAATCAGACGGAACTTCTAAGCACCATGCCAATTTTAATGCCTTTAATATTGATTGGGTATATACCTGGCAGTTTGCGCCCGGAAGTGAAATGAGTGTTGTGTGGAAAAACGCAATTTACCGTTTTACCCGTCAAACAGGGCAAGGCTATTTTAATAACCTGGAAGATACTTTGACCAGTGATCAAAGTAATATGTTGTCAGTGAAAATTCTTTATTTTATAGACTATTTAACAGTTAAGCGAAAACTAAAAACCCAAAATGTTTCCAGACAAGAAGCTAAAAACAGAGCAAATTCATCTCTTTAAGTTCCGGATATACTGATACAGGCATAACAGTAGAAATGTAAACTAATAAGGGCAACCAATTAAGATTGGCTGCCCTTAATTTTTGGTTTTAAACCCAAATTAGATTTTTTATTGTTTCACTAATTTTGTGGTGTATCGTTCGGCAGGAGTCGTTATATTTAACAGATATACACCATCGGGCAAACCATCAACCAAGAAATTCGTTTGATTGACCGAAGCTGCAAAAATTTGTAGAATTTCAATTTTAACCAATTTACCTGCTACATCAAATAACTCTAAACGGGCAGTTCCGTCTATTGTGGCACTAAAAGAAATTGTTACCAAATCTGATGCCGGCACCGGTTGTACATTAAATACTTGCGGGCTTTGATAACTTCTGTTGATGGAAATAATTTCTGAATTAGTACTTGTGCCATTAAAATCAGTTTGTATTAAGCGGTAATAACACAAACCTTGAGGGGCATTTTGGTCGAGATAACTGTAGTTTTGAGTTACAATGCTGTTGCCGGCTCCTTTTATAGTTGCAACGGAATAAAATTCGTTGACATTGCCGGTCGAACGTTGAAGGGTGAAAAAGTCATTGTCTGTTTCGGTGGCAGTTGACCATTCCAAAAGGTTGCCGGTTTCGATAGCCTTACCATAAAAACTGAGTAAAGTAACCGGAGTTTTGTCGCAGTAAAAATCTTCATTTGCTGTACTGCCGGTACATCCAAGTCCGTCAGAAATTACTTCAAAGGCATAACTTGTTGTAGATCCGAACAACAGGATAACTTCAACGGTCTCTCCAAAACCTAACGTTCCATTGAAATCCCCTATCACTACATATTCTGCATCCAAATTATATTGAGGATATCCACCCGTCAATGCCAGCAAAATGTGGTAATCGCCGGTAAAAAAGTCGCAATAATCATTTATATAGAAAGCAACAGGTGCGAGGAAAACTATTGGAGTTCCGGGAGCTACTTTCGTACACGGATTATTAAAATCAGGCACTCCGGGAGTACTTCCTTCAGGTCCGGCAACCGCTGAAACATAATAAGTAGTATAGGTATTGATTGAAGGGCTACTGTTTGCAGAAAAAATACCTCCTTCAGAGTTCACAGATAAAACCGTTCCCAAAACATCACTTGGAGATGTATGAAGAACATAAGCCAACACATCATTATCTCCTAAAACAGCTCCATCCGTAGAAATATTAGAACTACTGCCGGCACATAAAACTACTTCGTCGGAAGGCATTGTACCCGGATCTGCATTGCTACCTAAAATCAAAGTTATTTCGTCAGTTGCCACACAAACTCCTGTTGAGTCTGTAACAGTTAGTATATATGTAACAGTTTCGGTCGGAAATGCCACAGGATTTGAGACAGTAGGATCGCTTAGCCCATCTGTGGGTGTCCATGAAAAGAAAGTGCCGACTGTGTTGCTGCTTCCCAATTGAACTGCATCACCCGGACAAAATTCTACATCATCGCCGGCATCAGCTATTACATCATCTGCCACGAAAATAGTAATTTGGTCGCTGTCTTCACAACCCACAAATGGATTGATAACCGTCAGCGTATAGGTTGTAGTTTGAGTAGGTGTAGCAATTGGATTTAATATTTCTGTGTTGCTCAACCCGGTTGAAGGAGACCATGAAATCATATCCCCTCCAAAGGCACTTCCTTCCAATTGAACGCTTTGTCCTGGACAAATTGTTGAACTTCCAGAAGATATGCTTGCTTGTGCCAACACAACCTGACATTCAGTAACATTAAACTGAAAATCACGAAGGTTGGTACTGATAAGTACTCCATCCCGATATTCGCTGACACAAATTCCCACAACATATTGTCCTGTTTCCGTAGGAAAGGCTGAAAAAATTCCGGTATTTGGGTCAATTGCCATAGTAGGAAAACCACCTAACTGATTCGTTCCGGAATATGGGGGCAACCAGGTAACATTGGCATAGGGTGGGATAGATGCTGAAACGGGTTGAGGCGCTAATGCAGAAGCTCCCAAAAAAGGTTCACAAATTGAATAAACTAACTGATCGCCGTCTGCATCAGTTGCTGAACTATTAACCACCAACGGACTATTTGCACAAACAACAATGGGGGGGTAGAAATTAAATACCGGTGAACTGTTGTTACATTCTCCCAAAACAGTATCGGGTACATTTGCTACATAAGTAGAACCTGTTCCACCCGGATCAACTATATTTACAATTGTGTTGTTGCGACAACATCTTTGGTGGACTATCTGATATCCTCCGGATATGAAAGGCAGAGTTACAGTTGTTTGGTAAAATCCACGTTCCACACAAACGTCGGGACCTGTTTCCAAGCAAAGCCCTTCAGTTGAAACAGTTAACTGTTCTATAACCGGACTAAACATGCTAACATTCTGAACTACTCCACCCGAAGCATTAAATATGGTGATATATGCAGGATTGTCAAAAAGTGCACAACTCACACAATAGCAATCGCGGTAGATTACCATATTGATTTGAAACACATCCCCTCCCAAACACTCATAAGTCAATTCTCCTCCAATTAAGTGGGCAGCTTTTGTTTGTTGAGTTGTAAATGCAGTCATTCCTGCTAAGAGAATAAACAAGTAACGTAAAATTGTTTTCATAGCTAAACAGTTACGAAATGATGGATACTATTTTCTGCAAATAAACAGTTTTTTTATCTTTCCTTATGCAACTTTGAACAGGTTTTTGAAAATCTGATGCAATTCGGGTAATATATTGTTTAATTTTGCACCCAATTGAATTTTATCTATGAAACTTGAAAGAGAAATACAACAGAAAAGCTTCAGAAATGAATGGCAGAAAAGTTTAGTCAATATTATTTTCACCAATAGCTGGATTTCTTCACAAATAAAAGAACACCTTGCTCCATTTGGAATTACTTCGCAACAATATAATGTATTGCGTATTCTTAAAGGACAGTTTCCTAAAGCTATCACAACTTCTGTTATTCGCGAACGAATGTTGGATAAAATGTCCGATGTATCAAGAATGGTGGACCGTCTGCTCCAAAAAGAATTAGTTATCAGATCAACTTGTGAGACAGACAGAAGATTGGTTGATTTGGTGATCAGTCAGAAAGGCATTGATCTGCTTGCTGAAATAGAAAAGCATAATGAAGATATTGATAAAATTGTAGTCAACCTTAGCGAAGAAGAAGCAAGGCAACTCAATTTTCTTTTAGATAAAATCAGAGATTAAACCAGGCTTTTCTGTCCGCTACCGTTCCATTATTTCAAGGTAATTTCTTTGGTTTTTTACTGTTCCAAATCGTTTTGTATGGCTTGGCATGGTAATTGTTTGATGAATAGACAAACCAGTTTATTCAATATCTGCAATAACCATTACACAAATTCGTACAACATGAAACGAATACTACTATTAAGTTGCCTGCTTTTAACATTCTGTACTTATCTTCATGCACAGAGGGATACCCGATATACGCAGTATATGTTTAATCAACAAATGCTTAATCCGGGTTATACAGGAAGTACAGAGAGTTTGAGTTTTACCGGTATTGGAAGGTTACAATGGGTTGGAATCGAAGGCGCGCCTAAATCAGTTGGACTAAGTGCCCATTCTCCGTTAGGCAAACAAAAAAAATTCGGAGTTGGTGGATACATTGCTTATGACAAGATTGGTGTTCACAATCAAACAAGTGCCTATGCCAGTTATGCCTATAAATTTATTCTTGGTGAAAGTCGTTTGGTAATTGGTTTACAAGGAGGAATTGATTACTTGCGTTCTGATTTTACACAAGTAACGGGAAATGAGAATATTGATATTACTATTGATAATGCTTTTGCCGATAACCAACGAAATTTATTGCCTAATTTTGGCTTGGGCTTGTATTTTTACAAACCTAATGTATATTATCTTGGTGTTTCGGCTCCTCATTTGTTAAATAACAACCTCCGTTCAGATTCCGGAGTGGAAACATTGGCACATCAGTACCGGCATTATTATGCGATGGGTGGAGTTGTTATTGGGAACGGCGATTTTAAAGTCAGACCTTCTTTTTTAGTAAAATCCGTACCCTCTCAAGCTCCGGTTCAACTTGATGCAAGTTTGTTATTCCTCATTAAAGAAGTTGTCTGGTTTGGCGCATCTTACCGAACTGCTTTTGGCAACAAAGATCCTTTTGCTCAGTCAGAATCAATTGATGCCATCATTGCCTTTCAACTGCCAAAAGGTTTGAAGCTTGGCTATGCCTATGATTACACATTGTCAAAACTAAACAATTACACTTCCGGTTCTCACGAGGTGATGGTGGGTTTAGACATAAAAGGCAGAACTGACCGGTTTATAACACCAAGATATTTTTAGAGTTTTATTTTTTTTCATTTTTGATTGGTTAAATTTTGTTACCTTTGCAGAGGCGGCCTTAGTAAGGCTGCCTTTGTTTTTTTGTGATTTAACAAGCAGGGATTATTTTAAAAATCAATAATAAAACTATCATCTGTTACAAGTAATAGAAGGTTGAAACTAAAGCAATTAACGATTTGAATTCTTATTTCGGTCAATTTTTGTTTACTACCCAACCATAAGACTTTAAAGATGTTTATTGGAATATAACAAAACTGACTGTGAGCAATAGCGCTTTCTTTTCCGACTTTTTTCTTCCGGGCGCTTTGGCTTTGGTGATGCTGGGAATGGGGCTTACGCTCACCTTCGACGACTTTAAAAGGGTATTTAACCATCCTCGAGGATTGCTTATTGGGTTAGGGGCACAGATGATTTTACTCCCCTTGATAGCTTTTTTAATCGCATTTACCTTCCCTTTAACACCTGAAGCAAAAGTAGGTTTGATTTTGATTGCAGCCTGTCCGGGTGGTTCGTCTTCCAACCTGGTCAATCATTTGCTGAAAGGCAATGTTGCGCTTTCAATTTCGCTGACTGCATTAAACAGTTTGCTCACCTTATTTACCATTCCAGTTGTTGTTAATCTGGGGATGAATATTTTTTTGGGCAAAAGCCACGAGTTTGAATTACCGATGGGGCATACCATGCTCAACATTTTTTGCTTTACCATCCTTCCGGCATTGATTGGTGTTTATCTTAGAGGAAAATTTCCTATGACCGCCCAAAAAGTCGAACGCCCTTTGAGATATTTATTGCCTGTCGTATTATTTATTGCTTTCTATGGAATTATTTTCTTTGACCAAAAAGACAATCATACACATTTATCAGACTTGGTTGGGCTTTTGCCAATTGCCCTCGTTTTAAATGTTATGGGTATGGCGGCCGGATATTATCTATCTGTTATTGGGAAACAAGGTAAAAAAGTCCGAACTACTGTTGCAGTAGAAGTTGGTTTGCAAAACAGTTCTCTCGCTATCTTTATCGCTACAACCTTGTTAAAAAGCACCGGTATGGCAGTCGTTGGTGTTTTGTATGGCATTACCTCTTTTTTCGTTACTGTCCTGATTGGCTGGTTCATATACAAGTTTGTTGAAGAATAGACCAATAATATCTCTGCACCCAAGTTGGTTTTTTCTAAAAAATGTTGGTTCTAAAATTTTACCAATCATTCAACAGCACATTTCGCAATTCTTTCTTTATTAGGGCTTTAGTCTATGGCCGCTAATTGTTGCAATTCAATGACCTGAATTGGAAATTTTAACCAGATTTGGTTCCCCACTTTTTAAGCAAAATAATCAAACTTTTAAACACATTAAAGTTTGTGTGATTTATCATCGGCTTTATTTTAATAAGGTTTAAGTAGCTTATTAGCCTTGGCTATTTAAATTTTTGATTTTTTATAAAAATTTCTATATAAACTGTAACTTTTCAAATTCTCTAACCGTAAAAAGACAATAGCACCCCTACACAAATTCCTTCGTAACTGTAAAAATTAGTATTTCATTCTAATCTGAACCGGTATTGTTCAGAACATAGATTTAGGGAACTTATGTATCGTGTTGTTGTTTTTTTTGCTTTGTCATTTGAAATTTTTATTTCTGCCAATCTACATGCTAATTGTGTGGTTAATGCTCAAATAGCCCCTAATACTTTTTTTAGTTCATTCACTTATATGGAAGGTGAAGGTTGCCCAAACGGAACAGAGCAAACGGTTTCTTCTGATATTTCCTTTGAAAGGCAAATTGTGGTTTTATTAAACAATTTACGTGTCAGTAATGGACTTTCTCCACTAAAACTCTCTGAAGAATTGACAGCTTCAGCAAGGTATCATGCAAAAGACATGTGTCAAAAAAATTATTTTTCTCACCCAAGTCAGGATAATTATGGAAACCAAACCTGTCAGCCGTTTGAAAGAATAGGGGCTTTTTATTCATGGACAGCCGCTGCTGAAAATATTGCAGCGGGTTATTTTGATGCTCAAAGCGTGTTTGATGGTTGGGTAAGCAGTCCGGGGCATTATAGCAATATGATGAGTCCGATGGTTTATGAAGTTGGAATCGGATATTATTATGATGCATCTTCAACTTATATTACCAGATGGGTGATGGACTTAGGTCGCAGGTATAATATTTACCCGATTATCATCAATCAGGAAGAAGAAGTTGTATCAACATCCCAGGTAGAGCTATTTAAATATACATCATCTGGATATAATGAAATACGGTTAAAAGTGAATAATGGCAGTTGGAACAATTGGCAGCCGGTTTCAAATATAATTGAATACAATACCAATGCTACTCAATCCGGTAATTACACTTTATATGCAGAAATGCGAAATGCAGCAGGAAACATTTTAAGTAGTAGCGATGATGTTATTTTAGAACTGACTGGAGAAACCGGTTCTACCGGAACAAGTAGTACCAATGGAGTTACAATAAAGGTTAAAGCAATTTTGCAAGGTGCTTATAACAACACGACACAAAACATGTCCACCAGTTTGCGCAATAACAATTTGTTGCCATTAAATCAACCATTCAATCGGCCTCCCTGGAATTACACAGGAACAGAATCAGTTACAAATGTTTCAGCTATACCGGCAAATGTTGTTGATTGGGTTTTAGTTGAAGCTCGTAACGCCACCAACAATTTCGAAGTTCTTGAAACAAAAGCAGCATTTTTATTGAATGATGGCAATATTGTTGATATCAATGGTACCATTCAGGGGGTATTATTCAATCAATTAACCGAAGGAACTTCCTATTTTATTTCCTTAAAAACACGAAATCACCTTGCGGTTATAAGTTCAAATGCGATTACTGTTTCTAATTCTGAAGTTTTAGATTTTACCAATCCTGTAAACATTTTAGGTGGTGCTTCTCAGTTAAGCCATCTGGGAAATGGAAAATATGCCCTGCTTGCCGGCGATATGGATGCCAATGGAACTATTACGGTAAGTGATTTCAATTTCTTTCAATCCGAAATGAGCCTGATCAATGTCTATGTTGACAGCGATTGTAATATGGATAAAAACGTAACCGTTGCAGACCTCAATTTGTATAGCCCAAATATGAGTAAAATTGGAGTTACTCAAATTAGATACTAAAGTTTGAAGCAATTGTACTTTTCTAATCAAAATATTTCCAATACATATTGTTAAAAACAAGTGATTTCCCTTAGTTTTTAGCTTATGATTTAAGTTAGAAAATATTATTTTCTTTAATTACAGAGGTCATATCAATTTTAAATTGAAAATTGAAATATGAAATAGCAGATTTCTTGTTTTAAAAGTAAAGAATGGAATAAGAAATACCAGATTTCCTGTTTTAAAAGTAAAGAATGGAATAAGAAATGAGTCGTTTCCAACTTCTTTTTAAAAAATGGAAGTTGGAAATCGTCTGTTTCTTACTTTAAAAAAATTAAATGAAACAAGAATTAGATCGTTTCTTATTTCTTTATCTTTAAAAGAAATAAGAAATGATTGGTTTCTTACTTCAATATCTATAATTGGAATAAGAAACGGGCCAAAACCTGTTTCAAAAAAGTTTTGAAAGTTAAATTTATTCTATTTTTAGTCGAATAAATTTAGATAATTTGCATTTAAAGTTTTAAATAGACTACTTGGGTCCAAACAAATGAATCAAAAAACCGTTTAGCGATTCAATTGCCAAAGGGATTTTCCAATTATCAGTATTGCGGGGTTCAATATAATTGGATATAGATCGGATCTGACTAAAAGGAATACTATGATTTTTTAAACAGGCATAAAAAAAAGACGCTCCTTCCATTGTTTCAACGTCTGGATGAAATAGGTTTTGTCTTAATTCAATTGTCTTACTATTTCCTGAAACTGTATTAACGGTTATTCCCTTAACTTTTTTAAGCAATCCGGTTTCAGGAAGGTTTAGTTCGGGTTGAGTTTGGTTGTATAAAATGCCGTTTTGGTATGGATATTCGTTTGGATGAAAAAAAGGCATTTGCGAAATGGGTATAAATTTGTCGTTGTCTTCAGCTCCAAGATCGGCAATTTGCTCACTTGTTACCTGAACAACTTCACCGAGGGTAATATCTTTTGAAAAACTGCCGGCAATACCTGCCTGTATAGCAATCTGAAATGGTTGCTGAAACAAAGCCATAGCTGTGTGAAAAGCCATATTCATCATTCCCGGACCGGAGATAACCGCCGTTATAAGGAATTGATCAATTTTCAGATGATAAGTTTCCTGTGTAAGAACAGAAGTTCTTACGGATTGAAAATGTCTTAAAAAGGGTTCTATTTCTGCTTTTGTGGCGGACATTAACAGAATTCGCATAATGGATGGCTTGTGTTTTTAATCATAATTATTTAACCATCTCTCTTAAGTAAGGGTAACCATTACCGTATGTTTAATGTTATGCGTGTTTATGAATCACACCTTTAGGTATTGCAGCGATGAGTTTTTGTGTATAAGCATGCTGGGGGTTGTTGTATATGTCGTCTGAAAGCCCCATTTCTTCAATTTTTCCGCGGTTCATGACGATCATTCTATCACTCATAAACTTAACAACACTCAAGTCATGAGAAATAAATATATAGGTAAAACCAAATTTGGTTCTAAGATCTATCAACAAGTTTAATACTTGTGCCTGAATAGAAACATCGAGCGCAGACACTGATTCGTCGCAGATGATAAACTTAGGATTAAGTGCTAAAGCTCTTGCTATACAGATACGTTGCCTTTGACCACCGGAAAATTCATGCGGGTAGCGGGAAAAATGAGATGCATTCATGTTACAGGTTTCCAGTAATTCAATAACACGGTCTTTTCGCTCTTTGTTATTGTTGAAAATTCCATGAACCATCATGGGTTCCATGATTGCATTTCCAATTGTCAATCTTGGATTAAGAGATGAGTATGGGTCCTGAAAAATAATTTGCATTTCTTTGCGGAGTTCTTTCAATTCAGGTTCCGGCATTTCTAAAATAGCTTTTCCTTTGTACAGAATGCTGCCTTCATAAGCCGGAGCAAGTCTTAAAATAGTTCTGCCCAAAGTAGTTTTACCACAACCTGATTCTCCAACAAGGCCTAAAGTTTCGCCTGGAAAAACGTCAAACGTAACATCATCTACTGCTTTGACCCATTCCAGTGTTTTTCCGAATATATTTTTTTTAGCCGGAAAATATGTTTTCAGATTGCTCACCTGAAGCAAAGGTGTTTGTTGTTGAAGGGATTCCCAGCGTTTAGCCGTTTCTTCGGAAGATATTTCAACTCGTTGAATCATTTCTTCTACCGACGTAGATTTTTCCTGTAAGTTCCCACTTTCGTCAACAGACATGAAATCATCAACGATGGGCAACTTGCGCAATCTTTTTCCCAATGGCGGTCGGCAGGCAAGCAACCCTTTGGTATAAGGATGTTGAGGGTTGGTGAAGATTTCGACAACATTTCCTTGTTCAACAATTTTCCCTTTATACATCACAACAACCCGGTCTGCAATTTCGGCAATAACCCCAAGGTCGTGGGTAATAAACATCACAGAAGAGTCGATTTCTTTTTTGAGTTGCTCCATCAACTCCAAAATTGTTTTCTGAACGGTTACATCTAATGCAGTGGTAGGTTCATCAGCTATTAAAATGCTTGGATCGCAACTCATAGCCATGGCAATCATGACCCTTTGTTTTTGTCCGCCCGACAATTGATGTGGATATGCCTGAAAAATACGCTCAGGTGAAGGCAATTGCACTTTGTTAAACAATTCGAGTGTGCTGGTTTTTGCTTCCTGGAAATTAAGTTTTTTGTGAAGCATTATGGATTCAGAAACCTGACTTCCACAAGTAAATACCGGGTTCAGCGAAGTCATAGGCTCTTGAAAAATCATGGCTATTTCATTACCTCGATATTTTCTGATTTCGTTTTCCGGAAGACTTGCTAAATCTACCTGTACATTTTGTTTGTTCCTGAATAAAATCTGCCCACCAACTATTTTACCGGGGGGATTGGGTATCAAACCCATCACCGACAAAGCGGTAACAGATTTTCCCGAACCTGATTCCCCAACTATTCCAATTGTTTCCCCTCGCTTTAAATCGAAACTGACCTTGTCAACAGCTTTTACTATGCCATCTTCGGTTTTAAAATGTGTTTCCAAGTTAATAACTTCTAAAAGCGGAGCGTTCATGGGCAAAAAATTATAAACTATAAAGATTGTGTTAGCGGGTAAAATTAGGGGGAGTTATCGGATTTGCCAAATATATATTCCAATTCTTTCAAGCCATCCTGTATAATTTGTATCCTTTAAATCGCTTTTTTTAATACAAGTGGAGTACAAAGTCTTCGTTATTAAAACCTGGGATTATTTTTTTTGCTCCTTCATGATGTTTTTCCCTTCCCGTTCCCTGTTTTTATACAATTGAAACCTTGAAATTTGTTGTTTAGGAGGATAAGAGTTATTGCTCAAATCGCAATCTGCTGTTTCCAAAAACGGGTCTAAGGTTGCTCCGATTAACTCTTTTTGAGTTATAAAAACCTTGCTGACCGTTTTATCGTTTTTTCGCCAAATTTCAGCAGGAATTCTTTTTATTTCTTTTGAACCGTCAGTATAAGCAAATTCAATAATGAGCGGCATGACCAAACCACCAATATTACTGAATGACAACTCGTAATAGTTGAAGTTTTGTTGAAGAAGTTGTTTTTCCTCTTCATTTAGAGTATTCAAATAATTCTGATAAATACTGCGGTCAATTTCTGTAACCACCAACGAATCATAACGGTTGTAAAAATCGGCTAAAGATGGATCGCTGTCCAACTGACGTGGTAATTGCTCATCTTCATTACGAAGGTCAGTGATATATTTGGGGGCATTTGTTTTTTCATCTTTTATCACCGCTTTTTCAATATCGGGGTTTCGCGTGTTAATCTTAAACCATTTTATTTCATCCAAACTAATGTCAACATGATCTGTTGAATAAAACCATCCTCTCCAAAACCAATCGAGA
The DNA here is from genome assembly GCA_016700115.1 of Sphingobacteriales bacterium. Taxonomy (NCBI): domain Bacteria; kingdom Pseudomonadati; phylum Bacteroidota; class Sphingobacteriia; order Sphingobacteriales; species Sphingobacteriales bacterium. The sequence continues at coordinate 4,427,743 of CP064999.1, read as the reverse complement.
TCAACAGCCGAAGCATCTTCCATAGTTCTGAAAAAATCTGCCGGTGTGGGGTGTTTAAATTTCCAACGATTGGCATATTCCTTAAAAGCAAAATCAAACAATTCGCGCCCCATTATCGATTCTCTTAAAATATTTAAAGCAGTCGCGGGTTTGCCATAGGCATTATTACCAAATTGCAAAATAGATTCGGAATTTGTCATAATTGACATCTGTCCGTTTTTGTCACCTTTCATATAATTGACAATATTTGGTGCCGGTCCTCGTCTTGAAGGAAATCCCTTTTCCCATTCCTGTTCAGTGAGGTATTGTAAAAAACTATTCAACCCTTCATCCATCCAGGTCCATTGCCGCTCGTCGCTGTTAACTATCATAGGAAAATAATTGTGTCCTACTTCGTGAATGATCACTCCAATCATTCCATACTTTGTTCTTGCACTATATGTGCCATCGGATTCGGGTCGTCCGAAGTTAAAGCATATCATAGGATATTCCATCCCAATTTTATCGGCATGAACCGAAATTGCAACAGGGTAGGGATAGTCAAAAGTGTATTTTGAATAGGTTTTAAGAGTATGGGCGACTACTTTGGTCGAATATTGTTCCCATAAGGGGTTGCCTTCTTTGGGATAATAAGACATAGCCATCACGGTTTTCCCGCTCATAGGAACACCCATTGCATCCCAAATAAATTTACGGCTTGCCGCAAAAGCAAAATCCCGAACATCTTCAGCTTTAAAAATCCAGGTTTTTTTGTCTTTAACCCTGCTTTTTTCTTGCTTCAGTGCTTCTTCTGCAGTTATAATAAATACAGGCTCTTTGGCTGTTTTTGATTTTTCGAGCCTTTGTTTTTGTTCGGCATTCAGTGTTTCGTTAGGATTTTGTAAAACCCCGGTTGCTGCAACAACCATATCAGCCGGAGCTGTAATACTAACTTTGTAATTGCCAAAACTTAAGGTAAACTCACCCGCACCTAAAAACTGTTTGTGTTGCCATCCCTGATAGTCTAAATATGCAGCTAATCTTGGATAGAATTGAGCAATTGTATAAAGGCAGTTGTCATCTTTTGAAAAATATTCATAGCCGGATCGCCCCCCCATTTTCATTCTATCGTTGATATTATACCACCATTTCATTTTGAATGAAAACACACCACCGGGTTTCAGCGGCTCAGGCAAATCAATTCGCATCATGGTTTTGTTGATGGTATAATTTAGTTTTCCCCCGGAAGTTGAGTTGAGTGATTCAATTTTAAATCCGCCATCAAAATTTAGGTGTAGCTTTTGAAAATCGTTAAAACTCAGGTCGTCTTTGATAGCATTGGATTCTGTAGCATAAGTATCCGATGTTTTTGCTTGTTGGTTTTGATCCAATTGCAACCATATATAGGTCAGAATATCAGGAGAAGAATTGTAATAAGTTACAGTTTGTGAGCCATCAATCCTGCGACGATTATCGTCAAGTTCTATTTGAATTTCATAATCAGCCCTTTGTTGCCAATATTGATGCCCGGGCGATCCGGATGCGGTTCTGTACGTATTGGGCGTAGGCAATTCGTGGTCAAGTTGTTTAAAAGTTTGCTCCGAAGTATTGGTATGATCCAAAGGGGTTTGCTGTGCATAAGCTGAAGATAGGGAAAAATAGAAACACAACAGGAAATAAATACCAAATGGGTAAAGTAATTTCATAGAATGTGAATGGTTTTATCAGGACTGTTAGAATGATGATAATAATTACAAAACTAACAAAAAATGATTTTGTTCTAAGTTGAAAATGATGTAAGACAAATGTAACAATTTTACTAAAAAAAATAAAATCGTAGAATCCTTATGGAGATTAGCGATTCGTTACCAATTTGGTTGTTTGGTCAAAAAAAACGCCTCCTGTTTTTGTTCAGGAGGCGTTTTGATAAACTGTTAAATATTAAGAGCCGAGATATGTTTTAAGCAATTTGCTTCGGGAGGTTGTTCTCAGTTTGTTGATGGCTTTGTCTTTTATTTGGCGAACTCTTTCGCGGGTTAAACCAAAACGTTCGCCGATATCTTCCAAAGACATGCTATGTTCAGAACCAATACCAAAATACAACTTAATTACATCTTTCTGGCGGGCTGTCAACGTGTCCAAAGATCGTTCAATTTCGCGCCGCAATGAATCCAAATATGCCAAATGACTATCGGTATTTGGAGTTCCCATATTTTCTAAAACATCAAGTAAAGAATTGTCTTCTCCATCAACAAAAGGGGCATCAACTGAAACGTGTCGTGCGGCAACACCCAAAGTTGTTTCAACTTCATCTGAATCAATTTCGAGTAAATTGGCTAATTCTTCGGGAGAAGGTTCGCGTTCAAATTCCTGTTCTAACTGAGAAAAAGCTTTATTAATTTTATTTAACGAACCGACTTTATTTAAGGGCAGACGGACAATTCGCGATTGTTCAGCCAAAGCCTGCAAAATAGATTGTCTGATCCACCAAACCGCATAAGAAATAAATTTGAATCCCCTGGTTTCGTCAAATCTTTGAGCTGCTTTTATCAATCCGAGATTACCTTCGTTAATCAAATCGCTCAGAGAAAGCCCTTGGTTTTGATATTGTTTTGCTACAGAAACTACAAATCTCAGGTTGGACTTGGTTAATTTCTCAAGCGCTTCCTGATCATTTTGCTTAATTCTTCTCGCTAAATCAACTTCTTCTTCAGGCGTCAGCAAATCTACTTTACCGATTTCCTGTAAATATTTTTCAAGTGACTGACTTTCACGATTGGTTATTGATTTGGTAATTTTTAGCTGCCGCATATTAAGTTAATAAGTTTAAAAATGGTTTGCAATTTTTGAAATTGCCCGTTTAGTGGTAAACGTAATACAAAGTTAATCGTTTTTCGGTTTTTTCTTTGACAAGAAACGCCTTATTACAATAATGGTTCTATTTCTAAAGATTAATTATGTATAAATCAACAAAATATCTGAAAATAGTCGGTTTTTAACCTATTATTAAAACCAGTTTGTATTGTAAGAGGTTTAGTATGTCTAAGAACCAAATGTGCACGTTAAAAAGATAAGTAGTTCTTAAAAAGCATAGGGTTTAAAAAGATAAACTTAACTAATCGTTTCAGCGATTATTTGGTTCGTTATTACCCAAAGATTTTTTTTAAAAAAAATTACTTACAACTGTATTGTAAAACTTGGTAAGAATTAAATTGATTTGCTAAATTGCCCCCTTAAAGTTTCTTATCATTAGTTTTTGAAACATGAAATCAATGGAAAATGGCTAAAATAAAATGTACATACGATTTTGTAATAAAATCTTCTCCTACAATACTCTATTATTTTTTATCAACCCCTTCAGGTTTAACACAATGGTTTGCTGATAAGGTAACCGAAGATGAAAAAGGTTTTGTATTTACCTGGGATGATTACTCTGAGAAAGGAGAAGTTTTGGAAGATATAGAAAGTCATTATATCAGAATAAAGATGGAATCCAATGATGACGATGAATTTTTGGAGTTTAGAATAGAAAAGTCAGAAGTAACGGATGATACCATTTTGATTATCACTGAATTTGTCGAAGCTGATGAAGCCAAAGAACAACAAAAACTTTGGGCAACTCAAGTGGACTCACTAATAACTTGTGTGGGTGGTAGAAATTAATTATTTGGAGAAAATAATTTTTTATCAATACTCTTTTATCATTCGATTTTCAAAATTTGTTTTAAAGTTGAAATCGTAGTTTTCAACTCGCCTTCTGTGTTGAATTTTGAAAAGGAAAATCTGATATTAACACTATCGGGATGTACATTTAAAGTCTGTAAAACATGTGACCCGACATCTACACCCGAACTGCAAGCACTTCCACCGGAAGCACAAATTCCTGCTATATCTAAATTTAAAAGCAACAGATCGGCTTTTAAATCCGGAGGAAAACAGACATTTAATATTTTATAGTGTGTTTTTGAGTCGTCGTCACCATTTACAGTAACCATTGGCAGATGTTCCAACAGTTGTTGTTTCATAAAAGATTTGAGTTTTGTGATATGCTCCCGATCTGAGTTGAGATTTTGATAGGCCAGTTCTGTTGCAGCCCCCAATCCAACTATACCATATAAGTTTTCAGTACCTGCCCGCATATTTCTTTCCTGTGAGCCTCCCTGAATAAAAGGATCAATTTTATTCCGTGCATTAATATATAGAAATCCGACTCCTTTAGGGCCATGAAATTTATGCGCTGAACCGGTAATAAAATCAATCGGCAGGTCAAGTAAATCTATATGAAAATATCCGAAGGTTTGAACTGTATCTGTATGAAAGAGAGCATTGTGATGTTTGCAAATATTAGCAACTATTGAAAGAGGCAAAAGATTGCCTATTTCATTGTTGGCATGCATAAGAGAAACCAGCACCTTTCCTTGACCCGTTAACTGAGTTAGTCGCTGTTCTAAAGCGTTTAGGTCGGGCTGACCATTAGATAAAAGAGGTAAATAATGAACCTGAACAGAATTGTGTTTTTTAAGGGCATCTAAGGTGTGCAAAACACAATGATGCTCAATGGGTGAACTGATGATATGCCGGACATTTAAATTGTGAACAGCTCCCCAAAATGCAGTATTGGTTGCTTCAGTTCCGCCTGATGTGAAATAGATTTCACCAATAGAACAGTTCAAATATTGGGCTAAGGTCTTTCTCGATTTTTCAATCGCAGCGCGACTCTTTCTGCCCAATGCATGAATAGAAGAAGGGTTGCCATAATGTTCTGTCATATAAGGAAGCATGGCTTCCAATACTTCAGAGGCTAAGGCTGTAGTTGCCGCATTATCTAAATAAATCATCAGAATTTCGGTAATATTAGATGGAAAATAGTTTGCTCAGTTTTTTGTAGTATTAGTTTTGTTCAAAACTGCCTGTGGAACAAAGGATTTCACATCTCCGTGATTAACTATTATTTCCCTGACAATGGTAGAGCTAATATGTGATAATTCAGGTTTTGATACAAATAGAACGGTTTCAATTTTTGGAGATAACGCTTGATTGAGTTGTGCAATATTTCTTTCAAATTCAAAATCACCGTTAGATCTTACGCCTCTTAATAAATATTGAGCACTTATACTTTCGCAAAATTTAACCGTCAAGCCATCATAAGTTACTACACTGATTTTTGCCTCATGTTCAAACGAGTTTCGTATTATTTCAAGCCGGTCTTCGAGCGTAAATAAGTATTTTTTTTGTGTGTTGATGCCGATTGCAATCACGATATGGTCAAACAATGGTAAGGCTCTGTTAATAATATCTATGTGTCCAATAGTGATTGGGTCGAAAGAGCCTGGAAAAACTGCTATTTTTTGCATAATATAAAGTTAAATCAATAGGTCAACCAAAAATACTGAAAATTGTAGTGCCATAATTTCTACTTCTGATAAATTGAGGATGTTCTTCAAAATGATGCTGTGGATTATGTTCTAAAACAAACCATCCTTCAGATTTCAGCAGTTGGTATTTAAAAATTAGGTCAGGAATTTCAGGAATAGATTTTAAAGGATAAGGCGGACCTGCAAAAATCAAATCGAATTGTTGACGGCAGGATTCTATATATTTAAAAACATCCGATTTGACCACTTCTATACTAAAGCCAAACTGCTGAGTTGTTTTTTGAATAAAGGCCACACTTTGCCGATCAATTTCAATCGTAATAATATTAGTACATCCACGCGAAGCTAATTCATAACTAATACTGCCAGTTCCACCAAAAAGATCTAAAGCGCTGATAGTATCAAAATCAAAATGGTTTTGCAATATATTGAACAGCCCTTCTTTAGCAATATCCGTGGTGGGGCGTGCAGGTATTTTTTGAGGTGGATAAAACCGATGTCCACTAAATTTTCCTCCGATAATACGCATGAACAGGCAAATAAAAGTAGGAAGAAAAGGTTACAGTTCTTGCAAAAATAAACTTAAATTCAGTTTATTTGACTGCAAACAAATTTACATGCTGATGAGGGGAGATTACATTCAGTTCGGGGCAATAAGTTTTGCTTTCAGGTCTTGTTGCAAAATGTAACCGGGATAAATATTCCTGACATAATTGGTAATGTTGTTGCTCTGAACTAATGTCTCCTGAAAACACAAAATTGTCGTTCATTACATCCACCCCAGAATGCTTGGCAGAATTTAGTATATGAAACAAACAATCGGAGGAGGATTGGAATTTAAAAGAGTTGCAATACAACAACTTATCTGCGTCAAAGGATAGGATATCTATATTGCTTTTTTGAAAATTGGCAAATAGGGTTTTACCTGAATTTTTGGAAGCAAAAGCAGGGATGAGGTAACTAATAGAATGTTGCAAAGTAAAATTTCCAAATACATCTGTAAGATTCTCCATTAATTGATAATCCATAGAAAAAACTACAAAACAATTGACTATCTCTACAAAATTTGACATGATTTTACTACCTCCATCATTTTGAAGGTTGAAATCGTGAAATTTTTCAGCACTGCCCGGATCGTAGTATTTATGTGGAACTAAAGTAAAGCCGGCAGAATTGACTGCTATTTTTATATCTTTATATTGTTTTCCGAACATTTCTTCTTGTTCAAACAATTCGGACAACAACATTTTATAAGCAAAATAATTGTTGACCTCTTTCAAACGAAAAGATTTTAAGAAAACAATGCCGGGTTCAGATTCACTTTCAATGGCAAATGATAACTCATCATATCCTAAATAAATTAACAAATGCAAATGTCCGGTGCTGTTTTTGTCAAACAGCTTATATTTAATTTGCTGAATTACCTGTATATTGTTTATATCATGTAACAAGCGGATGTTGCGTTGTAGGTTATTTAAAGAAATGTATTTGAAACAATCGGATGATTTGAAAGGCACATTAATTTTTTTTGGAAAGAATGGAAAGACAAAAATCCTACTTATCCAATATTATCTGTGCAGCTTCAAAAATCAATCTAATTATTTCTGAGAGAGGTTATTTGTCCCAACTTCCGGTAGTTGTTCCATCGTTAATATTTCCAACACGCATAACATCGTTAAATCTGTCAGAATAATATTCGTTGGGCAAACCGGAATAGATGACTTTCAGTGGTGCAGATACTTCAAATGCCGGAATATCTGTATTGTTTTTATTGATGATTGCAGCAGCAATAGAAAATGTCTCTCCTTTTTTGGCAAATGGAATATTAGGGATTTGCTCCAAAGACTGCGCATTCCCATTAAATAAAGAGTCCATCATGCCTTTTTTGAAAATTTCTTTTTTAACGACTACAGTCGAGTCGTTAGGGTCGCCTATAACTTTTACCACTTCAAAACTATCCGTTTTTACCATATTTATCAGCGAATCAAAACTACTTGAATAATGACCATATTTGCCTTTAAAAGCCAATTGAGTGGATCTGATTTGTTTTAATCGTTCGATTGCAGCGGCATCGCGAATTGCTTTTTCTTTTTGAAAAGTAATCGGTTCCTGAATCGTGGTAACCATTTTATAGGCTAAGAAACCAATTACAAGTATCAATAACAAGTTGATAAGTAGTTTAGCTGTGTTCATAAATGATAGCTTTGTTGTAAATTTGGGGCAATTATAGTATTTTTTTCAACCCCTTGCCAACTTTTAACGTAAAAATATTTCACATTAACCAATTAGACAGGAATTGCAGCTATTTTTGCCTCATGTTTGAAATCAGCAACCCTTTAGTCGCACAAAAAGTCGCTAAAATGATGAGCCAAAATTATTTTATGCACTTTATTGGATTTGAAATTACAAAAGTTGTGTCAGGAATGGTCGAAGGCCGTTTATTAATGAAAGACCATCATCGTCAGCAAAACGGATATGCACATGGAGGAATTATGACAACTTTGTGCGATACTGTTGCCGGTTTTGCAGCTTTTACGCTGATTGAACCCAATCAACATGTTGTTACTACAGAAATAAAAGTTTCGTATTACCGCCCGGGAAAATCGGATATGCTTATTGCCAAAGGATGGGTGGAAAAAAAAGGATCTCGGCTGCATTTTTGCGAAAGCGAAGTTTTTGCAATTTCACAAAACGGATCAAAAACTGTTTTTGCCAAAGCAACTGCCAGTATGCTTGTGATTGAAGACCAATAACTTTTCATTAAACCCTTTGCCTTGATAAATCCCGGTAAGCAACAATTCCGGTAAATTACCTTATTGACATGAATAATATTCGACCAAGACGTTTGAGACAACATGCCATTCTCAGAGAAATGGTGGCAGAAACCCGACTTTCCGAAAACATGTTTGTTTACCCGTATTTTGTTTGTAAAGGGAAAGGAATTAAACATCCTGTCAAATCAATGCCGGACGTTTTTCATTTTTCTCCTGATACATTAGTCAAAGAGGTAGAAAAAGGTCTAAATTCAGGACTTAACAAAGTACTTTTGTTTGGTGTTAAAGAACCAAAAACAGAAACAGGAAATAGTTGTTATGATCAAACCGGTGCTGTTCCTACTGCTATCAGAAGGCTAAAGGCAGAGTTTAGTCATGATATTTATCTAATTACCGATGTTTGTATGTGTGCTTATACTTCACACGGTCATTGTGGAATTTTAGCCGGCAGTCAGGTATTAAATGATCAAAGTGTAAGTATATTAGCTCAAATGGCATTAACCCATGCTCAGGCAGGTGCGGATATGATTGCTCCTTCTGATATGATGGACGGGAGAATAGGAAAAATAAGACAAACATTAGACAACGAAGGCTTTTTACACACATCCATTATGTCATATGCAGTAAAATATGCCTCTGCTTATTACGGACCTTTCAGAGATGTGGCTGATTCTTCTCCTCAAAATGGAGACAGGAAAGGTTATCAAATGGATTTTCGCAACTCCCGTGAAAGCATTCGTGAAATTATATTAGACGAACAGGAAGGGGCAGATATTTTGATGGTAAAACCTGCATTGGCTTATCTTGACATCGTTTTTCAGATAAAGCAACATACCAAACTTCCGGTTGCTTGTTATAATGTTTCCGGAGAATATGCAATGGTAAAAGCTGCTGCTGCTTCTGGCTTGGTGGATGAAAGGAATATAGTCATGGAAAACATGTATGCGTTTGCACGCGCCGGTGCTAACATCATCATAACCTATCATGCTAAAGATATTCTAACCCAAAACTGGGTTTAGGTTTAATACTTTTTTAAACTCCGGACTTTTGTTTTTTATTCCTTTTTAATACCATTTCATGGAATGCTTTTTAATAGATAGACTCCATCTGTTAATGGCAATCTTCCATTGCTACTTTTCTGAATAAGGCACATTACAGGTCAGTACTCATGGAACAAAAACTAAAGTACAGTACCGGACAGTAACGTTTTAATTGTCTTCCTGAACCTTGCGGTCCGAAACTCAATTCTGCCGAAAAAAGTTGGCAGCACATCAAATGAAAGTTCACCAACCAACACTTTAATGGTCTCGGACAAATCTGAAGCTTCTTTACAGAAGCAATGAAAATCAGAATACCGGAAATGGTAATATCCACCTGCAATTACCTATAAATCTGTTTTGATACCATTAGGATTGCTTAGAAGGTCATTTTCGAATTAAAATTTAAATCCCAATTTAGCAAAATAAAGAGACCCGCTAAAGCCCATTTGTACAGCATCCCAGAGTCCGCCGGTTTCAGTTTCTGTGTCTTGTGTGGTAGGATATGCGTTAAAAATATTAGCGCCACCAATTGTAAGATTGAAGTTGTTGGTAATAGAGTAGCCTAATGTGATATCTGTAGTAACTCTTGGGTCATATACATCAACTGTTCCAATCCAGTCTTCAAGTTCTACTTTTGCGAAATGGACAAAACGCAGGTTTGCATTAAACCGTTTGATTTTGTAGTCTAAAGTAAGGTTCATTTTACTTGGAGGAGCAGAAGCCAATAAGAAGAGTTTGTCTCTATTTCCGAAATAAATGTCTTCTTTGCCGGTCAATTTATCGTTGGTTTTAATGTCTTCAACGGTCATGTTGTTAATGTTGCCGGCAAAAGTGGCTTGCAATCTGCCGGATCCAATTCTACGGGCATAGGTCAAAATGATGTCAACCCCTAATGTTCGGGTATCAACTGCATTGGTAAAAAACTGAGCAGCACCAACACCTAATGCTTGTAAATCAGCACCAATATCCGGGTCAGTGTCTTCGAAAGCTCCAGTCAGTACGATGCGATCCTGAATATCCACAAAATATCCGTCAACCGTTGCAGTAAACCCATTAAATGGTTTAGTGGTGAAGCCGAAACTTGCATTTAGTGAAGTTTCTTCTTTTAATTGCGGAATACCGAGTACTCTTGTAATAGGGCTGTTATTAGGGGCAATGATTTTATCAACAGCAACTCCGCTGACAAAATCAGTAAAAGTAGAACTAAAGAAAATCTGAGGTAATGAAGGAGCGCGAAAACCTGTGCTTGCTGAAGCCCGGAAAGCAAATCGTTTGGAAACTTCATATCGGGCGGCGATTTTTCCGTTAACGGTATTTCCAAAATCGCTGTAGCGTTCTGCTCTTACAGCAGCACCCACCATAAATTTGTCCGTAAAGTCAAACTCGGCATCAAGATAAGCAGCCAAGTTAGTTCTGTTTTCGTTGGTTTCATCGGCCGGTTGAAATCCAGGAAACCCCTGTGAACCGCCGGGACGGCCGAGAATATCTACTTGAGTTACATAACCGTTAACTACCGTATCTACTAAACCATAATTTCGGTAAGATCCTTCTTCACCTGCAAATATCTGATAATTGTCAATTCTATATTCAGAACCAAAAGCTACACTGATACCGGAAAGAGCCTCCGGGAAAAAACGGGTAAAGTTTAAGCCGGTCGTATTTTGGCTAAGTTGGAAACCACCTGCATCAAATCTGGTGGGAGATTTGGAAAGGAGGGAAGCGTTAAGTGTTCCATCAATATAATAATGAAAGCGATTAGAACCAAAAGTATTGTTAAAGTCCAAGTCCCAGTTGCCGACTTTCCCTCTCAACCCAACTGAAGCAGAGCGGTCGGCAATATTTGACTGAATACGGGGGTTAAAACCATCCGGGTAAATTTCAGGAACATTGCGAATACTTTCGGGGTCTCTTGTCCATGCATAAGCATCTGTAAAACGGTGATTCAATCCTCCGAATGCATAAAAATGAAGATTGTCTGAAACGGGAACTTTTGAATTGAAGAAAGCTGCAAAATTATCGGACTCTGCATCACCAAATTGTTCGCGGTAAATATCATAAACATCCGGATCGGCCGGGCGATTGGTTTTATTGCGTCTTTGGTAATCTGTGGTCAGGTTGACAAATCCGCCTTTCCCAATTCCTAACCCATAATTCCCACTAAGTTGTAAGGTTTCCCCATCAAAATCTTTGTCGGTGCGGAATTTTGCTTTTCTGACACCAGCAAAAATGTTTCCTGTAAATTCATCTGTGTTTGATTTTAAAACAATATTAATAACTCCTGCAATAGCATCGGAGCCATATTGAGCACTTGCACCGTCCCTTAATATTTCAATCCGTTCTATTGCAGATGCAGGGATAGCATTTAAATCTGTGCCGGTATTTCCTCGACCACGAGTTCCAAAAATATTGACCAGGGAGGACTGATGACGGCGTTTTCCGTTTATTAAAACCAAGGTTTGATCCGGCCCAAGTCCTCGTAAAGTTGCCGGGTCTATATGATCGCTTCCGTCTGCGCCCGATTGACGATTAGAATTAAACGAAGGTGCCGCAAACTGAAGCAATTGGTTTAAATCTAACTGGCCAACTGAGTTAATTACTTCGGCAATAGGGATTATATCTATTGCGACAGGGGTTTCTGTCGAAGATCGGTTCAGGCTTCTGGTTCCTACTACTTCTATTCCTGAAAGATTGAGAATTTCTTCCTGTAAAACTACATTTAATTCGGTGTTGCCGCCTGGTTTAACCTCTTGAGTAACATAGCCGATATAGCTAAACACAATGATTGCATCCGCATTTTTATAAGTAATTTCAAAATTGCCTTCAAAATCTGTTGTTGTACCCCGGTTAGTACCTTTTTCAACAACATTAACACCTACTAAGGTATAGCCAAATACATCGGTTACAGTTCCTCTTAACGTAACCTGAGCATAGAGTTGGCCATACATCAAACAAAACGCAATTGCCAAAATTTTGTAAAAATGTTTCATGGATAATTCAGTTGGTTGGTGAACAAATAAAAAGCTAAAGTGAAGAAAAATAACTCCGTTTGATTCAAGTAAATATCCTTAAAAAACCGGTGCTAATGTAGTTACTATTTTTTAGAAAGAAGATTTGTGCAAGCAAAATAAACGTAAGATTTTCTATAGATCAATTGTATTTGTTAAATTTAGCGTACTCACTTTTTTCAAAAAGAAAGTTTACCTGATGATTTATTTGGGAATTTCAAAAACTTTTTCTCAAAAGTTATAGCTTTTTATTAATCAGGTTATAAAAAGTGTATTTACCCGGTCCAATAAAAAAGAAAGCCAACAAGACTGCTCCCATTTCGGCAGGGTATGACCAATCTAAAAATGCTCCTGATCCTTGGATGTATTTTTGCAAAGTTGCAACAAACATGGTAAACATCAGAAAAATACAAGCAGGGCGAAACAGGAATCCGCTTAACAAAAGTATCCCCCCACCAAATTCAGCCAATGCTGCACATAATCCCCAAAACTCGGGAAAAAAATCAATACCCAGGTTTCCCATAGCTTTTCCAACTTTAGCCCATCTTTCAGGTCCTCCTGACAACTTTGGCAAGCCATGTATCATGTAAGCACTGCCAATTAAAGAACGAAAGAGTAAACACCCCAAATTGATATGTTGATACCATTTCATAGTCGGTCTGTTATAAAGTTTTTAAATTTCAAATTGTTTAAATGCTTTGTTCCAATTGCTCATCAATCTGATAAAGTAATCAGTTTAATGTTAAACAAACGTTAAAGTAAGCTTTGTAAATGAACTCAATATACCATAAAAGAGTTAAAACTGTTTTTGTAATATTGTGGAAATTTTAGAATTTTAAGATATACCCAACTCACCATGGTTAAAAAACTTTTATTTATAATTCTGATTCTTACAGGTTTTATTCCCCTCGCGGCTCAAAATAACGCGATTTCCGGAATTATTGAAGACCATGAAAGTAAAATTCCTTTAGTTGGAGCAACCGTTGCTTTGTATAAATTGCCGGATACTACAAACCTGATTAAAGGCGCTTCAGCAGATTTAGATGGAAAATTTATCCTAAATCAGGTTGCCAAAGGAAACTATTTAATTCGTATTAGCTTTGTAGGATACCATGTTTACGATAACCAAGTTGCAATTTCGTCTAATAAACCGGTTGATTTGGGAATTATTAGGTTGAAAGAAAATGTAAAACTTTTAAATGAAGTGCAAATTGAAAGCACACAAATAAGAACACAACAAAAGGGCGATACCACTGAATATAATGCCGGTGCTTTTAAAGTGAATCAAGACGCTGATGCTCAGGATTTGATCACTAAAATGCCAAATATTACGGTAGAAGGCGGCACTGTTAAGGCACAAGGTGAAGAAGTTAAAAAAGTTTTAATTGACGGTAAAGAATTTTTTGGAGATGATGCTACAATAGCCCTTAGAAATTTGCCTGCAGAAATAGTGGATAAAATTCAGGTATTTGACCGAATGAGCGAACAATCACAGTTTACCGGCTTTAGTGACGGGAATGATGTTAAAACTCTGAACATAGTTACCAAAGCCGGACGAAATACCGGACAGTTTGGTAAAGTATATGCCGGATATGGAAGCGATAACCGGTATTGGGCAGGTGGAAATGTCAATCTTTTTAAAGGAGACAGGCGTATTTCCATACTTGGGTTGACTAACAATATTAATCAGCAAAATTTTAATACACAGGATTTGGTCGGAATTTCCGGTTCACAAAACAGAGGTGGTGGAGGAAGACCCGGTGGCGGGTTTGGCGGTGGGGGAGGAGGACCAAGATCCGGAGGTGGTTCCTGGGGTCAGGGAGGTGATATGAAAAACTTTTTGGTAGGCCCACAAGGGGGAATATCTGCCACTACAGCTTTGGGATTGAACTATTCGGATGTTTGGGCAAAAAAAGTGAATGTTACAGGTAGCTATTTTTTCAATTATTCCAATAATGAGAAAAAATCAACTTCCATTCGCAATTTTATCAATACAAACGGAGCTACCGGTCAAGTTTATGACGAATCAAATACTTCAGACAGTAAAAACCTGAATCACCGCTTGTCTTTGCGTATGGAATACACTATTGATAGTTTTAACTCTATAATCATTACTCCAAGAATAAACTTACAGCAAAACAAAACAGAATCAGCATTAAATGCTACTAATTCTTTAATCGAAGACTTGTTGAACCAATCATCCAACAGTTTTACATCCGATTATTTAGGATATAATATCTCAAACAACCTTTTATATCGCAGGAAATTTTTAAAAAAAGGAAGAACAATTTCGGCAAGTATTAATACAGAATGGAATGACAGAAATGGCAATACACTATTATTGTCTGAAAGTGAATTTTTTACCTTACCCGATACATTGATTTCGCTTTCACAAGAAGCTGATATTTTAAACACAGGTAGAACTATTTCAGGAAACCTTACTTATACCGAGCCAATTGGAGAAAAAGGCCAATTGCAGATTAGTTATCAGCCTTCACTCACCAAAAGCCATTCCGATAAAGCTACATTTAATTTAGATGAGATTACAAATGAATATTCCATTCCGGACGAGCTTCTGACTAATGAATTCAAAAACACTTACCAAACTCAAAGGGGGGGAGTAAGCTATCGTTACAACTCTGAAAAAACAAATTTTAATTTAGGTCTGAATTTTCAGTATGCCGATTTAGAGGGACATCAGATTTTTCCTGAAATTCCACCTCCTTCTGACAAAGTAAACAGAAAATTCCAGAACCTGCTTCCAATCGCAATGTTTCGACATCAATTCACCAAAAGCACCAATATCAGGCTGTTTTATAGAACTTCAACAAACCCGCCTTCGATTTCTCAGCTTCAAAACGTAATAGATAATAGTAACCCATTATTGTTGAGTGCCGGAAATCCTGATTTGAAACAAACTTATAGTCATACAATCGGCACTAGATTTGCTCATGCAAATCCAAACAACTCTCATAGTTTATTTGCTTTTGTTTCAGCAGGAATTACAGACAACTACATAGCTAATGCTACTTATATTGCAGTTTCAGATACTACTTTGTTTGGTGATATTAATTTGTTTAAAGGCTCACAGTTAAACAGACCAACGAATCTGAATGGAAACTGGAGTTTACGCTCATTCTTTACTTATGGATTGCCGGTTAAAGCTTTAAAAAGTAACCTGAATATTAATGGCGGAGCAACCTACGGAAGAACGCCCGGATTGATAAATAACCAGTTGAATTATGCAAACACTTATAATGTGAATGCAGGTTTTGTTTTGGGAAGCAATATTAGTGAAAGTTTAGATTTCACACTTTCATATTCAGCCAACTACAATATCGTAAATAATACGCTGATACCTCAATCTGACAATAACTATTATTCGCAACAAGTCGGTGCTAAATTTTCATGGCTCTTCTGGAAAGGGTTTGTTATTAATTCAGACATAAATCAAACATATTTTACCGGTCTTAACTCTGAACTTACGCAACAATTTACTCTTTGGAATGTCGGATTAGGCTATAAATTCCTCAAAAATAATGCTGCCGAAATACAGTTGAGAGTATATGATTTGCTAAATCAAAACAACAGCATTGGAAGGAATGTAACAGAAACTTATATCGAAGACACACAAACTGATGTGCTTCGCAGATATGCTATGTTAACATTCATCTATAATTTGCGGCAATTTAAAACTACAGAGAAGTAAATTTATTTGACTGGATAGTTGATACTATTGTCATCTTGTTTTTCTCTTTCACCAAATAATCTGTTCCAGCCAAAGTAAAATAACAAGAACAGTACAATAAATAATCCAAACAAGTACATAACAGAACCATGAAAGATTACCCAAATGCGGGTTTGCTGAATAATGAGAATGGTTATGAAAGTAACGGCAATCATCATTAACATTCCGGAAAGGCGGTGAAATCCCGGAATGTGTTTCATGTCAATTTTCCGGTTGATGATGAGCAGGGTTGAAATCATGCTTATCAGTGGGAGGAAATAGACCAAAGCGTTCACTTCGAGCAAACTGCGATGCCGTTCAAAAAACAAAGTATAAACACATAATACCAAAGCAAATATTCCGGGCACAGTTGTAAGATAAACTAAGGTGGAATAAAAGTAATTCCAGGGGCTGCTTCTCACCTCGTCTCTTGTGGTTACTTTTCCTGCAATTAAAGCTGCGATTGGTAAAAGGACAAAAAACAAGACTACAGGAACAGGATTGGAAGCCAATTTGTCGAATAATTCTTGGAGGGTCATGTTTGGTTTTTAATTGTATTTGAATAGGTTGATTTAGAAGTTGAATAATATTGGGAACATCAAACAAATGATTTTCAACTGGAAACCGGGGTAAACTTTTTGGTAAACAAGTTTATTCTCGCAATCATTTCATCTTTTCCTAATAATGCAGCCATCTCGAAAACAGGAGGTCCTGAAATTATACCTGCTAACATAATTCTTAAAACAGGCAAAACATCTCCCATGCCAAGACCATGTTCCTGCATAGTTGACTTTACCGCATGTTCAATTTCAATAGCTGAAAAATCAGACAAAGCAGATAATCGCAAACTGATTTCAGTAAAACAGCCGGCACAACGGATTGTCCACTTTTTTGAGATGGTTTTTTCGTCATAAGTTTCGGGATGTGAAAAGAAAAAATAGCCATTCATCCAGAAGTCGGATAAAAAAGTAACCCTTTCTTTCATTAATCTGCAAACTTCTATGAGAAAATCCAACGGAACCGTTTTAAGATGTTCAGGTGCAAATGGTATAATCTTTTCAGCCAAAATTTTATCTGGAGTTTGTTTTATATATTGCTGGTTGAACCATTTAGCTTTCTCAAAATCAAATTTTGCTCCTGATTTACCTATGCGCTCAATAGAAAAAGCTTGAATTAGTTCATCCATTGAGAAAATTTCCTGATCGTTTTCCGGATGCCAGCCAAACAAAGCCAACAAGTTTATAAAGGCCTCAGGCATAAATCCCATTTCACGAAATCCGGTTGCAGATTCGTTGATTAAAGGATGTTTGTAAGCCAACGGGAAAACGGTAAAACCAAGCTTTTCCGCATCCCTTTTGCTCAATTTGCCCTTACCGTCAGGCTTAAGCATTAAAGGTAAATGGGCAAAGGCAGGCATAAGATCCAACCATCCAAAAGCCTTGTATAATAATACATGCAACGGAGTAGAAGGCAGCCATTCTTCACCCCTGATAACGTGGGTAATTTCCATCAAACGGTCATCTACCACATTTGCAAGATGATAAGTTGGCATTCCGTCTGATTTGAGTAAAACTTTGTCATCCAGCTCGTGTGAATGTACTTTTACCACACCACGAATCAAATCGGTAACTTCAACCCATTCATTTTCGGGTACTTTAAATCTGATGACATACGGTGTTCCATTTGCTATTAACTCATCAACAATATCTTTAGGCATTGTCAAAGAGTTGCGCATTGATTGTCTCGTAACAGGATTGTAATTGAATTGCGTTCCTTGTGATTCATTTTCTTTGAGCTTTTCACGCATGGCCTCTAATTCTTCGGCAGTGTCAAAGGCATAATATGCGTGACCATTACTCAGCAATTGATGTACAAAATGTTGATACTTTTCTTTCCTTTCCGATTGGCGGTATGGTCCATAAGCTCCTCCAACATGAACGCCTTCATCACAAATTATTCCACACCAGTTCAATGAATCAATGATGTATTCTTCAGCACCGGGTACAAATCTTGCCTGATCGGTATCTTCTATTCGCAAAATGAAAACACCATTGTTTTTGCGGGTAAATAAATAGCAGTACAATGCCGTTCTTATTCCTCCTATGTGCTGAAATCCTGTCGGACTTGGAGCATATCGTGTTCTTATTGGTCTCATATAATTGAATGCAATTTTTTTGCGGGTAAAAATAAACAGAATGCAATAAAAATCATCAACTAATCTAAACATACCCTATGAGTTGTCGGATTCAAATAGCATCATTGAATTAACCGGTAAACATTTATGTACGCCAAAATATACTATGTATCATTATTGGTAATCCATTCGATTTTCTAACTTTGAGCCTTTGAAGTCAGTCATGAAATTACAAGTGTTGTATGATTTAAAATATAGTGGGGTACGGGTTAATTTGTAGCCGGCTCAATTGGTTAATATTTTAGTTCTTCAATTCTTTATCTTATATCACTTTTTAATGGTACGCCTTTTGAGGGGTGTAGAAAAAAAGCAAGTTTATATATACTATGAAACATCATTTGAGAGCACTTTTTTTAACCCTATTTTTTGTTTTTTTTAATGCTGTTGTTCCAATGAGCGTTTCAGCACAATCAGTCAATCTTAAAAAAGCCAATGCTTTTTTTGAAGAAGGCGATTACCTCAGAGCAATTCAAGAATATAAAGATATTTTAAAGAAAAGTAATGATATTGAAGCAAAAAAACGACTTGCTGATTCTTACAGGTTATTAAAACAACCTGATGCCGCAGAGTTGTGGTATGCACAAGTAGTATCTCAGCCAGGTGTGGAACCCATTTACAAATATTACTACGGCATCATGTTAAAGGCAAACGGTAAATATGACGAAGCAAAAACCGTTTTTATTGAATATTCTAAGTTAGCACCTCACGATTCTCGCGGATTAAAACAAATAGAAGCTTGCGAAAAATCGGGATTTTTTTTGGAAGACGAAGGTATTTACAAAATATCGTTGGTCAATATCAATTCAAAAAAAGCAGATTTTGCTCCCAGTTTTTATAAAAACGGAATTGTATTTGCCTCTGAAGAGTATGGCAAAAGCAGGAAGATTTACAAACGCAAGAATGCTCCTTTTTTAGATCTTTTTTATGCGGAGCAAAAGGGCGATAACCCTGCATTGTTTAGCATTCCTCAGGCATTAAGAGGAGACATCAATACAGTTTACCATGAAAGCAGCGCAACATTTACCAATAAAAACAAAACAGTTTTATTTACGAGAAATAACTATTACAACGGGAAAGCCAATTTTATAGATAAATCTAAAATAAAACTGCTTAACCTTCAAATATTTATGTCTTCCCTGAATGAAAATGGTGAATGGGGGAAATCAATACTTTTACCATTTATAAGTCAGGAATATTCTTTAGGCCATCCCACTTTAAGCCCTGACGGCAAGACCTTGTATTTTATATCGGATATGCCCGGAAGTTATGGAGGTACGGATATTTATAGCTGCACAAAAAACGGAGATAAATGGGAACGCCCTCAAAATCTGGGACCTTCGGTCAATACTGAAGGCAATGAAATGTTTCCATATATCAGTAGCGATGGAATATTATATTTTTCTTCTGACGGATTACCGGGATTAGGGGGATTAGATGTTTTTGCATCACGTCAACTTACTAATGGTAACTGGGCGAAACCTGAAAACCTCCGTTATCCGATTAATACTAATTCAGATGATTTTGGATTTATTTTTGATTCAAAACGTGAAATTGGATATTTTTCATCAAACCGTCCAGGTGGGCAAGGCGATGATGATATTTATTTTATTTCAAAAGGTGGCGGATCTGTTTGCAAACTGAATGGTACAGTTAGAAATAAAAATACTGGCCAGCCCTTACAAGGTGTTGTAGTTCGATTGATTAATATGAATATCAGCAAAGAAACCACTTCTGATATTAATGGAAGATTCTCTTTTGATCTTCCGGTAAAAAGCGATTTTACCCTCTATGCCTCCAAAGATTTCTTTTTTACAGAAGTCGTTCACATGACCACTCGTGATCGCGATTGTAGCAAGTCTGATGAAAAACAATTAACCCTTGAACTTCCCATGTCGGGCATACCTTTTGACCCCAATACAGGGCTTCTCAATGAGCCAATAACTATTGTTGCCGGAGGAGAAAGTTCACATCCCGATTTGCCTTTACCTAAACTGAAATTTATATACTATGATTTAGACCAGTTTTTTATCCGCGATGATGCTAAATTAGAATTGGATAAGATAGTTGCCTTTATGAAAGAAAATCCGGGGGTTGTCATTCAACTTAAAGCACATACCGATTCAAGAGGTACTAAAGAATACAACCAAACACTTTCTTCAAAACGGGCACAGGCTGCAGTTGATTATATTGTAAGCAGAGAGATTGATCGCAAGCGTTTAACCGCTATAGGGTTGGGTGAAACAAATCCGGTCAATGAATGTATTGATGGTGTAACTTGTTCTGAAGAAAAGCATCAGTTAAACCGCAGAACTGAGTTTGTAATTACAGGCTATAAAATTAAATAGTCTTGTTTAGGGTTTATATATGCCCTTTTAAAATAGTTTAATATTCTTAGAAAGGGTAACTTTTAAGGTTCAATTTCTAAATCCAACTCAAAACTTGGTAAATCAGTGGTCTGTTTTTCCCATGGTCGTTTATAAACGATACTGATTTTGGTATTTCCATGCTTAATTGTCTTAAAAGAATACCATTGATTGCCGCCACTACCTGTAATATTAGGTTCGGTAGAATATGGAATATATTTTTCCCCTGTATTTTGAAGTGTCAAGGAATCAAGTTGAACAATTTTCCAGGAATAACCGGTCGTAGGATTTGACTTCAATAGCAGATTGAGGGTATCACCAACTTTTAGTTTGGCTACCTGTCCGGTATGTTCAAGTGTAAAGAGATTTGACATCAATGCGGTATCAGGTAACTCGTTTTTTGAGGAAACATCTGTTTGATATCCATGATTAACCGGTTCAGACTTAGACTTTTTACAGGTATTACAAGCAATGTTTACAATCAGTAGAATAAAAACAAGGCAACAGAATAAAAAAACTGTTTTCATTTATTGCTTTTTAAATTTGGCAAGATAAGAACAATACAATTACCAGTAAATTGACTTATTATTTTACTCCCTTTAGTATTTTGTTATACTGTTCTGTATTGTTTAAAACAGCAATTGCTTTATTGACCACTTCATCGTCATTTAAAGTGGCTTGTACTTTGCCTTTTTGGAAATAATAGCGTGAAACAATTTCTAACTTAAGCAATTCGGTAATTTCAGACTTAAACTTTATTAAATCTTTTTGTTTTTCTTCCTTAATCTTAGATTTCAGACCGTTGATAACTGCTAAAACAGATTCGCTGTATTTTTCATCATTTACACTTTTAAGCAAATTGGTCAGAATTTTTTCGCTTTCAGTTGTATATTCATAATTTTTATCCGCCAAAAACCGGGTAAAATCTTCAAAATCCCGATCTGTTATTCGAAACTTCGTGGGATGTGCAATCGAGTCGTGTTTTTGCCGGTATTGGGTAGCATAATCAAAAATCAGGTAGTTATCCATCAAACTTTTAGTGATGTTAGAAATAGCAGGTTTATCAACAGACAAATCAGGAGCAACACCGCTTCCGTCATATACCGTTCTGCCATTGCGTGTTTTGAAAGCTGTTTTCAAAGAATCGGGAACAGTTGATTTCCCATCAAAATAACGACCTGAATAGTCAATTGCCTGCACGCAACGCCCACTTGGAATATAATATTTTGAGACTGTCAATTTGAGTTTGGCATTATATCCTATATCTTTAGTTTGTTGAACAAGCCCTTTGCCAAAACTTTGTTTGCCGACAATAACTCCTCTGTCTAAATCCTGCAGGGTTCCGGAAACAATTTCTGACGCTGAGGCAGACTTTTCATCAATAAGGATTGCTACCGGTGTATTAGGTGCAAGAGGTTCTAATCTTGTTTTATAATCTTTTTTCCATTCGTCTGTTTTCCCATGTGTTTTTACGACTAATTGCCCAGCCGGTACAAACAAATTGACCATATTGATGGCTTCGTTCAATAACCCTCCACCATTTTGCCGTAAGTCGAGAATAATATTTTTAACTTCTCCTTTCGATTTGAGTTCCTCAATGGCTTTTGCAACTTCAGCACTACAGTTTTGTGTAAATGTTGTATGCCTTACATAAGCGGTATGACCATCGAGCAAATCAAAATGTGAAACGCTGTTACCTTCTTCTTTTTCTCTAATAACAGTAACGGTTGTTTCTTCCACACTGCCCGGTCTAATGTAAGTTAATTTCAGTTCAGAACCGGGTTGTCCTTGTAAAATTTTTTGTACTTCTTCTATGTTGCGATCTTTTGCAGAAGTTCCGTTAATGGCAGTTATTTTATCTCCTGCCATTAACCCTGCTTTATGAGCCGGCTGATTTTGGCTGACAGCAGCAATATATACATAATTGTCGCGAAGCATTAGATCGGCACCTATATTACCTGCAGCACCAGTTTGTTGCATTCTGAACCCTTCAATCTGAGCTTCTGTGATATAATTAGTATAAGGGTCGAGCGTTTTTAGCATTGAATCAATCCCTTTTTTCATCAAACTTGCAGGTTCTATTTTGTCAACATAGTTTTCGTCCAGCTCGCGATATAAATCAGCATAGAGACTCATGTTTTTAGCTACTTCAAAATACTTGCTGTTGTCAAAAAAAGAATAGGAAAAAGTCAGTATTCCCAAAAAAGCTATGACGAGTGCGAAGATTGAAAAGTTAAATTTAGTATTCATGTAAGAACCGCTGTTTTAGAAGGACGATTAATTTGGACTATATGTTAATTAAATAGCTCTAATACAATTACTTGATTTAATTATTTACCTAAAATAGCATTGTATTGATCGGTGTTTTTAAGAATTTCAACAGCTTTTTTCAGGACTATATCGTCTTCGAGTGATTCAATAATATATCCTTTTTGCAAATAGTATCTGGAAACAATTTCGTATTCAAGTAATTGCCGGATTTCTTCTTTATGTTTTTGCAGGTCTTGTTGTTTATCGTGATTTATACCTGCTTCAAGACGATCAATTTCCGGCTTTAGAGCATCATAATACTGCTCTTTGTTAGTAGTTTCCTTTAGATTTTTGAGCAATTGCTCACTGTTGGAGGTATAGTCATATTGCTTGTCGGTCAAAAAGTCAAAAAACTTATTGAGATCAGATTCATTCATCTCAAACTCTTCAGGTAACGGGATTTGAGGGTTATGAGTGCGGTAAAGACTGGCGTAGTCAAAAATGAGGTTTTTATTATACAGACTATTAGAGATATTAGCATATTTGGGCATTTCAATATTAAGGTCCGGGTCAACACCTCCTGCATCATAAACAGATCTCTTATTTTTGGTTTTGTATTCTGTCCTCAGAGAATCCGGCACTTTTTCCAATTTATCGCTGTAACCGCCTGAATAATCCAAGGCTTGAATACCTCTGCCGCTTGGTAAATAGTATTTAGAAGTGGTTAGCTTGATTCTGCTGTTATATCCCATTTGTCTGGTGCTTTGAACTAACCCTTTTCCGAAACTACGATCTCCTAAAATCACTGCCCGGTCTAAATCCTGTAAAGCACCGGAGACAATTTCTGCAGCAGAAGCAGATCCCCGGTCAATCAGGATAGCGATTGGAATTTGGCTATCAATTGGTTGTTTTGTTGTCTTATGGCTTTTATCCCATTCGCGTTTTCTACCTTTGGTACTGACAATTTCAATGTCTTTATCTACAAACAAGTTGGCAACATCAATCGCTTCGTTGAGCAATCCACCCGGATTGTCACGAAGGTCTAAGATAATGGATTGAGCTTTATGCTTTTTTTTAAGTTCGGTTAAAGCATCGGCTACTTCATTGCTGCACTTATCAGTAAAACCGGTGAGCTTGATGTAACCGATGCCGGTATTATCTAACATTCCGAAATAAGGAACATTCTTGATAGTAATTTCTTCGCGGGTCAGTGTTTTTTCAAGGGGTTTGGTTTCTCCCGGACGCTCAATCAGCAACTTGACCTGAGTTTGGGCCTCACCTTTTAAAAGTTTACTCACCTCGTCAGAAGTTTTTCCTTTTGCGGAAACTCCATCAATTTTTACAATTTTATCTCCTGCCCTCAAATCACTTTTAACCGATGGGCTATCTTCATAAGGCTCAACTATAACTACAAAATCACCAGATTTGCGAATAAGAGAACCAATCCCCCCGTATTTCCCTGTTGTTTGTACTTCATAACTGCCCATTTCCTCTTCAGAAATAAACGAGGTGTAGGGGTCTAATGAGCGCATCATGCCTTCAATACCACTTCGGACAAATTTTTGCGGAGAAATCTCATCCACATAAAAAGCATCTAACTCCCGAAAAATTGAAGCAAAAAGCTCGAGGTTTTTTGCAATTTCGAATGAGTTGTTCCTGTATGCAAACGAGACAGATGCAATTCCTACAGTAAGTAACAACAGCAAGGTAAGAAATCGGCTTTTGAGAGTCATATTTGATAACCTTTAAATGGAATGAAAAAGAGTCTTAGAGTGCTAAATCGTTAGTCGCTGTTAAGTAATTGTTGACGGGTTCCATCACTTTTTCGATACAACCATCTTCGAAAGGAGAAAAGAGATTGGCTGAAGAAACCAATTGTAAAAAGGGCTGGCTGCCACCTAATTTGCAAAGGTTAATATAATCGGCCAAAGCTTGTTTATTATCTTCCAAAGATTTTGTCCAAAACTGGAATGCGCAGATTTGAGCCAGTGTGTAATCTATATAATAGAAAGGAGTATGGTAAATATGTGCCTGTTTTTGCCAGAAGCCGCCATTTTCTAAATATTCATTTCCATCATAGTCAAGCCAGGGTTGGTAATTTTTCTCAATTTCACGCCAGGCACGGTTTCTTTGTTCGGGAGTGGCATCGGGATGTTCATAAAGAAAATGTTGAAATTCATCCACAGTTGCACCATAAGGCAGGAATAGTACTGAACCGCTTAAATGTTCGAATTTAAACTTTTCGGTGTCCTGTTGAAAGAATTTATCCATCCATGGCCAAGTGAGAAATTCCATACTCATGGAGTGGATTTCACAAGCTTCGTAAGTTGGCCAACGATATTCAGGCGTTTCTATATCACGGCTCATATACACCTGAAATGCGTGTCCTACTTCATGAGTTAGAACCGTGATGTCATGAGAAGATCCGTTGAAATTGGAAAAAATAAAAGGAGCTTTATAGTTTTCTATATAGGTACAATATCCTCCGGGCACTTTCCCTTTTTTACTGACAAGGTCCATAAGGTTGCTGTTGAGCATGAAGTTGAAAAATTCAGCGGTTTCATGCGACAATTCTTCGTACATCTGTACACCGTTTTCGACAATCCAATCCGGATTTCCTTTAGGGGTGGGATTGCCCGATTTGAACATCATGTTTAAATCATAGTATTTCAATTCGTCAATCTCCAGACGTTTTGCCTGTCTTTTTCGAAGTTCCTTAGCAACAGGAACAATAACATCCAGAATCTGACGGCGATAATCGGCTACCATATAAGGGTTATAGTCAGTTCTTAACATTCGCTTATACCCTAATTGTACAAAGTTTTTAAAACCAAGTCGTTTTGCCATGTCGTTTCTAAGAGCCACGAGTTGGTCGAGTATATGGTCAAAGGCCTGAGCATTGTCTGCAAAAAACTTCCATTTGGCCTCAGATGCATTTTTGCGTATTTCACGATCGGGTGATAGCTCAAAAGCCGCTATATCTGATAGATTTCTTTCTTCGCCCATAAACATAATTTTGGCTGATGCGCGAAGTTTATCGTATTCACTGATTAAGTGATTTTCTTTTTGCAAATCTTCAATGATACTTGGGTGAAAGGTCAGAACTTTAACTTCTGCTATTTCAAAAAGGTGTTTACCCCAACGCTCCTGTAACTGTTTTTTGAATTTTGACTTTAAAAGAGCTTGATAAAACTTTGTTTCAAAACCGGTAAAAATCGGTCGTTGGTCATCAAAAAAGATCTGTTCTTTTTCAAAGTCAGGATTAGTAGCATCTATACTATAACGGATACTCGCTATGTTGACCATAGAGTCAAAATCAGCCCGAAGACGGTTTATTAACTCAATGACTAAATTTTGTTCGGCAACATTTTCAGCGCTTTCAAACTCACTCAACAATCTTTCAAATTCTTTTTCAAAAACATGCATGTCAGGTCGCTCGTACCTGTAGTTTTCAAACTTCATAGTTTTGATTTTTTTGTATAATGAATGGTAAAATATTAGATGTAGTAACCAAACTGCTCTGTTAAAGGTTCTTTTGAGATTAAAGGATTTTGATTGTTTTTATCCTTTCTTAACATTTAGTAACTTTTGTTTTTGATTTAACAATTCAGGGTTTGATTGAGTTTTGTTTTTCGTCAATGATGTCAATGAGTATCGGAACATTGGTTAACTTTACATTTAGTCATCCAATTCTGGTTTAGTTAGTAGAATTGCGGATGGTTTTTATCTGTAAAATAAGATCTTCCAGTGTCTGTTGAGGGTTTAGCCACCAATTGATGGAATAAGTCCTGATAAAATGGTAGCCAAGTCGGTTGAGTTGTTCCTGTCGGTAAATATCATTGAGCGGAGCCTCTTCTAATTGATGCAATCCGCTGTTGTCACATTCCAAAGCAATAGGTGACAGATTGTTTTGAAAAGGAATCAACTCAATATCTATGACAAACCCTCCGGTTCTTGCAAAAGGATTAACTTCGTATCCGGGTAAAACTTCCGATAGTCGCCGGGCAATTTCACCGATAAACAAATCCGACTCACCTGTATGAGTTTGATTTCGACTCATTGTTTCGATGCAATAGCGTTGCAACAAATTTAAAATACTTTGTTTAAATTCATGATTGCCTGTTTCAATGGCTTTTGCATAAGATAAATAAGCATAAAAAATACCTTTACCGGAATTGCCTGATTTTTCTATTTCAGAAATATATTTTGAGTAATATTCAGAAGGTATGGAGGTGCAGATATACACTTTTTGCCGGGCTCGTGTGATGATGACGTTCAACAGTTTATAACCTTTATCCTGATTGATAGGGCCAAAATTTTGAATAAACTGTCCGTCAGGCTTTCTGCCGAAAGTGGTTGAAATTATCATTATATCGCGTTCATCCCCCTGAATATTTTCGAGATTTTTTACAAAAAAACCATTAGCCTCCAATCTTGCAAAATGATTTGCCAGGGATTCATCTTTAAGTTTATGTTGTTCAATAGTTTCAAGGAGCAGGTTGCGCTGATAGATATTAAATGTAGCAACACCAACAGTAGGAAGCTCAGCAATCTGACCGTAACTGGAAGTAGAAGGTACAATTTCGTTGATCAGGATGTGCATGATGGCATCTATTTCCGCCACATTGGTATTTTTATCGTAAATTCCGTTAACCTCTACAAACCGGATGGGTTGATAAGGTTCTGTTACCGGTAAAGTAATGAGTCGGGAACCATAAAAGGCAGCATTTGAAAAAGCAATTAAATCAGGATGTCTCGAACGGTAATGAAAATCTAAAAAAGAGCGGTTAAAACCGATGTCTTCGGCATAAGCCAGAAGAGATTCTTTAACTACAATATCTTGAATTTTCATATCTTCCGGGTCAGGCTCAGCTTCAAAGTCGTCTTCCTGAACACTTTCAGCGGCATCTATGGTAATATTTCTGCCGGTATCAAAATAACTTGTCGGCGGCATCTGATGAGTGTCTCCTGAAACGATTTTATATCGTCCTCTCAAGAGTGCGGTGAATGTTTCTTCAAGTCTTAGCTGACTGGCTTCATCAAAAATAACCACCTCAAAAAGGTTTTCTTTTAAGGGAATGATCGAACTGCAAACCACAGGATTAACCAACAATACCGGAAAATAATCGGTAAACAGTTGGACATCAGTATGAATGATTTTTCGCAAAGGGTTGCGTTGTTGCCCTTTAGTTCCTCTTTTGTTATAAAGTTGTTTGATGTTAAAACCTGCATTGTTGTGGTTAAAACGCCCTTCCGTTTGTCTTTGACGACGTTTCCACTCATTATTTATTTTAATTGCCTGTAAAGCGCGTAAACGTGCAAGGAGTTGTTGATACTGACGTTGATCTTGATCATGACGGGGAATCAGGTTTTGTTCTAAAAACTGAAGTAACCGGTGGAAATACCATTGTTCAAAAACAGGCTGCCATTTGTTGGTATTTAAAAGTATTATTTCTTTGATTAATTGTTGTTCCGGTTCGCTCAAACCAAAGAAGAAGCGTTGCCAGTCATAAAACTCTCTGAAAATGTTTAAATTTTTTAAGACCTGTTCCCAAAGATGTTGAGTTCGGCGTACAATGGAGAGATGAGTATCGGGCAGATCAGATTGTTCAGGCATTTGGTCGTATAAATAACCATCCCGATTATGGGTTTCAGCAAATTGGTTGTAAGAATTTTTGACAAACTCCAAACGAGCTTCCATGTTTAATGCAGGATGCGGCCTGCTATATTTCAAAGTGGCAGTTTCCCGTTCAATTTGATTGGGTAATTGATCGTGCCAGATTTCGAAAAGATCGTGAAACTGCAATAAGTGTTGATGAATCAATTCAATCTTTTCGGGGCGATGAATGTCCTGGTCCGGAAAATGGTATTCAAAATAGGAATGACGGCTAAAATATTGACAGATTTGGGCAAACATTTCAATCGTTACCTGTTGGGCTTGAATTATTTTGCGGTGTTTTTCCGAAACAAGACTTGCCATTTTTACCAACATCTTTCCGGGACCGGCAAGACGATTAAAGTCTTGCCCGTATAATTTCAGGTTTTGTTCAATGTGAATATTTAAATCGTCAGTAAGTCTGAAAAATTGGGCATACACCTCGCGGTAATGTATTTCCAATTGATGAGAATAATCATTGATTAGTGCTTCAATTTGACCCGTCAATGTTTGTAATTGTTCGATAGAGCGGACGGCTGCATTCTGAATTTTAAACTGAAGTTCCCCCACCAGAAAAGTCGAAAATAAAGACGGATGAATTGCGGTCAACGGATGCTGAAGAGTTTGTACCTTATTATATAATAGCTGAGCTGTATTTACAACCTCAACAAGGCGTGTATATCCGGCAGAGGGTTGCTCACTTAGCGGACAAACCAAACTGTTATTGATTATTTTTTCATTAGGTTTAAGTTGGGAATCGGCAATCAGATATTTTCCGCACAAATCTGTCCAGTTCCAGTGATGAAGCAATTTTCTGTCTAAAAAAAGATGAGTCTGACGAATATGGTCTTCCAGTTTTTTCGTGGCAGATAACAATTCAACAAATTCATGTTCTGAAAATTGGGCATAAACCGGATGTTCATCCATAGTATTTCGGACGATATCTATCACCTTACTCCGATCTTTAGAAATATCTTCTATAATAACTGTCAAACCTCCCAACCCAATATCAGAAAGGTTGTTTTGCACAACTTCAAGTGCTGTTCTTTTTTCACAAACTACCAGACATTTGGCATGGTTTGCAAGTGCATTTGAAATAACCGCAGTCAGTGAGCGGCTTTTTCCTGTTCCGGGAGGCCCCTGTATGATTTGTTCATAAGTACGTGTCAGATTGTTGACTACAGCCTGTTGAGAAGGGTCAGTTTTGATGCAAACAAAATTATGTTGCTGAAATGATGTTGGTTTTTGTGTTGGAAAAATGATTGAATTTTGCCCTCCATTTTCCGGAAAAAAATCAAATGGAGTTAAGGTATCTGGATTTTCTTCGGCGTTTGAAATATCTGAGGGATTTTTCTGCTGAAGTGCTATTAGTTGTTCGTAATCGCGAATAATACTCTGTTTTTGGGTCTTGTAGATTCCTAATACCGCAGACCATCGCAAAACAGGTTTTACAAAGTCCATATTTTTCAAAGTATCAGGACCGGGACAAACTGCAATTGTGGCAACGGGATATTCATCACCCGCATTGAGCTGCTTTAACAAATCATTACAAAGGTTAACTATTCCCTGTTCTGTTAACGGATTATCAAAATCGTATTGTGAAGCAAGATTTTGTAGCAATATCCCTTCATCCAATTCAATATGGGAAAGTAAAACCTGATTGAGGTAAACGGCAAAGTCATCGTTGCGCCTGATAATCCACCGAAAGGCATGTGTGCTCGATTTTTCAATTTCTAAGTTCCAGATTAAAACAGGGGCCTTAATAATTTTGGTAGGATCCTGACGGTCTCGTTTAATCAGAAGGGGGTAACCAATTCCAAAAGGTTTTGTTCCATGCTCCAGGTAGTTATCGTTGTTTTCATAAAAAAGAGCATTGATTTTTTTTTGCAGAATTTGCAATTTCTTTTGCTCCTCTTGAGTCAGGGAATAAATTGATTTAGAATTTTCATAATTGAGGGTAAGGCTGAATTTGGGTTGATTAAGCAGATTTTGGATAAGTTTTTCAGCCAGTTTTGGTTGTAAAAGGTCTAAATCAGCGACATCTACACGATTTAGCAAATTACCGGGTAAGGCATTCAAATGTATTGAGCGTCTGTTTCCGGTAGTAAGTTTAGTTTTTAGATATTCGAGCAGCTTTACAGAATACATGGAGGTAGTTTTTTGAAATCGGGGCTAATTTAGCCATCACATTTTTTTGATTCAAACTAAAACATCGTATTATTTCAAATCAGGATAATCATTCTATAATCTTATTCTTTAAATCAACCGAAATGAAGGGTTGGAAATGTGAAAAAACAAGTACGCAAAAAACAAAAACAAATCAAAAATGGCCTAAAACTTTTTAATTAAAAGTACAAAACTAACTTTTAAAGCCTATTGCCTGAATTTATATCAAATAAAACTCAGTTTAACCCCCCAAATCTTGAATTCAAAGAATCAAATCGGACAGAGTTAGAAACGAAGTTCCCTTCACAAAAACAAGCCAAACCCTTTTTTCATCAAAACCAACGAGGCTAAAAAAACGTAAATCTTTTTTCAAATCATAGCAACTGTCATTTTGGCAGAAAATCACCCCTGTCAAGGGCTTATTTTTTGTCAAAACGACGTAGCGAAAGATTTTGACGACATAGAGAAAGATTTTGACGACATAGAGAAAGATTTTGACGACATAGAGAAAGATTTTGACGACATAGAGAAAGATTTTGACGACATAGCGAAAGATTTTGACGACATAGAGAAAGATTTTGACGACATAGAGAAAGATTTTGACGACATAGAGAAAGATTTTGACGACATAGAGAAAGATTTTGACGACATAGAGAAAGATTTTGACGACTTAGAGAAAAGTTTTGACGACATAGCGAAAGATTTTGACGACATAGAGAAAGATTTTGACGACATAGAGAAAGATTTTGACGACATAGCAAGTGTTTTGAACAATAAAAACAAAAAAAGAGGCAGAAAAAAAATAAGCTAAAATCAAGAAGCAACTACAAAAGAAATCCGCGAAAATCTGCGGGAAAAAAAAAGGGAATGTTCAAAAATCCTGGTCCCTTATCTCTGATTTGCCTTGTTAGTCGAAAAGCATAAAATCAAAATGCCAAAAACAAGGTCAAAAATTCTTTCAATAAAAACTTCTGAAACTTCAATTTTAAAATTAAAAATTACAATTTTTAAAAGGAAAAAAGCAATTTAAAAGATTGAAATTAACTTTTAAAAGAAGAAAATTGAGATTGTAGGAAGGGGAAATTCAATTTAATAGATTAAAAAATCAATTGAAAGGAGTAAAAAGCTAATTTTAAAGATTAAAAAGTCAATTTAAAAAGTTTTAATTGCAATTTAAAACTTAAAAATCTCAATTTAAAAGTGCAAAAAGTCAATATTATTTCCTTCAATTGACATTTTTAGAGGTGATTATTCACCAACATCTTCATTTGAAGGCAACTATGTGTGCAAAAAAATAGTTACGATTGAGATATTATAGAATAGCCCCTGTTGTAAGATGTCTTACATCAGGGGCTTAGATTTAAAATATAAACTCAAAATCTGATAAATAAATTAGGAATTAAAGTCTGTACAAATTAGTAAGTACTTTTTTCTAATCAATTTATGAAAAAATGATGCAAGTTGGAAGAAGTTTAAGGTTTCCAACAGTTCGCCACAGTTGTTTTGTCAGATATTTGGCAACAACTGTGGTTTTTTAATTTAAGTTCATGAAAATTAAAGGTTTTAATCTTCCTCCTGTAGTTCGTTCAGGCATTGTTTAAGTTCCTGATAATGTTGCCCGACCATTTTGTTGGTGTACCAACGCATTAGAGGAAAGAAAGCCAAACCCATCATTACACCAACCGCTAAAAGCAAAAGGAAAATTTGCCAGGTTAGTTGATCATGAGAAGTCATGATGTATCCGATAAAAACACCTGCCAAAGGAGCAAACATAGCGATGGTATTGATTGTATTCAACCCTCTGCCAATATAATTAACCAATTTAATTAATGACGTTTTTAGGTCCGCTTTCACGTTAAACACCCGGTTGAGCAAAGAATGAAGGGCTATATTGACAAAAAGTGTAAAAGACCAAACGATTCCAAAAACAAAAAGCAAAAGACTTAGAAGAGGTTTGTTAAATAAAAGCGCATAGATCAGTAAAGTGATGGTAAAAAACGCGAGCAAAGCCATATCAATACTAAGGGCACGACGAATTTTGCCAACAGCAGAATGAGTTCTTTTTTCAAGTGCTTGCCTGATTTGGGCAGCATCGAGTTTGTGCTGTTCTTCCTGAGCTTTGGAAAATTCCTGCCACGCATTTTTTAAGTCATCCAACTCTATCATGAATATTGAGTTTTTGCCAGTTTTCGCAATTTGTCTTTGATTCGGTGGAGTTTAACTCCCACATTTGTTTCGGTAATTCCAACTATTTCAGAAATCTGACGATAGTCATAATCTTCCAGGTAAAGCATGACGATTGCTTTTTCTATTTTGTTGAGTTTGTCAATAGTGGTGTATAAAAATTTTAATCGTTCTTCAAATTCAAAATCAACCGGTTTATCTGCGAGTTGAAGCTCTTCGGGAGAAAGTGGTTGTTTTCCGGTACCACCTTTTCGCGATTGCTGTCTGTACATAGAAATTGCAGTATTGAGGGCAACTCGATAAAGCCAGGTGCTGATTTTAGAATCTCCTTTAAAAGTGGCATAAGATTTCCAAACCTGTAATAAAATTTCCTGAAAAAGGTCTTCCCGGTCAGTTTCGTTCTGACAATAGACACTACATACTTTGTGTATGATTCCTTGGTGAGTGGTGATGAGGTCAAAAAACTCCTTGTCTTTTTCGGGAGTGAGTGGCATCATTTCTGTTGAATGCTTTAACAGGATAAATTTGTCGGTAAAACTGTAAAAAGATTACGAACTTTGCAAATTAAGTGTGATAACAGCCAAAGTAAATCTGATATTTTAGTCTTTGTACTTGCAATTGTTATCAGAATTATGGTTAAAAATACGACCTGTAGTGCTGATTTTTCGTTGTATTATCTGGTTAGCAATTGGTGTACGATTTTTTGTTTATTCAATTTTCAAATGTTGGTATGAAGTATTTTCAACAACTTAGTTCTGTTTTTTATCTGATTTGTTTGTTTTTCATAAGCAATTTCCAAATTTCAGCTCAGTTTAATACAACTTTGCTGAGTAATATTGATTATGAGCAAACTGTCAATGACGTATGGGGATATGTGGCCGATGGGCATGAATATGCACTGCTTGGCACACGAACGGGTACGGCTATTATAGATGTTACCGACCCTGCTACTCCTAATGAATTGTTTTTTGTGCCGGGTCCAAGCAGCCTTTGGAGGGACATGAAGGTTTGGGGGCATTATGCTTATGTAACAAACGAAACAGACAGCGGTCTTCACATCTTTGATCTGCAATACTTGCCGGACTCAATTATAGTGACTAACTGGATGGGCGGGGTATTTCAGGGGGCAACCCTTAATTTGGAATCGGCACACAATATCTTTATTGATGAGAATGGTATCGGTTATGTTTTGGGGAGTAATATAGGAGTTGGCGGAGCTTTGATGATAGATTTAAATTCCGACCCCTTAAACCCACCCATAGTGGGCTTATATAATGAGGAATATTGTCATGACGTTTTTGTTCGGGGCGATACCTTATGGACTGCAGAAATATATGAGGGACAGTTTGCAGTGGTAGATATTACAGACAAAGCAATGCCTGTTATTATGGCCACACATCCAACGCCTTTTGCGTTTACACATAACTGTTGGTTGTCTGAAGATGGGAATACCTTTATCACCACAGACGAAAAGAGCAATGCCCCGATTGGCATATTCGATGTGTCGGATATTTCAGACATTAAAGAATTGGCAGAATACCGCTCAAATCCGGGCAGTGGCGTGATTCCTCACAATACCTTTTTCTACAATAATTTTATAGTTACCTCCTATTACCGAGATGGGGCAAGGATTACTGATGCAACTTTCCCCAATGCGCCTATCGAGGTGGGATATTACGATACATCTCCACTTGCCGGTGATAATTTTAACGGATGTTGGGGAGTTTATCCTTATTTGCCTTCGGGCATTTTACTGGCTTCTGATATGGAAGAGGGCTTATTCGTCATTCAGCCTGAATATACCCAAGCCTGTTACCTGCAAGGAACAATTACCAACGCTCAAACCGGATTGCCTTTACTGGGTGTTCAAATTGGCTTCAATGGAATGCCGGAAACTCAAACCCAAACGGGATTAAACGGAACTTTTCAAACAGGTGTAGCAAACAATGGCGTTTATTCAGTAACCCTGTCATTATATGGATATGAAACTCAGGTAATCGAAGTTGAAATGCAAAACGGCATTATAACTCCATTGTCAATCGCTATGGAACCTATCCCATCATACAACGTAACAATACAGGTTGTCAATTCAGTAACCGGAGAACCGATAAGTAATGCCGAAATATTGTTTATGAATCAATTTGTAAACGAAACAGCTTTTACTGACGCTTCAGGTCAGGCAGTTTTTTTAGCTTATGAACCCGGAACTCATGAAATTTATATTGGTAAATGGGGGTATCGAACGCTAAAGTTAACACCGTTTGTTTCTTTAACAAATAACACATTTACAATTCACTTAACCCCGGGTTATTACGATGACTTTTTCTTTGATTATGGGTGGACTGTTAGTGGAGATGTTACAAGTGGAGCTTGGGAAATGGTAAAACCTATTGGAACAGAGTTTGCAGGACAACCTTCTAATGTCGGAGCTGATGTTACGTCCGATTTTGGGGAAATTTGCTTTGTTACAGGCAACGGAGGCACAGGCATTGTCAATAATGTCAACAACGGAACAACTAATCTAAGGTCTCCTGTTTTTGATTTAAGTGGATACACCAACCCTCAGCTGCGCTATCATAGGTATTTGTCTTTGCAGAATGGGAGTAATGATACTTTATTTATTCAGATTTCTAACGGAATTGAAACTAAGACAATAGAAGCGGTTAAAGATGGCGATCCCTTTGAATACAATTTTCATGAAACTGTAATTAACATCGCTGACCATTTGCAGCCAACTGCAAACATGCAATTACTGGTTTCAATTTCTGATATGCCAACATCAGGGCATGTGGTTGAAGCTGCTTTTGATAAGTTTGAAATAGTAGAAGGAGCACCTCCTTTTGTAAGTTTTACCAACGCCAACAACGCTATGGGCTGTAACTCCATAGAGGTACAGTTTGTTTCTACCTCTACTTCCGGGGCAGCCTTGAATTGGTCGTTTCCGGGCGGAGTTCCATCGGAAAGTACAAGTTCCACCCCTACAGTTACCTACGATTCACCTGGAGAATATAATGTAACGCTGTCAGTAACTAACGAATTTGGTACAGTTTCGGTTACGGTTAACAATTATGTAATGGTTTACCCATCGCCTAATGTTCAAGTTATTATACCCGCTACTACTTGTCAATCTACTGATTTTGAATTGATTGGAGATCCCGACACGCTGATAGACTCTTATGTTTGGCAAGGTAATGGAGTGGTAAATGCAACGGATGTTATAGCAACAGTAAACGTAGAGTTGCCCGGACCACAGACCTACTCCGTGACCGTGACCGATACAAACGGCTGCACGAATACCGAAAGCGTGACCGTTGACATTGGTTCTATGCCGGTATTTACCGCTTCTGCCTCAACCGACACAGTTTGCGTGGGCGGTAGCATTAACTTACAAGCCTTTGAGGGGGAATACAATTATTGGTGGACTGGTGGAAACAATATGTTTACCCCACTTTTACCCAATTTTGGATTTGTCAACACCAACGCGCCTGCAACTGCGGGAAGTTTGCCATATACTGTAACGGGTACCGACCCTACTAACGGATGTACGGCAAGTGCTGATATTTGGGTGGCTGTGATTGACCCAATAACGAGTATCGTAGCGCCGACTTCTGCTTGTTCTGGTGAAGAAATTATGCTTAGTATTTTAGGAGATAGCGCAGGTTCCAACAATTTTGTCTGGACACAAAACGGGATGAAC